>NZ_JBLXEC010000042.1:0-5456 GCF_048263515.1 Marinovum sp. | reverse complement strand
CCACCTCCGTCCCTGCCGTGGTGGCGATGAATCATGTTTCTTGATAAGCGTCGAGGTCAGAGTTTTTCAGCAGCCTGCTTTCACCACGCGATTCTTTTTTTGTTTGTTCAGCAACCAACGGAACGTAGTCTGGACTTACAAATTTTAGGAAGGGCAGGAAATGATTACTTCGCCGATATCACTCGGCACGCCTTTTGCAACCGGATTGAGGCTTCAAGTCACTCAAGCTCCGGCTGGAACAACTAGCCACGACGGCGATCTGTACTATGGATGGGATTTCACTCTTCCATCGGGATCAATTTTAAATGCAAATGTGCTTGCGGTGGCGGACGGAACGGTTGTCTTCGTTGAAGAGGGCGTTCCGGACGGAACCGCGGCAAGCAGTCTCTACGGCGGTTTGACGGATGCGGGCCCACGCGACCCGTCACTAGGACCACCCGGTGCGCTCGGCAACGTAGTGACAATTGCGCATGACCTAGAGGGGCAGACCTTTTACTCCTTACTCCAGCTATCTCCACTTGGCGCAGGATTCGGTGCCGCTGTCGATTGGCGATGAGGTCGTTTCCGGCCAGATCATCGGTTCAGTCGGAAACACCGGGGTGCGGACCGGCACGCATCTGCACCTAAACATCGGTGAGACACTGGGGAGCTACACCAATGGCAATGGCGTCAGCTTCCCCGACTATCAGATCGCGGAAGGCTTCGACGACGGCGGCACGCTGCTCGGCTTCATCGATTTCCTGGATTCACCACTCGCAAACCAAGAACTTCCGGAATTCACAGAATTCGTGAGTTCTACTGCGCCAATCACCTCGAGTGATCCTCGTCATGCGCCGATAAGTGACTTTGATATCATGCGTTGGGGGATGTTAGGCGCTCTCGAGGCGTACAAGACTGGCACACCTGATGACAATAACACCCCGGATGATCCACTGGGTGGTCTCGAACTGGAGTTCGGAAACGAGATTACTGTTCTCACTGATGACCACCTTAGTATCACCCTCGATCCATATCGCCACAGGTTTAACGAAGCCGGCCTCTTTATCGCGAGGCCCAATCTTCCTGGGGAACCTATTGATCAAGAAACAGCTCAGGCAATACTAGCGACAGCTAATGTTGGAGGCGCCAATACACTGATGCTGTCATTCAGGGGAACCGATAGTCATGACGCTAGATTAGTCAATGGTCTACCGGCTTTTTTCCATGGGCAAACGTTCGAGTATCGGGGGATTATTGCGCACTATGAGGCGTTTCGACCCCTGATCGAAGCCGCTAGAGAGTACATTATCGATACGAACTCAAATGATGCGATCACCGAGAAGATTGAGAGGTTCATTGTTAGTGGGCATAGCCTGGGCGGCACAATGGCTGATGTGTTTGCAGTGTCTGACTCTGTACAGTTCGAATTTATTCCAGATCTTGAACTAAAAGTTGTCTCCGTCGGGTCAGCTGGCTTTGACAGAAAAATTGCCGATCTCCTGACCCGGATCAACTATGAAGTTGCTGATATTAACTGGGGCGGCCACTTTTTTCGCGACGAAATTACCGGGGTCAACTCGCCGGAATGGTTTCTTGGCGTCTCAAATTCGTTGGATCGAGTGACTCATCCTCAAAAAGACGGATCTCCAGGACTGCTAGGAGATGGAGTTGACTTATTACGATTCCTTACTCCGAATTCCGTTCTGGAGAATAATATCGGCTTTGACCGTTCCTCAGGCTTCATAGACATTGACCTCCCAAATCATGACAATATCGATGTCAGTTATTTTAATAGCGCATACTTTGTCAGAGGTTTCGGCCTGCGGCACAATCCCAATCTCTACTTCAACAACCTTCAAGCGCTAAGTGATTCGCCTCTAAAGGAATTCTATCAACCCGGCACGAGCATAATCATGGGTCATGGCAAGCCGTTCTATGGGGCGCTGTGGGATGAAACGAGTGCTGGCGACAACGGTGTCCAGTTTGCGGCGCTTCAGGGCGGCGTCGGCGACGATTTTATTCTTGGGCTTGAAGGCGCGGACGTCCTCCGCGGCGGCAACGGCAACGATCTTTTGGATGGGGGAGCTGACGGTGACGAATTGCATGGCGGTGGCGGGAGAGACTCTCTCTCTGGCGGTTCGGGAAACGACAGGCTCATTGGCGGTTCTGAGAATGACGATCTTTGGGGGGGAGGCCACAACGACGAATTGCTGGGTGAAGGTGGTAACGATCGTCTTTTCGGCGATGGAGACGACGACACGTTGAACGGGGGCAGCGGACTCGACAGACTCTGGGGTGGGCCGGGGAATGATGTCTTCGTTGCGGACGATGGTGATACGATCGAGGACTATAGAACCGGAAATTTCGGTAGTTATTCTGCAGTCGAAAGCGACGTGGTCGACGCGTCTTCACTTGCCTCTGTGGCTTGGGCAGGCGGGGCGGGAGAAAGTGTCGCCAGCCTGGTGCGCACACGTTTTGATATCGGCAGGCGAAGCGTCTTGCTGGAGGTTGATCCTGGCGGTGCGGGCGCAGCGCTAGGGTGGCAAACGGCCGCATCCTTTGCGGCGTTGCCTGAAGGCGCAAGGATCGATTTGATCCTGGATGCCGCGAGTACTACGGCAGACGCTCACATCGTCCACTGCGGATCACCCTTCAGTTGGTCGATTACGCCCAATTCTGCGCAGTTTGGCGAAGCCGACGGCAGCGCTACATTCACCCTAACACGGCCAGATTCGGCATTCGATCAGACGATCTACGTCAGCACCACGGTTGTGCATGGGTCTGCCAACAACGGCGATTATACCTTCCTGGTTGATCAACCGCTGTTCATCCCAGCCGGCAGACAATCTGAATCCATAACGATTGACATATCTGATGACGCTCAATCCGAGGTGCCGGAATCCTTCGGCTTAATTGCGCAGATGATCCCGGATGCGGACGTCACACAATACCTCGCCGCGGCAACCTTCACGATCATTGACGATGATCATCCGACGCAAACGTCATTCACGAGCGGCGACGATTGGGTCCTGGTTCCGATTTCCCCGGGTACCTTTTCTTTCTCTGATCCCGGCGGTGAAGACACCGCAATCGTGGACTTCTCAGGCCAAGCCGTCGCGACTTGGATGGAGAATTACTTAGGAGTGGGGGGAGGCACGCGGATACAAACTTATGAGTACACATCCGGGCAGCGCTCCACCACAGATTTGATCGGCGTCGAGAACATCGTTTTAATTGGAAGCGATTATGCTGACGAGTCTTCTGCCTTAAATGGAGATAATCTGTTATTGGGAAACGGGGGACCGGACTGGCTTGATGGTGGCGACGGCAACGACACGATCTTTGGGGGCGACGGCGACGACCTCCTTTATGGCGGCTATGGCTTTAATGTTCTAAGCGGGGGCACCGGAAACGATTATATTGCATCGGCCTTCGTTGACGCAATTGACGGGGGGGGACGGAACAGATGAGTTAGAGCTTTTTCGTGGTAGCACGCCGACGGCGCAAAACGTCACATTTGACAATCGCAGCGGTAGTGCATCTTTTGCGCTGGCGGACGATACAACTGTCACTGGAATCGAACGGTTAGCGTCTCTGACAACCGGCAGCGGCGATGACCGGCTGGCGTTGATCCTCGGGGCTGGCATCGGCGAGGGGAGTTACACTTGGGACGCCAATAGCGGCGAGGACACAGCTGTCGTGAATTTCACGGGGTTTTCGACGGACATCCACGCCTCTTGGGGCCGCACTTCGGACTATAGGGTACGAACCGGCGACAACAGCCACGAAATCTCATTCGAGAACGTAGAGAACTACCATTTGATCACCGCCAGTGGCGACGACGTGCTTAGCGGCGGAAACGGCAACGACACGTTCGACGCTGGTGCAGGCAGTGACCAATTGAACGGCGGGAGCGGCAGGGATGTTCTGCGCGGAGGCGCGGGAGACGATACCCTGGTGGGGGGATCGGATGAGGACACAGCTGTCTTCGATGTGACTAGTGATACTGTCACTGCGCAGCTGGTCTTGGGCGGGCTGCAACTGACTTCTGAACTCGGGGTCGATTTCGTAGCTGCCGACATCGAACATTTCCAGTTTCTCGACGCCATTCTCAGCTATTCGCAGACCAGTGCGCTATATTCTGCACCCACTTACACCGGAGACGGCAACGCCAACCTTATGACCGGATCGACCAGGGAGGAAATTTTTGAAGCGCTCGGTGGCAATGACTGGATCAATCCGGGTGGGGGGGCCGACACCATCGACGGCGGCGAAGGTCACGACATGGTGTCGTTCTACAACCTGCCCAACACCCCCGGGCGGACCAATGTCGAGTACCGCCTCGACATCGACCTCTCGGCCGGCACCGGGGTCAACCATGACGGCTCTGAACAGCTGCAACTGAGCAATGTCGAGCGCGTCACCGGCACCGTCTTTGCCGACCGGATCAAGGGCGATGCCGGCGACAACGAGCTGCGCGGCCTCGGTGACTACGACTGGTTCATCGCCACCGAGGGCAATGACACCATCGACGGCGGCACCGGCCAGGACATGCTGTCCTTCCTCGACTACCAGTCCTCGGCGGCGAATGTGGTGGCCGACATCTTCTCCTCGAACGGCCTGCCGCCCTCGGGCACGCAGGCCTCTGGCCTGGTCGTCGACCTCGCCAATCCGGCCAACAACACCGGGCTGGCGGCGGGGCTCGACCTGACCTCGATCGAGCGGATCACCGGCTCGGGCCGGCAGGACGTGTTCTACGGCGACGACGGCGAGAACGACTTCCGGGGCTTGGGCGACTACGACTGGTTCGTCTCCTCCGAGGGCGGGCGCGAGCGCTATTTCGGCGGCGACGGCATCGACACGGTGACCTATTACAACGCCGGCGCCGGGATCATCGCCAACCTGTCGAACGGCGCCCGCGTCAACGGCCAGGAAACCGGTTACGGCTCCGGCGGGGTGGCGGCGCGCGATCTCTACTTCGAGATCGAGAACCTTGTGGGCTCGCGCTTCGACGACGAGCTGCGCGGCTCCTTGGGGCGCAACCAGCTCAACGGGCTCGAGGGTGACGACTTCATCTTCGGCTACGGCGGGGTGGACTACCTCAAGGGCGGTCTCGGCGATGACGTCATCGACGGCGGCGGCGGCTCGGACTATGCGCTGTTCGACGGCAATGCGGCCGACTACACGCTGACGCGTTCGGGCAACGAGGTGACCGTGACGGGTGCGGATGGCACCGACCGCCTGGTCGACGTGGAATACTTCCGCTTTGATGATGTGACGTTGGATATCTGGAACTTGTAATCGGCAGAGAGCGATCCGACCACGTCTGTTTCTCCCATAAGCGTCGGGAGGCCTTGCTTTCATGGCAAACTCCTGACGCAGCAGCTCTGTCGGTGAGGTCTGAACTGATGCGGTGGATGCCCCCACCCAGCGGCATCTCGTATGCCATGATGGTTCCATAGGAACCAAGTGGAGGG
>NZ_JBLXEC010000041.1:0-5731 GCF_048263515.1 Marinovum sp. | reverse complement strand
ACGTGGATGCGACGGGAATAGCCAAGCGTCGCCACGAAGAACGACACCAGCCGCGGCGCGCCGCCGATTTCGACCCGCCGTTGCCCGAAGTCGATCTGCAATTGTTGGCGTAGACATAGGGCTTGATCGCCGGCACGTGGATCGAGGCCGCAAGACGCAGCCATTCCAGCATCTCGGCTTCGCTCCCGGCCTCTGCCGGGCGCAGCGAGGGCGCGGGGAAGGTGGCGTCGATATAGTCGATGATGTCGTTCGACTCGATGTGCACGACACCGTCATGCACCAGCGTCGGTACCAGACCGTTGGGGTTGATCCCGAAGTACTCGTCGGAAATGTTCTCTTTCTTCTCCAGGTCGATATGGTGGCTGGTCCAGTCCAGTCCTTTCTCGATCAGGGTCATGCGGACCCGCATCGAGCAATTCGAGATATCGCCGTGATAGAGGTGCAGCCCGTCCAGGGTTTCGACGGCCTTGTTGGTGGGGGTGATGACGACCATGGGCAAGGTCTCCGGCTCGCAGTGTGAGGGGGCGCCCCGGCGCCGGGAGGTGGCGCCGGACCAGCGGTCAGGTTGGGGGCAGGGCAGACGGGGCCGCTACGGGTTCAGCGCCTGGTAGATTTCGCGGGCCTCGGGAATGCCGCGGCTTTCGTAATCGGCAAAGATCGCTTCGAGCCCCTCGGCCACCG
The DNA here is from genome assembly GCF_048263515.1 of Marinovum sp. Taxonomy (NCBI): domain Bacteria; kingdom Pseudomonadati; phylum Pseudomonadota; class Alphaproteobacteria; order Rhodobacterales; family Roseobacteraceae; genus Marinovum; species Marinovum sp. The sequence goes on along the minus strand of NZ_JBLXEC010000041.1, from coordinate 5,050 downwards.
CCGCGTCCAACTTGGCGCGCTCGGCGTCAGAGACGACGTGCCATTCATAGCCCTTGTCACCGGCCTCGGCGATCATCGCCTTGGAGCGTTCGTCGGCTCCATCAAAGGATTTGGCCAGTTCCAGCGACATCGGCAGGCCGGCCAGCTCGTCGATGATTGCCCGGTGCTCGTCTGACAGGCTCTGGTATTTCTCGCGGTTCATCACCGCGAAGGTCACCGCAAAGCTGACCGGCACGTTCTCGACAATGTGGTTGGAGACGTCCCAGAAGTTCCAGGGCGGGGTGATGTTGTTGTAGGACGCCATGGCGGCGTCGATCGTGCCGGTCGACAGGCCGGTGTACATCTCGGTCACCGGCATCTGCACCGGCACCGCGCCCAGCGCCTCGACGATCGGGGTGGTCATGGCGGCGTAAGGCACCAGCTTGGCGCCCTTGAGCCCCTCCATGGTCGAGACGTCGCGGGTGGCGGCAAAGAGGTTGCCGGCCACGGTGCCGACCGCCAGCACCTTCACGTCGGCGAATTCATCGGCGAGGTGTTCGTCAAAGATCGACCAGATTGCGCGGGTCGAGGCATCGGCGGTGTCCGAGGTGCCCGGCAGGATCCCGAGCATGGTCTTGGGAAAGAGGGCCGGGGTGTAGCTGACCACGCCGAAGGTGATGTCGGCCACGCCTTCGACGGCGCGCTTGTATTGCTGGACCGGGCCGGCGCCAAGCTGGCCTGCCGGGTAGAGCTTCATCGTCAGGCTGCCGCCGGAGCGGTCCTCGATCTCCTTGGCAAACCAGGCAAACATCCCCGTGTTGGTATGGTGCTGCGGTGGCACGAAGGTCGCCACGCTCAGCTCTTCGGCGGTCGCCGTCTGGGCCATGAAGCCGAAGCTGGCAGCAAGGGCCGCGGCGCGTGAAAATCCGAGTATCGTCATCTGTTACCTCCCAATTCAGACACCTGGCAGCGCGTCCGGGATCCTGTTTCGGGCCGTGCCCGGTCGAATCTGCCAGTTTTGCCGCCTGTGCTTGCTATTAACGCCATTTCGGGATCCCAAATCAACCCTCTACATCGAACTATTGGCTAATTTCGCCACGCTTGAGGGGTTTGGGATCCCTTTCCGTGGCGCGAAGGGGCTGTTTTTCTTGACTTTGGGATCCCAACGGAGGAAGAAGAAGCATGGAATCGATTGACACCGAACTTGCCGCGCGCATTCGCGAAGACATCATCATGGGCACATTCGAGCAGGGCGAACGGCTCTCCGAGGCGCGCCTGTGCGAGATCTACGAAGTGTCGCGCACACCGATCCGGCTTGCCCTGCGCCTGCTGGAACGCGAGCGGCTCATTCGTCGCGGCGAGGGGCGGGGTTACACGGTCTTCAGCCCGACGGTCGAAGAAATCCTTCAGGCCGTTCAGGTCAGGGGGCATCTGGAAAGCCTCGCCGCCCGGCTGATGGCGCAATCCGAGGGCCGCGCGCAGTTCCTGCCGCATATGGCCGAGGCCATTGCAGGGATCGAGGCGGTCATCTCCGAGGGCGTGCTCGACGATGACGCCAAGCGCCGCGCCCAGGCCTCGAACAAGGTGTTCCACGCGACGATCCTCGGCGCCTGCGGCAACGATTACGTCAGCTATGCCTGCGAACAGATCAGCCACTTGCCGATGCTGGCGGCGGGCTCGATGGTGTTCGACCGCACGTCCGACGTCACCCGCGCCCTGTTTCGCCTGTCGATCGGCAATGCCCAGCACCAGGTGCTTTACGAGTCGATCAAGGCCGGTGACGCGGTGCGCGCCGAAGGCATGATGCGGGAGCATTCGCACACCATGGTCGATTACATCCGGACCTTCGAACGCAAGGACGGCACCCTGACGCTGTCCGACCTGATCTCTTATTCGGGCAATGCGACTTGAACGCCCGTCCTGATCTCTTCAGGCAGCCGCCGCGATAGGCCGTGCTGGTCGAAGCAGCCGCCGGTGATACGCTGGGCCTTGTTCGGCCTCTCGGCTCCGAGGCTGGCTGGTTAGCCGCGCCACCATCCCTCCCATGGTCCCCTCCTTTGTCCGCGCCAATGCAGGCAACGTTGCCGCCCTTGGCGGGCCCTGCGCTCGCCATGGCGGGGCTTGACCGCAGCCAGAAGGCGGCTGGTTTCGAGCGCCGGGGCAGGGCGGAAAACCTGTCTCGGAACCTCCCCTGACGACACGATGAAAAAGCTGGAAAATATCCCGCCAACCCGCTTGACGCCGGTCGCGCCATATCCTAATCAGCCCAAACGCGCGGTTGTAGCTCAGTTGGTTAGAGTACCGGCCTGTCACGCCGGGGGTCGCGGGTTCGAGCCCCGTCAACCGCGCCATTTTCCCTCTCTTCCGGAAATATCGCACGCGCTGCGCAACCTCCGGCTGCGCTTCGTGCATTTTGGCCTGACCATTCCTCAGCGCATCCAGGCACTCCGGTACGGTCCCGGGCAATACCCGCCCCGGACCTGATCCGGGGCCTCACCTCAGGCGCAGTCCATGAGGTCCCGGGACAAGCCCAGGACGGGAAGGGCGCAGTGGTGGCCTGAGGTGGAACCTTCGACGATCCTCCGGGACCCCGGTAAATCCACTCCCGAGGGCCGATGCCGCACAGCACATCCCCGCCAAAATCCCGCCCGGAAAAAACATCTCGAAAAACCCGGTTTTTGTGATTGACGCCCCCGCCGGTATTCCTTAATCAGCCCCTCACGCGCGGTTGTAGCTCAGTTGGTTAGAGTACCGGCCTGTCACGCCGGGGGTCGCGGGTTCGAGCCCCGTCAACCGCGCCACTTTCCCCCTTCGTGCTCGTTTCGGTGAACGATCACCGCCATGCCGGACCCCTCGGGTCCGGGGGAAAACCGTCACTTACGGTCACGCAACCCTGTCAGTACGTATAGCCCATCGCCTCTTCGATCCCGAGATCGAGCCGCGTGCGCATCCAGGCGCGGTCTTCTGCCGGCATTTCGGCGGGCGTCTCGGGGCGGGTCATCACCGAGGGCTTGAACTTGGCGCCAAGGCGCTTGGTGACCGGCTTGTAGGCGCTCTCGGTGGCAGGCAGGCCCAGCGTGTCCTGCAGGTCGTTGAGGAAGGCTTCGGGCGCCTCCTGCGCCGCCTCCATCCGCAGAAAGACGCAGGAATTGTGGCGGATCGCATAGCTGAGCAGCGTCGCCATCTTGACCGAACGCAGCTCGAACAGGTCGCGGAACATCGCGCCGGTCACCGGGTGACGGTCGGCCTGCAGCGGCTGGCCGCGGTATTCCGGTGCATCGGCCCAGGGGAAATAGCGCGGCCGGTCGATCCGGGTGTCCCAGGGCGCGCGGATGAACTGCGAAAAGCCAAGCGCCTGCATCGGCGGCCGGGTGTGCCAGGGCTTGGCGTGCATCGACAGCGCCCAGGCATCCGCCGCGCGCACCACGCAGACCACGGTGAAATCCGCCGGGATCGCCAGCATCAGGGGCACGCCGTGTTTCCAGCCCAGCGCCTCGGAATTGCCCAGCCAGGTGTTGCCGTCGATCAGCCGCTTGACGAAATTCGTCCCGGACGAGCGTTCGCCCATCACCTGGAACCGCTTGGGTGCCGGGCCGCTGTGGCGGATGGCCCAGCCGGTGCGGGCCAGATCGGTGAGGATTGTGTCGCGCATCAGGGGATTACCGGTTATTCTTTCGCCAAGTGGTAACCGGGCACATAGACCCGCGCAAGAGCAGGACAAGTGACATGCAGACAACCGCCGCCGCGCTGACCATGGTGCGTGACGATGCCTTCTTCCTCAAGGCCTGGCTCAGGCACTACGGCGAGGCGCTGGGCCGCGAGAACTGCACCATCATCAACCATGGCCGCGGCGAAGAGGTGGCGCGCCTGGCCGAGGGCTGCAACATCATCGGCATCCCCGGCGACCCGCATCCCAATTTCGACATGAAGCGCTGGCGGCTGCTCAACAACCTGGTGCAGGGGCTGCGCTGCTACTACGACCACGTGATCGTGGGCGATGTCGACGAGCTGGTGGTGGTCGATCCCGCCGCCGGGGTCTCGCTGCTCGACTTCCTGCGCGACCAGCCGCTGCGGCGGGTGCTGACGCCGGTGGGGCTCGAGGTGGTGCACCGGGTGGCGGAGGAACCCGCGCCGATCGGGGATCACATCCTCGGGCCCCGTCGCCACGTCCGCCTGGCGCCGCATTATTCCAAACCCTGCGTGGTGTCACAGGGCGTCAAGATCGCGCGGGGCGGGCATTTCACCCAGGCCGACAAGCTGCACACGCCGGACGAACTGCTGCTGCTGCACCTGAAGTTCTGCGACTTCGGCACCTACGTCGAGGTGATGAACCACCGCAATGCGGTGACCGAGGCGGTGGGGGCCCCGGTCAAACAGGCCTCGATCGGGCGGCACTGGTTCGCCGAGGCGCGGGGCGAGGACCGGGCGGTGTTCGAGGCCTTCAGCGCCGCGCCGGCCGCGCCCTTCGACCTGACCGGCGTGCGGCGGGGGATGCACCGCAGCTGGAAGCCGCGCGGCGACACCGGGTTCTGGCAGTTCGACCGCGAGGAGAGCGATCGGGTGATGGTGCTGCCGGAGCGGTTTTTGGGGGTGGTGTGAGGGCAGCGTTGAACACCTGAATTCGCAGTCCAGTAAACCTACGTGCAAGCCACGTCACGATGGATAGGCACAGCCTTGATAAACTTTGGACCTATGAAATCTCGCGCGCGTTTTCGGCTCCTTCGTCGACACCTTCTTGTAATTCTAGCTGTTCTGGTTGAAAAAGAGGCTCACCATATACTTCTTCGAATTTGGAGATTACGTGCTCGTTAGTGCGAGCGGTTCGGAAGACAGGCCAATCGCGAATATCTGAAGCCGAAAGATTGGTTATTGCAGGTCCCATACCTAGGAAGTGGCAAACCTGATCATGTTCGTCCTTTACGGCAGCGACACAAGTCTGAAACTGGACCGTAGTGGCTGTCCAGTCCTGTGAGTTAAGGATTTTTTTTGCTTCCTCTAGGCTCAGGATGCATTGATTTCTATGGCGCAGCGTGATTCACGGTTCCGAAAAGGAGCGGTGACATGAGCGATC
>NZ_JBLXEC010000040.1:0-5902 GCF_048263515.1 Marinovum sp. | reverse complement strand
ACCGCTGCCCCAAGGTGTTCCTCTCTGCCATCGCGCTCGCGGCTCTCGTCATCTATTGGTTATGAATCCTGACCCTAGCACAACGCAACCATCGACCACAGGGTCCAATACTCGACACTCGGGCCTATTTATAAGGTTCACTGCGGTTGCATATCGCAAGGCACTGAGGTGCGGCCTCGAACGTCCGCTCTCTTTGGGTTTCCCATTCCTGTTTGCGGGCGCGGCGAATGTCAGCAATCCGCCCCTTCCAGCAAGACCTCCCGCTCCTGCGGAGAAGATCGAGGGTTTGCTGCGAACGGCAGGAAGGTCCGCACTGCCGACCTTCGTCTTCAAGGCCGCGCCGTGCGATGCCGTGGATGACCGGTTCGGAGAAACTGCATCGCAGCGATTGCCGCGCCGGTGACAGTCCGGATCGGGCCGTCTTTGATGGCGGCCCAATTCGTTAAATTTCCAAGGCCTTTGCGATCGCGAGAGCATCCTCAAGCTCGACGCCGAGATATCTGACAGTGCTGTCCATCTTGGTATGCCCCAGCAGCATCTGGACGGCACGCAGGTTGCCCGTCTTATTGTAAATCTGTGTCACCTTGGTGCGACGCATGGAGTGTGTCCCGTAAGCGCTTGCTTCAAGCCCTATCGATCGTACATCCACCCTAAAAGGGGGATATCGACGCCAATGCGGCCCCCGACCGGGTAACAAGATGATCGGAAAACGCTGGCGGGGTTCAGGTTCCAGTGCCTCCCTCCGTCTCAATTTTCAACGTCTCACCACAATGTTTACAGTGAATCGCGTCCGTTTCATGGCGGTTCAGTCCGCATTCCGGGCATTTATGCTTGATCTTGGAGGGCTGGAAGATGGCGCGGGCCAACTGCACAAAAAGCGCGACGCCCACGACCATGATGAACACGGATAAGAGCTTTCCGCCGGTTGTCGTCATCGTGATGTCGCCAAAGCCCGTCGTCGTCAGCGTCGCAACTGTGAAATAGAGCGCGTCGACATATGCGGCGATGCCCCGGGAGTCATCGAAGGCGAGCATGAAAACGAGCGACGTCGTCACGAAGATAAAGACAAACAGATTGACCGCAGCGAGGATGGCGTCTTCGTGCCTTCGGAAGTACAGGCTCTCGCGCCGCAGGTCACGCAGGAGGTGATAGGCATGGATCAGCCGCAGGCCACGCAGCACGCGAAGGAATGCGAAGCTCTCGGTGATGAACGGGGCCAGGAGCAGGGACAGAACGACGACGAAATCGGCAAGGGTGTAGATGCGCGCGAGTTCCCGGCGCAGGTTATCGGAAATCCAGAGCCGGGCCGCGAGGTCCAGAAGTATGAGCAGGCCGAGCCCAGTGTTCAAAGCTGACGTTATCGGTGTGTAGGGCATCGCCGCGGTTGCGATGAAATAGACGATCGTAAGCGCATCGAAAACGATCAGCCCATAGCGAAAGCGCCGGGCGCGTTGGCTGTGACCGGTGTAGAGCAGCCTGACCGTTCGGTGCAAATCTTCCATGTGCGTAACATGTCACAAGTTTTCGCCTCGAACCATCGGCCGATCCTCACGGTAATCACGCGGGCAAGCTTGGTTCACCGCATAGGGATCGGCTGACGTCGCCAAGTTCTTGGACCCGCGGCGAACGGCTGGTTCGACGAGCCGCACTGCGAAAACACGACTGGTGACGAGCGGCGGCTCAGGGCCGGTCGCGATGGGCATACCTATGCGGCAACTGCGAACCCATCTGCGAGCAGAGGAGACAGTTTGGCTCCAAGCCGACCTCGGATGCGGTGCGTCGTCCCGTGATATGCTACAATGGTCAACGTCGGGTTGTCGTTTTGGGAGGGCGTGGCGGATCGGAGAATCAGTCATGGAAATCGCGAACTTTCCTGCCATTCGCGCGCTGCGCCCAGCTTGGAACAAAGGTCGCATCGTCGGTCAGAAACGGCCTTTGAAGCCAAAACACGTATGGGCAATCAGAGTTCGGTTGGAGTTGGCCGAGAACCATCGCGATCTGGCGCTCTTCAATCTGGCCATCGACAGCAAGCTGCGCGGTTGCGATCTGGTCAGGATGAAGGTCGTGGATGTCTTGGCATCCGACCAAATCAAGGAACGCACGTCGGTTCTGCAAAGCAAGACGCTGAAAGCTGTCCGTTTCGAAATCTCAGAGGGCACGCGGGTGTCTCCTGATAGACGGACGAAAGATCCGCTGATGGTCGGCTCCGAATATCTTTGGCCAGGCCGATTTCACGAACGCCTCCACATATCCACCCGCCAGTATGCCCGGATCGTCCGCGACTGGGTCACATCGATAGGGCTTGAAGCAAGCGCTTACGGGACACACTCCATGCGTCGCACCAAGGTGACACAAATTTACAAGAAGACGGGCAATCTGCGTGCTGTCCAGCTGCTGTTGGGTCATACCAAGATGGACAGCACTGTCAGATATCTCGGCGTTGAGCTTGAGGATGCTCTCGCGATCGCAGAGGCCATTGAAATTTAACGCTTTGGGCCGCCATTAAAGACGGCCCTTGGCTGACTTTCGATCACAATCCAGGCAAATGGCAGGTTTGAACGATTCTTCTACCAGTCGATTCTTCGAGCGCGGGAGCAGGCAACCGTGCTCGGAAAAGACCTGACGCTCCGCAAGACAGATCTCGCGGAGCGTCGACGTCAATCAGTCAGCCCGGGTCACGACCTTTACGGCAGGCGGCGCCGCGACGCCTGCGCCTTCCATCGCCGATTTCAGCTTGTCGGAGGTGAGAAATTCCTCGGCGGCCTCGAGGCTTTCGAAACCGTGCAGGACGAGCACGTTGTTCGGGTCAGCGGGGTTTTGATAGACCTGCTCCATGATAACCCCGCCGGCCTGCTGCTCGTCGGCGAAATCATTGTAGACTTGGCGCCAGACGCCGTAGTCCTCGACCGGGTGGCTGATCACCGCCAGCACAGGAACGTCCTGCGCTGAGGCTGCAACAGGCAAGGCAAGAAAAACCGAAGCGGCAAGGCTGCGAATGAACTGGGTCATGATATCCTCCATAGGTTGGTTCTGCCGACGACAACCATCGGCGATGTCCTAAGCCTGCCGGAGTATCTCTGACATACGTATCCCTCGGGATGCAGAACCGGGCGGCGTTCGTGCAGAGATGCGTGAAGCGCTCAGACCGGCTCCCAGAGCGGGCCGTGCGGGATGTTCTCGCCGACGAATTTCATCAAGCGGCGGATCGGTGGCTGGGAATAGGCTTCTTTCGAGGCCACGACCCAGAGCGTGTGATGAAGCTTCTCGTGTCGGAAGCACGGCACGAGGTCGGGCTCGAAATCGCCTGCTACGCAGGGCAGCAGCCCGAGCCCGGCGTTCGAGCGCAGCGAACCGATCATACCGGTGACCGAATTCACCTGAAGCGCCCGGTCCGCCTCGTCGATCTGTTCGGCCAGCCAACGTGCAGCACCGACCACCTCAGCCAATCGGCCATTGTAGAGGACGAATTTGTGACCCTGACATGTTTCAAGGCCGTGCGGCATACCGTTCTGCCGTTCGTAGTGGCGGCTGCAATAGACCCCCCACGGAATAAGAGCGAGCTTCCGCGCGATCAGCGTATCGCCTGTAATATCGTCCGCCGCGCGCAGGGCGATATCGGCCTCGCCCTTCTCCAGCGACACTTGGTTCGAACTGATATCGACATCGAATTCGATGTCCGGATGTTTGGCGCGGAATCGCGTCAGCAGGGGGAACCCCCAATGTTCCATGACCTCCGGGTTGCCCGTCAGCCGTATGATGCCGGACACCTCACGCGAAAGCCGCTCGGCCCGGGTCTGGATCGTCTCCGCCGAGGCCGCCATCTGGCCTGCCAGATCAAGCAGCGCGCTGCCATGTGCCGTCAAGGTGTAGCCGCGCGGATCGCGTTCGAACAGTGTCAGCCCGAGGACATGCTCCAGCGCCTGGATGCGGCGGCTCACGGTCGTCTGGTTGATGTTCAGCCTTTTGGATGCCCCCAGCGTCGAGCCCTCCTGCGCCACCGCCAGAAAGAGCCGGATATCGTCCCAGTCGAACATATGACCTCCTCCCGAAGCCCGTCTGCATTCCCGCAGGACAGTTCTGCGACGGATGAGCTACGCCGGAACCGTCAACACCATCATGCTTGGTGCAGGCCCTGACGTCGCAAGGCGCAGCGGCAGAACCAAACATAGGAGGAAGATCATGCTTCGCACAATAACCCTGACCGCCTTTGCCGTGGCAGCTCTCAGCTTTCCTGCCGCTGGCGACTCCATCCAGGCCGATGAGGCAAGAATAATCGAGGCCTTTGCCCAGGCGCTCGGTGGCAAGGACGATGCTCTTGCGCCTCACCTTGCCGAAGCGGCGGTCTATATGCCCTCGACCGGCGGGCGTTTCGAGGGAGCCGAGAGCATCGCACAAAGCCTGGCAGCCTTTCCGGATGTCGCGGATTTCACGGCCGAAATCGACGACAGGGTGCCGCTGGGCGGAGACCATATGCTCTACACCGGCACCTACACCGTGACCCTGCCGCCAGAGATGGGCGGGGCCACGCTGCCGGGCGAATACGTGTTGGTTGCCAAGAACACACCCGAAGGACTGAAGTTGCTTCGCCACGTCGCATTCCCCGCCCGTGGCATGGACCGCTGACCGATCCCGTGCGGTGCCGTGCCTTGCCGCGGCACCGCAAATTCTCAGAAAGGACATCGTCATGATTACCGCTACAGAGCATCGGACGCCCGTCAAAGTACGGGAGATGCACAACCACCATTTTGACAGCACGATCTGGAATGACCTCACGTTCCGCGAGGACGACATCGTGATCTCGACCTATGCCAAGTCGGGCACGACCTGGATGCAGCAGATCGTCAGCCAGTTGATCTTCAAAGGGGCCGAGGGGCTACCCGTCGCCGAAATGTCGCCCTGGCTCGATCTCCGCGTGCCGCCAAAGCAGATCAAACTGCCCGAGGTCGAGGCGCAGAGGCATCGCCGGTTTCTCAAGACCCATCTGCCCGTCGATGCGCTGCGCATGTCGTCGAAGGCGAAATACATCTATATCGGCCGCGACGGGCGTGACGTGATTTGGTCCTTGCACAACCACCATTCGACCGCCAACCAGGCCTGGTATGACGCGCTGAACAAGACCCCCGGCCTGGTCGGCCCCGAGATCGGACCGCCGCACGAGGACCCCGTCACCTATTTCCGTCACTGGCTGGAGAATGACGGCGCGCCGTTCTGGCCGTTCTGGGAGAATGTCCGGTCCTGGTGGGACATCCGCGACCTGCCCAACGTGCTGATGGTGCATTTCGCCGATCTGAAGCGCGACTTCGAGGGCGAGCTTGAGCGCATTGCGGCCTTTCTCGAGCTCCCCATTCCTGAAGATGCACGTGCGCGGATCATCGAGCACTGCTCGTTTGCCTACATGAAACGCAACGCGGCGGCGTCGGTCCCGCTTGGAGGCGCGTTCTGGGAGGGTGGTGCCCAGAGTTTTATCCACAAGGGCACGAACGGGCGTTGGAAGGATCGGCTGCCGAACGACCTTTCAGACGCGTATGAGCGGCGTGCAGAGGAGGAGCTCGGGAAGGATGCGGCTGCTTGGCTGAAAGACGGACGGCTGCTGCGGTAGGTATTTTGCCATTGACCCGAAGGTCGCTCGGAGCGCCATGAATGCGGTCAGCACCGCGGGAAATATCGAGCGTGCTCCGGTCCACCTTGTTGGACCGGTGGCTTCTCTGATGAGGCGTCGCAGATCAGCCACCTCAGTCATTCACGCATGCCGCTGCGAATGACCTTTTTCCCCTCGTCATTGTCGACCATCACATCTCCAGCCGGTCAAGCCTCGCTAAATGTGTGATGTGATCCCCGGAAACGCCCCCGATCTCGGTTAGAGTTTTCCGCATCGAATCCCCGGCTGGGACAGGAGCGGAAA
>NZ_JBLXEC010000039.1:0-8963 GCF_048263515.1 Marinovum sp. | reverse complement strand
TCGGGGCGCCGATTGTCGCCGGGATCATCCGGCGGCGGTCCAGACCTCCGGGTTGATCATGTGGATCGGGGCGCCCTTGGCATAGGCGTTGACCTGCTCGAAGATGTCGGTGAACTGCAGGTCGAACTCGTCCTCGGTGACGAAGCCGATGTGCGGGGTGCAGATCAGGTTGGGATGCGAGAGCAGCGGGTCTGACGGATCGGTCATCGGCTCTTGGTCGAAGACGTCGATCGCCGCCATGCCGGGTCGCCCGGCATTTAGCGCGTCCAGCAGCGCGCCCGGCGCGATCAGCCCGGCGCGAGAGGTGTTGACGAAGAGCGCGCCGGGTTTCATCTGCGCGAGGTCTTCGGCGGTGACGATGCCCTTGGTCGCGGGCTTCATCCGCACGTGCAGCGAGACAACGTCGCTGTCGGCGAAAAACGCGGCACGGCTGTCGGCCACCGTCTCACCATCGGCTTCGGCGCGCGCGCGGCCCTCGTCCGAGGCCCACCAGACGACGTTCATGCCGAAAGCGCGGGCGTAATCCGCGACAGCCCCGGCAATCCGGCCATAGCCATACAGCCCCAGCGTCCGGCCGCGCAGCGTCTTGCCGACGCCCATCTGCCAGGTGCCGGCCTTGGCCGAGGCCATCTGTTGCGGGATCTGGCGCATGGCGGCGAGAATCAAGCCAAAGGTCAACTCGGCTGCGGCGTAGGATGGCGTGTCGGAGTGCATGTTGGAACAGAGCAGCACGCCCTGGTCGGTGCAGGCCGGCACGTCGACATGCGGATAAACGCTGCGTTGCGAGATCAGCTTCAGGTTCGGCAGCCGCTCCAGCAGCCCGCGGGTGACCTTGGTGCGCTCGCGGAACAGCACCAGCGCCTCGGCGTCCTGCAGACGGTCGGCCAGCGCGGCTTCATCCGCGACGTGATCGGTCCAGACCGTGACGTCGTGGCCGTCGAGCAGGCGAAAACAGGGCAAGCCACGCAGGGTGTCGAACCAGTCGTCGAGGATATGAACCTTCATCGGCTTTCCACGCCCGCACCGGGATGCAAGGTGCGCGGGGTGGCGACGAAGACCTCGCCCTCCAGCGCGTTCAGGGCGTTGCGCAGCCGTCTCCGGGTGGCCAGCAGATGGGTATACTGCTGGTCACAGCCCGCGATCGGGCCGGGATACGCGGCCAGCTCGTGCTGCACCTCGTCCAGGGCGCGGCGCAGGTGTCGCGCGGCAAGGTCGATGTCGGGAAGATCGGTCATGGCGTCGCCTCATTGCGGTATACCGAAGCATACAATCACTCGCCCACTAAATCAATCCGCGCCGTCAGCCCGGCGCCGAGAGCGCCGTCATGGCCTTGCTGACCCGATGGTGCAGGTCGGTCAGGGTGCGCTGATCGCCTTCGTGGGCTTCCAGCTGGCGGGCAAGGTCGGCCCGGAGGGTTTCGAGGCTGCGGATCGCGGCGCGGAGTTTTTCGTATTCGGGCATTGGTCTTTCCTCAATGCGACAGGAGAACGGGAATGCGGATATCGCGCAGGACATTGGCGGTCACACCGCCAAGGAAGTCCTCGCGGAACTTGGAATGCTCGTAGGCGCCCATCACCAGGAGCGACGGATCGTTGCGGCGGCAATAGGCGAGGATGGTCTCGGCGACGGGATGGGTTTCAGGGAACTCCTCGTGCACCGCTTCGACGTCGTGACGTGCGAGGTGGGTCATGAGATCCGCCACCGGCCAGCCAGAGCGCTTGCCGACGGTCAGCACGCTGACCTTGCCTTGCGCCTCGAGCAGGCGAAGGCTGTCAGACAGGGCACGCGCCGCCGAACGGCTGCCGTCCCAGGCAAGCGCCGCGTGGTTGTGGCGGGCACCGGCGTCATGGCCTTCGGGCACAACGATCACCGGGCGGCCCGAGAGCAGCGCGATGCGGTCGGGGTGGACGGTGACATGTTCGTCGTCTTCGTCCATGTGCCGCCCGACGATGATCGCGTCGTAGTAGCGCGCGGCCTCGGACAGGGTGGTGTCGACGCGGCCGGTGATCTCGCGAAAGGTCAGGGCCTCGCCGAGACCCAGCTCCGGACGCAGGGCCTCGAAGGCGTCTTCGATGCCTTTGACGATGCTGCCATTGGCCTCGGCCAGCAGCGCGCGGGCCTCTTTCGGGATCCAGCGCGAGGAGCGGTCGATCACGTCATGACCGCTGTGCGCCAAGAGCGCGGTGACATGGGCCTTGCGGTCGCGGGCCAGGGCTGCGGCATAGCGCAGCGCGGCGGCAGAGGCCTCCGAGCCGTTGAAGGCGACGAGCAGGTTCATCACGGGCATTTCAGCGGCCCTCCCAGATGTGCGCGGGCACATAGACCTTGCCGTCCACCAGCTTGCGCGCGGTGCGCAACAGGCCCGCGGAGTTCAGGCTGAAGCTGTTGTTGAGATCGAAATCCACCAGCACCTCGATGGTGCCGGAGGCATGTTCCAGCACCACGTTGGCCGGGCTCTCGCTCGGCCGGTCGAGCAGACCGTCGGCCACGGTCCCCGGCGTCAGCGCGCAGGAGGCCAGGCATTGCGCGCCGGTGACCGCCATGCTCGGATGGGTGTTCCAGGGCATGAAGTAGCGCGTGGCGATGGTGCCGCCGTCGCGCGCCGGCGCCAGCAGGCCGAACTTGGGGGTGACCGACTTCGTGACATCGCCCATGCCCATCAACTCGCCGGCCTTGATCCGCACCGCCTCCATCCGGGCAAAGAAGTCGCGGTTGGCGTCGAGCTCGGCCACGCTTTCGTGGCCGGTCAGGCCGAAGTCCGACGCGCGGGCGATGGCGATGGGCATCGCCACGTCCATGCAGGTCAGCTCGATGCCGTCGATGGTGTCGCGCAGGTTGCCGGTGGGCAGGAAGGCGCCAGTGGACGAGCCGACGACGCCCATGAAGTTGAGCGCGATCGGCGCGGCGCTGCCGGGCACGCCGGCAATCTCGGCGTCGCCGTCATAAGTCAGCACCCCGCCCGGGGTCTGCACCCGCGCCAGCACCTTGGCGCCGGTGTTGACCGCGCGGATTTTCACCTCGGTCTCGTCGCCCGAAGGCCTCACAAGCCCCATCTCGATGGCCGCCGGGCCAACGCCCGACAGGATGTTGCCGCAGGTCGGCTTGAAATCCACCAGCCGATCCTCGACCGAGACCTGGGCGAAGAAATAGTCGACGTCGGCCCAGTCGTCGTCCGAGGGCGAGAGCATGGCGACCTTGGTGGTCACCGCCGCCCCGCCGCCGATGCCGTCGATGTTGAGCACATGGCCCGATCCCGTCACCGAGATCAGCACCTGCGCCAGGGTCTCGAGATCCTCGGGCAGGTCCGCGCGGTTGAAGTAGGGTCCGCGCGAAGTGCCGCCCCGCATGAAGATGAACGGAATGCCTGTCTGTGTCATGTCACTCCCCTCCTCAGCGCAGCGGCCACGGCAGATCGACCGCGTCCTGCAACAGTCCTGGCGGGAAGTCGCGGTTAAGCGAGGCGGCCATGACGCACATCAGCGCGAGACCGCAGGCGGTCAGGATCGCCGTCTTGGTCCAGCTGGCCCCGGCCCGCACCCGCAGAAAGGCGGTGAGGAAGCCAAGCAGCGCCAGGATGAAGCCCACGAAATACGTGGCCACGATCAGCGAGGCGAACCAGGCCAGCGTCGGCCAGAGGCCGTAAGGCGCATCGGCGTCTTCACCGGCCACTTCCTTGTCGGCAAAGATCACGTCGGTCTCGGGGCGCATCATCATCTGCGCCATCATGATCAGGCAGCAGAACAGCGCGATCCCCCCGATGACCAGCGGCACGATCTTGTCGGTCAGGTTGTAGTCCGGGATCAGGCTGGCATTGATCAGCGCGGTGACCAGATAGGCCACGATCACCAGCAGGAAGATTACCGGCGCACGCTTGGAGCCCGACTGCACGTCGCCTTCTGCCATGATGGTCTTGGCCTGACGGATGCCCAGCACCACCGAGACCACGGTCACGATGATCAGCACGATCACGATCGGCGAGAAGATGTAGTCCATCCCCTCTTCGAACGATTTGCGGAAGCGGAACGAGGCGATCTGGAAGGCCTGGTTGGAAAACTTCTCGACCGGGTTCGACAGCACGAAGCCGATCAGGAAGGCCGGGCGCGACCAGTCGAAGCGGCGCAGGAAGATGCCGATCAGACCGATCACGAAGAGCGCCAGCAGGTCCTCGAAGTTCTGCCCCGACTGGAACGCCGCAAAGGAGATCAGCATGAACAGGAACGGCGCGAGATAGGTGAAGCGGATGGTGGTCAGCTTGGCAATGCCGCCCGAGGCCGCGATGCACAGAAGCGTGCCCACGACGTTGGCCAGCGCCAGCAGCCAGACGATGGAATAGGTGATGTCGAGGTTGTCACGCAGCATCGAGGGGCCGACCTCGATATCGCCGGACCCGAGCAGAGCGATGGCGCCGATGAAGATCGCCATCGAGCCGGACCCGGGGATGCCGAACAGCAGCGTCGGCACCAGGCCGCCACCTTCCTTGGCGTTGTTCGAGCTCTCCGGCCCGATCACGCCGCGGATTTCACCCTTGCCGAATTGCGACTTGTCCTTGGTGGTCTGCACCGCGTGGCCATAGGCGATCCAGTCGACGACCGAGCCGCCGAGGCCCGGGATGATGCCCACCAGCACGCCGATCAGCGAGCAGCGCACCGAGAGCCACTTGTTGGCCACCCAGTCGCGCACGCCCTCGCCCCAGCCGGCGCCCAGCTTGGCGTCCTTGGCGATCGAGCGGTCTTGGCGCAGCAGGCTGACGATTTCCGGGATGGCAAAGATGCCGAGGCCCACGATCACCAGCGCCAGACCGTCGGTGAGATAGGGAATGTCATAAGTGGCCATGCGCAGGCTGCCGCCCGCGTCGGCCTCGCCTATCGTGCCGATCATCATGCCGAGGCCCGCCGCCGCCAGCCCCTTGAGCGCCACGCGCCCGGCCAGCACCGCGACCATCGACAGGCCGAGCACGGTGATCATCAGCATTTCCGGCAGGCCGAAGGCCAGCACGATGGGCCGCGCCACCAGGATGAAGATCGTCAGGAAGAGCGCGCCCACCAGCCCGCCGAAGAGCGACGAGGTGAAGGCCGCCGAGAGCGCCCGCGCCGCCTGGCCCTTCTTGGCCAGCGGAAAGCCGTCGAGCACCGTGGCCTGTGACGCGGACGAGCCCGGAATGCCCATCAGCACGCTGGCGAAGGTGTCCGATGTGGGCACCACCGCGACCATGCCGATCATCAGCGCGAGGCCGAGAACCGGCTCCATGCCGAACATGAAGGGCAGAAGCAGCGACAGGCCGGCAATGCCGCCCAGGCCCGGAAAGACCCCGACCGCCAAGCCCATGACGACACCCAGCACCAGGTAGCCGAGAACAACGGGTTGCAGAATGAGAGCCCATGCGTCGCCGAGAGCCGGCAGGGCCGTAGCGAGAACGTCCATCGCGCTTGCCTTTTGTTGGATGTCTGGAAGAGCAAAACGGCCCGGTGGCGTAAACGCACCGGGCCGCTCGACTGCTCGATTATTACTTCAGCGAAACGCCGTAGGCTTCTTCGAGCCAGTTTGCGACGAATGCCTTGGCCTCGGCCGACACGGTGGTGCCTTCCTTGGTGGCCCGCGCCGCGCCGTCACCTACGAAGACCGGGTACTTGCCGACCTGCTGGGCCGCGCGATCCTTGAAGTCGGGCGCCGAGCGCACGGCGTCAAACGCCTCGACATAGGCCTGCTTGACGTCATCCGGCGTGCCGGCGGGCAGGAAGGCGATCTTCTGCACCGGGAACCCGGCGATGAAGAAGGCTTTCCAGGCGTCCCAGGTCTCGCCGCTGGTTTCGCAGCCCTCGGTGGCTTCGCAGACTTCCTTGAAGCTCGGGATGTCCGGGAAGGTCGGGTCGCGGACGATGTTGCCCTCTTCGTCGAGCGCACCCCAGGTCATCATCGGCACTGCAGTGCCGGCGGCGACGAGGTCTGCCGAGGCGCCGAGATAGGCCGAGGAGGTCTGGTAGTCGATGTTGGCTTCGCCCCGTTCGAACATCAGCCGGCCGTCACCGCGCCCCTTGATGCCGAAGACCGGCTCGACGTTCATGCCCAGCATCTGCCAGGCCAGCAGCGGCACGAGGTCGAGACGGGTGGCGCCCTGCGAGCCGTAGATGAAGTCGATGTCCTTGAGGTTATTGGCGGAACCGTCGAATTTCTTGCCGTCTTCGGCGTTCAGATAGGCCACGCCGCCGGTGCCCGAGGCCATGACCGGCACCCAGTCGGAATATTCATAGCGCACGCGCGGATCGCCCAGCAGATAGGGGAACTGGGTCGAGCCCGAGGTGCCGAACATCAGCGTGCCGTCTTCGTGCTCCTGCTCCTGGAACCAGTTGGCGCCCTTGGTCGACCCGGCACCGGGCATGAACTTGACCACGACGGTGGGGTTGCCGGGCAGTTGCTCGGAGAGCAGCGGGGCAAAGAAGTTGGCCCACTTGGCCGACCCACCGGTTTCCGAGAACGGGATCACCCATTCGATTGTCTTGCCGGAAAAGTCGACCTCGGCCGACGCGGCGGTCGCTGTGAACAGCGCGGCGGCGGCAACGGTGGATGCGAGTGTACGTGAAAACATGTGTGTCCTCCCTGGACGGTCATGATCGCGATGGGGTCTCCCGCCCGGCGCGATCGGCATTTTCTACACGAGGAGAACGAATCCCCTCATCCGATAAGCGCAACATGGCGTTCCAACCTTGCGCCAAACTTGCGCAACGTGACAATGTTTTAACCATGCGAATTGCCGTTATCGAAGACAACGTGGAACTGGCGCACGGGATCGCCTATCGCCTGCAGGACCGCGGGCACTCGGTCGACGTGCTGCACGACGGCGAGGAAGCCGACCTGTTCCTTGCCCGCGAAGGCGCGGACCTCGTGGTGCTGGACATCAACCTGCCGGGGATGTCGGGGCTCGACGTGCTGCGCGCCCTGCGGCGTCGGGGCGAGGGGATGCCGGTGATCCTGCTCACCGCGCGCAGCGAAACCCAGGAGCGGGTGGCGGGGCTGGATGCGGGGGCCGACGACTACCTGACCAAACCCTTCGAGATGGACGAGCTGGAGGCGCGTCTGCGGGCGCTGTCGCGGCGCAAGAACCTCGAATTTTCCGCGCAGGACCACCTCGGCCCGCTGGTCTTCGACCGCACCAGCCGCCAGCTCATGCACGACGGCGCGCCGCTGGAAATCCCGCGCAAGGAAATCGCCACGCTGGAATGCCTGTTCGAACGGCGCGGCCGGATCGTGTCGAAGGCGCAGCTGATGGCGCATGTCTACGGCACCGGCGCCGAGCACGACGACAGCGCGATCGAGCCGCATGTCTCACGACTGCGCAAGCGGCTGGAAAGTTACGGCATCAAGATCAAGACCGCCCGCGGGCTGGGCTACATGCTGGACATCGGCGGCGCATGACCGCCACCTCGACCTCGCTGCGCACGCGGCTGTTCGTCACCATTCTCGCCCCGCTCCTGTTGGTTTCGGTGCTGCTGAGCATCTGGCGCTATCACGCGGCACAGGTCACCGCCGAGACGCTGTTCGACCGTGGTCTTCTCTCTGCCGCGCTGGCCATCGCGCGCGACGTGGCGATTTCCGAAGGTGATGCCCTGTCGCCCCGCACCCGCGCACTGATTTCGGACGCGGGCGGCGGCGAGGTATTCTATCACGTCACCGGCCCCGGCGGCATCTACGTCACCGGCTACGCCTATCCGCCGCGCGCCGCCGAACCGATGAGCGAGCGCGGGCCGCTTTACCTCATGGCCGAGTACCGCGGCGAGCCGGTCCGAGTTCTGCGCATGTCGGAACGGACCATCATAGGCAACCTCACCGGCGACACCGTGGTCACCGTCTGGCAACGGCTGAGCGACCGCGCCGACTGGGCCGCGCAGCTGGCCTGGCGGGCAGCGGCGCTGATCGCGGTGCTGATGGCGACCCTGGCCGTCGTCGTCTGGTTCGGCGTGCAACTGGGCCTGCGCCCCCTGCGCGGTCTGCTTGCCGCCATCGACCGCCGCTCGCCCGACGACCTGAGCCCGATCCGACGCCCCGTCCCCACCGAGCTGTCGAGCATCGTTGCCACCCTGAACCGCCTGTTTGCACAGGTCGAACGCAGTCTCGAGGCGCACCAGGCCTTCATCTCGGACGCCGCGCACCAATTGCGCAATCCGGCAGCGGCGCTCCTGTCACTGGCCGAAACCCTGCCTGAAGTGCAGGACCCCGAGGAACGACGGAGGCGTGAACAAGAGCTGATCACAGGCGCCCGCAAATCGGCACGGCTGGCCAACCAGCTGCTGTCACTGGAACGGCTGCGCTATGACAGCCCGGCCGCGGCCGAGACGTTCGATCTGAGCGATGTCGCCGAACAGGTCGGCACCGACATGGCCCCCGATCTGCTGCACCGCGACATTGCCTTCTCCTTCGACCGCAGCACCGTCCCCCTGCCCGTCGCCGGCGACCCGGTGCTGATCGGCGAGGCGCTGCGCAACCTGATCGACAATGCCCTGCGCCACGGCGGCCCCGACCTGACGGCAATCCGCGTCGAGACCGCCCTCATCGGCGACCAGGCAAGCCTCACGGTTGCGGACAACGGCCGCGGCATGCGCCCCGGGGACGTCTCGGTGGCATTCCGCCGTTTCGGGCAACTCGATCCCGGCGCCGGCAGCGGTCTGGGTCTGCCAATCGTAAAAGAGGTCGCCCGGCTCCACGGCGGCGACATCCGCATGGAGCCTTCTGAGACCGGTGCCACGCTCGGATTTCACCTGCCGATCCGGAGCCAGAATGCTGCCTGAGTGGAGGTTCCCCAAACCCCAAGCTCTCAGGCACCGCCCTATGACCAACTCTTCGACACGTCCGTTGTTTGACGTTGGCCTGTTTTCCAAACAGGGAGACAGACGAGCCTGTCAATCGGCATGCAATTTTGACCCCCTATCGGCGTCCAAAAATGACCCCCTGTTTGGCGCACGTGTAGCTGG
>NZ_JBLXEC010000038.1:0-9125 GCF_048263515.1 Marinovum sp. | reverse complement strand
GATCGCTCATGTCACCGCTCCTTTTCGGAACCGTGAATCACGCTGCGCCATAGAAATCAATGCATCCTGAGCCTAGTCAGGCCGCCACTCTGGCGGTTTGCGCCTTTGAACCAGAGCAGATTTCCAACTTCATCGAAGCAGATTCGCCGTAGAAGGGTGTTGCAGCGGCCCCCGGTTTCGGGTTAGAGGGCAGGCAGGCACCTGTAGCTCAGCTGGATAGAGCGCTGCCCTCCGAAGGCAGAGGCCAGAGGTTCGAATCCTCTCAGGTGCGCCAACAAGCTCAAATTTCCCGCGAACCCGGTCCGCTCCGTTTTCGTTGGAAGCCACGAGGAAGGTGCAATCCACAAGGTGATCGGCTGCGCATTTCGCCAGCCAACCGGGAAATGGAACGCATCATGTCGATAAATCCTTGCTGCGAATCCGCAATATCACTTAGCTGGTGTGCTGGAATTCCTGCTAGGCCTGCCCACGGCAGGGGCCGTTGGCGCCGCGCCAGCATCGGCTCGCTCATGTGACGCCGTGTCACCGTCCGGCGTCGTGCAAGAGCCGGAAAATTCCGGCATCTGGTGGTCCAACGTAGGGAAGCGGTGCAGTCCTCCGAGGCCACGTAAAAGTGGCCGGTCAGAACGGGACCTCTTCAGAGCGGAACAAATTTGTTGGAAACCGATAGGTTCCGACACTACAAAAATATTTGCTAGAAATTTATCATACTGTAAGCTTTATCTATTGAGGGCTGTTTTGTGCCGAGCTGCCACTAGATCTTTTGCTTGAACATTGCGTTTCCCTTGGTCGATCCACGATCCGATTGGGGAATAGCGCATGGCACAGAAGACAACCATTCTCGAATTCAGAACGTCGAACCAGTCTCTATGGGCCCCCGGAGAAGCCCTGAGCTTTTCAGTCGACACCGGGGACACGTTGATCTTCGATCCCCCGGAAACGGTTATCCCCTTTGATATAGATGTAGCTGGCAACGGGGTCGAAGCCGACCTTTACGTCGACCTTGTGGTGGGTCTTTACGCCTACGCTTCGTTGGGCGAGATGGGCCGCTTTGACGCTGCCCTGAACATGGCCGTGGATGTTGACTATTCAGGCGGCGTCCTGCTGCCAACTCAGGGCGGGCCCAGCGCTCCGGCTACGATGGCCTTTGATTTTACGTCCTACTCACTCATCTACTCGAAACTCGAATCGGTCGGGTTCGGTCTGGGCGCCAAGGCAGGGCTTGATCTAGTGCTCGGGATCGAAGCAGGTCTGCGCGACGGCGAATTCTATCACTGGTTCGGGGATGACACTTTCGACGATGTGCAACTGATCGATCTGGATTGGTCCACGCCGGGAGAGACCTCGCTTCCGTTGATCGAACTTTCGTTGGCAAAACCCGAGATCGAAAAGGAATTGAGTGACGGCATCACCTTCAAGGGGCGGCTGCCGACCGGGGCGGACACGGCGAGCAAAGTTCTTTACGATCCGGGCGACGCGCCAGTCATTGAATCCTCCGGCTTTTCAGGTACGCAGTTTCTTTCGCTCGAAGTTGACCTCGACGAACTGTTGGTGAAGTACGGCAGCAAAATCCCCGGTGCGGGTGCCGTGATCAAGGGCCTCGGCGAGACGGTCTTTGCCGAGCACAACTTCGATCTGCACGATTACATTCCTTTCATCCCTGCCAAGAAATTCGTGCTTGCGGCCACGGCGCTCGATATCGGCGCCTCCGCCGGAACCGTGGTGACGGAAGACCTTAGGCTTGACTTTGGTAATGGCACCGACACGCCCGATGTGCGCGTGACTCTGCGGTCGGACAACGGGACGCCCGGATACACCCACGACGACATTATCGTACAAAGCCAACTTGGTCAGATCGCAGAAGTGCCGCGCCCGATCTACGTGCCCGGCGCCACAGGGGAGGGAGCGGTTCCTGATATCGGCGAGATTACTGTCGGTGCCACCTTTCAATTGCAGAACGTCGAACTGACCCACGCCATCGGGCTGGGGCTGAACACCGTTTTCAACATCACCGCGCTCTCGGCCGAGTTGCAAGGTGACTGGGTGCCGTCATCGCTCCAGTTTTCGATCGGACCGGTTTTGTCGCTGGAACTGCCGGAAGGTGGCTTCAATCAAAAGCTTGCCGATCTCTATTCCGACAGCTTCACACTTGCGCAAGATGCTTTCAGGCCCACCACCGATATTTATAAAGTATTTTTCACAAACGAACTGGCGCCGCGGCAGACGTCGGAGGCTGAGTTGGAGGCCCCCAATGCCCGGCAGGCGATCCTCGACTACCGCGCAGCGCGCACCGCCAACGAAGAAGCGGCACGGGCCAACTTTCAGGCGCTCTGGAACAACGATCAGGCGTTTCCGGTCGCAACCCTGCAGAATGACGTGAACAATACGGTCCCCGAAGTGTCCGGAGATTCCTACGCGGTGATCTGGGATGGGGGGACAAACGCGCAGATCAACCTTGTAAAAGGGGACCGCTTTTTCATTGTTCAACCGAACGAAATCAGCACGGCAGCCGGGGCAGGACGGCTTCAATCCTCGGTGTCTTCGAACTTGTTCAGCGACGCGGCGCTTATTACGCCGATGGTGGGCTTTGATGCGTCGGACGGCCTGCGCAAGGGGCTGCTTGCATCACTGAGCAACCCGTCGATGGAAGCTCTGGTCTACCACTGGGTTTGGGACACGCCCACCGGAGAAGAGACCCATAAAGAACTAAGATCGCTGCCGATGGTCGAAGTGCAGGGCGGCAGCCTCGGCGATACGCTGGTTTATCACATCGACGCACAGGGTCAGGCGCGGGGCCAGTACTTCGACGGCGGCGGCAACGATGCCGGTGAACACGATCTTTTTGTGGCCGACTTCCGAACGACGGACCCGGACCTCGCCATCGAATGGAACCTCGCCGAGGCAGTGCAGTCCGGCAACGGGGCAGAACTTCCGAACGGTATAACCGTCAGAAATGTGGAGGCACTGACCGTCTACTTTGGCGACGGTGCTGACAAGATCACCAATTGGATTCACTCCGACATTCTTTATCTCGGAGACGGCGACGATGTCGTCTTCAACGTTGGCGATACAGAGGACGATTGGGTCTATAGCGACGGCGGCGATGATCTGGTCGTTTCCTTCCTGACCACACCCGGAGGGCACGACCGTTTTACTGGATTCATCGGTACCGACACCGCAATGCTGGATGCGTCGGGGGGGCTGGGACGGCTTCAAGTGGACATCAGCGATCTTAGCGGCTTCACTTTTGGCGGCACCGGTATCGGCGCGCTGGCTAGCCTGGACGATCTGAACCGGCTTGAAGATGCGCTTCAAAGGTTCCTCGGGTTTCAGGATGTCGACGGCGTCGGTGCGGGCGATGCCTCAAGCAGGCTCTTACGGTACATCCTGGATGACGAGCAAGACACCGGCTTTGCCGACGTCGAAGTCACCTTCGAGGAGATCAACGCAATCGGCTCAGATGCTTACGACGATTTGATCGTCTACGCGGGCGGTTCCAGCTACGCGGGCGGCGACGGTGGGTCCGACACGCTGCTGGCAAACTTCTTTCACACCGGTACAACGCAGGGGGTTGAAATCAACTTGGCGCCCGGCAGCGGCGGAGCCTCGGATTTCACCGTCGGCAGTGCGAGTTTTGCCGGTTTTGAGCGCGCCTACATTCTGGGCACCGGTTTTGACGATCTGCTCATCGGCGGTGGCAACGGTGACTTCTTCAACGGGCTCTCTGGCGACGACGTGATCTTCGGCGGCGATGATCTTTCGCCCGACGTCCTGATGGGAGGTCACGGCAGCGATGCGTTCTACTGGCAGAATAACGGCGGTGATCTGATTTACGGGTTTGACGACAACATCGGCTCTCATGATGAAGAAACAGATCGGCTGTTCCTGAATTTTGGTGGGGCCGACGCCGGCATCCGCTACGGTTTCCTTGACGCGCCGACGCAGTTTGGCGGTGAGATCAGGACGCTGCGCGATGGAACGGGTTTCTACGGAGCGGCGTCCGGCACGTCTGGGATCGTCGAGGCGATGGCGCAGGCCTCGCGGACAGATGAATTCACCGCAATGACGGGTCACGACACGGATGATCTTTACTATGCGCTGGCTTTCCATTCAATCGAGGCCATAAATGTCATAGGGACCCAGTATGACGACCTAATCATTTATACCGGCGGAGCTGAATATCACGGGCACGAGGAAGACAGTGTCGACACCTTCGCTGCCGATTTCTCTGACGCGCTGGTCGGATTCGATCTGCGCGTCGCCTCCCAGTTGATTGATGCCGTGACGCTGGCCAATGGCGTCCGCATCAGCGGTTTCGAGCGCATGGCGATGAAGACCGGTGAAGGTCATGACATCCTGCACGGTGGCCAGTCTGACGACTACTTTGACGCAGGCGCTGGCGGGGACCGGCTTTGGGGCGGAGCAGGAGACGATGATCTTCACGGGGGCGCCGGCAATGACGTGGTCTACTGGCTGGTGGATGGCCATGATCGGGCTGACGGCGGCAGCGGCCAGGATCGGCTCATCGTGTCAGGCACTGACGACAGCGGCACCTCGCGCAGCCTGGGCGTGATGCTGGACCGCGGCACCGCAACAGAATTTGCCGCAACCTCGGGTACCTTTGGCAACTTCGGGCTGGAGGCGCTCCTGGCGTCGCTCGGCACGGCCTCGGTGTACGAGATCACGGGCGCGCGTCTCGACGGCGAGCCGCTTTCGACAGTCAATTCGCTGAGTTACAGCAACTTCGAGATTATGGACGTGATCGGCTCGGATTCGGGCTCTGACCTTGCGTTCTATGACGGTGGCAACCTCTATTGGGGGGGGGGCGGGGCCGCGACGGACCTGTTTGTGGCCAATCTCGCTGACGAGACCGAAGACCTATTCTTTGATGCAGAATATGCCGACGGCACGACCCGCACGTCGGCCAGCGGCGAGACTTTGAGCAATACCTACGACTTTGGACTTGGCGCCCAAATCGGCGGTTTTGAACGTCTCGGTCTTGTGCTGGGGTCTGGCGACGACAGGGCGTATGGCGGACAACTGTCCGACGTGCTCATCGGTGGGGCTGGCAACGACACGCTTCATTCGGGGGGCGCGCGGCAGGACAACAGCGCAGATATCGAACGGATCTTCGGCGGTGCAGGCGACGATGAGCTTGTCTATACCCGCGGCGGCGCAAGCTGGCTTGATGGCGGGGTCGGCACCGATAGCGCAACCTATGAAGGGTTTGATGCCGCGGTTTATCATTCGCTGTTGGGCGAAGGGATCGTTGTGCCAGAACACTTCGCGCGCTTTGCGGCGGGCAACCTTCAAACCTTCGCGCAAATGCAGGCTTATCAAAGCGATCGCGCCTTCTACCCCGTCACCGGATTTGGCGCGGATGCAGGCACCGATGGCGGCGGCCTGCGGATGACGAACATCGAAAACATCGAAGCCCTCGGCACAGAATTCGACGACGTTCTCGCGGCCGGATCAGGCGCGTCTGCGCTCTTTGGCCAAGCCGGCGATGATGTGCTGATATCCGGCGCTGGCGACGATCTCCTGGTAGGTGGTTCCGGTCGGGACCGCTACGTATTTCTTGAAGACTTCGGCGATGACGTGATAGCTGGCGAAGATCTTCAGGGCGGAGATCTGTACTTCCTCGCCGACACCGGACAGATCGGCTATTCGACGTTGGGCTCTGATCTGACCGTGCACACGCAGCAAGGCAGCGTGCGCATCGTCGATTATGATTTCGACGGTGATCTCGAATTCAACATCCACACAGCAAGCGATCCGGATGGCTCGACTATCCCTGTGCTGGTGCCGGGCAATCCAAGTCGGGCCACCGCGCAAATTCATGTCGGCACGTCGGCCAAGGACATCTTTACGCAAGCAACAGCGGGTTTTGACCATTACGTTGGCGGCGCGGGCAACGACGAGATGCCCGGCAGCGCGGGGTCTGACATCTTCAACGGGGGGCCGGGCGTCGACATTGTCGACTTCAGCGGAAGCACGCAGGAACATTCAGTTGATCTGGTGAACCAGAGAACCGGCGGAGGCGCGACGGGCGATACTTTTGCTGGCGTCGAAGGGCTGATCGCAGGCAGTGGCGCGGCTGGTTTCTACGGCGACAGCCGTGATAACGTATTTGTAGGCTCGACGACCGACGACACGCTGTACGGGCGCGGGGGCGAGGACTTGTTGATCGGCTTTGACGGGGCCGATGCGTTGCGAGGGGGGCTAGGCGACGACTCGCTGTTCGGCGACGCGGGGGATGACACGCTCTTTGGTGGCGACGGCGATGATTACATAGATGGCGGCGCGGGCGCCGACCAACTTCGCGGCACGAAAGGCGACGACACGCTTCAAGGCGGCGCTGGGTCGGACACGCTGAACGGCGAAGCGGGGGACGATGTTCTGCTCTATGGCGGCGCCGATGATCCAAATACCACTGCTATAGAAGACGGCATCGACGTGCTGGTGGGTGACTTGGCAGACCGTGACACGGCTGACTTTTCGCACTTCAACGCGGCGATTGACGCCGATCTGAATGAATCCACGGACAGCGCCAGGGCGCGCACAGCGCCCGACGGTAGTCGGCTAGCGGCGGCGGCAACAATTGCGCATATCTCTGGTGTGCGTGACCTGATCGGCACCAATTTCGATGATCGCCTGCACGGCAACGCTTCGGACAACCAGGTCGAGGGTGGCCGGGGCGACGACACGCTGTTCGGTGCCGGAGGGATGGACACGCTGACCGGAGGGCAGGGGTTCGACATCGTCGATTATTCGACGGTGCTGACCGGATTTGGCCTGACCGTATCGCTGAATGGCGAAGGGCTGCTTTCCGACGTCTATGTCTCAGAGACGGATCGCGACACTCTGTGGGAAATCGAAGGGGCCATTCTCACGGCGGAGAATGATTTCTTCAATGCAGGTCCTGATGGCGGCTATGCGTCCGGTCAGGCCGGCGATGACGGTCTGTATGGCGGCACCGGAGACGATGTTTTGATGGGCGGCGCCGGTGATGATACCATTGACGGTGGGGCCGGGCTTAATATCTATTCGGCAGCCGACGGCCTCTCTGCTGTGAGCATCGACCTTGCCACGCGCAGTTTTTCCGATGGGCATGGTGGGACCGATACAGTCCTCAATGTCCGGGGCGCGGCGGGCACGGATTATGCGGACTCTCTGTTCGGCGATCATCTTCCCAATGTGCTTCATGGTGGGGACGGACCGGATCTGATGCGCGGTGGCGGCGGGCCGGACACCCTCGATGGCGGGGAGGGCAACGATACACTTGAGGCAGGTGTGCCCTTGCCGATCCTCGTCAAGCCGCAGACTTTACAGGTCAACCTGCGCAGCGAGGCGCTCTTGCTCGACTCGATCTTCACCCAGGAAGCAGTGCCTGGCGCGCCAGGGCTGCGTCATGCGACCGTCGTGGCCCGGGCGCACGGCGACGGCGGCGCAGGCGGCCAAGTAGAACTCTACGCGGTAACGGTGAACGAAGGGGACACTCTGACCTTCGACATCGATGACGCCAGTTTCGATCCGATGATCTATGTCACCAGAAAAGGCGTACAGTTCAACGTTGCACAGCAGGAAGATGCGGAAACACCCGATGATGGCGTTGCGCGCAATCCCTATTTCAGCCACACATTCAACGTGGGCGGTCTGCACTACATCGAAGTGCGCGACGAAGACAACGTGAACGGCGGCCCAGGCCCAGGCCAGACCTATACCCTGCACGTGGGATACGACGACGGACCCTTCGCCACCCAGACGCCCGGAGCCGTGATGCTGGGCGGAGCGGGCAACGACCTGATCAACGGCAACGCGGGCGATGATCACCTAAGCGGCGGTGACGGGTTCGACTGGATCAATGCAGGCGGTGGCAGTGATAGAATCGATGGCGGCGCAGACCGTGATATGGTCAGCTTTGTTGCCATGACAGACAGTGTTGGGCGGAGCAACGTTCAGTACCGGCTGGACATCGATCTGGCGGCAGGCACGGCGGTCAGCAGCGGCAACGAGACGATCACTCTCACGGGTGTCGAGCAGGTCACCGGCACGATTTTCGCGGACCGCTTTACAGGCGATGCAGGTGATAATCGCTTCCGTGGCTTGGGCGATTATGACTGGTTCAACGGCTCTGGCGGTGCGGATACCTACGAAGGCGGTACCGGGCGCGATATGGTGTCCTACGTGGCGTCCGCTCAGGCGGTCGTTGTCGATCTGGCACGCGGCGGGTTGGCAGGCATGGCGACTGGCGATAGCTATGACAGCGTGGAGCGGGTAACCGGCTCGATCTATGCCGATACCTTATACGGAGATGGCGGCGAAAATGGTTTCCGAGGGTTGGGCGGCTATGACACCTTTATAGGCTCGTCTGGCGGGCGTGAGCGCTATGACGGGGGCTCGGGGCTGGATACGGTCAGCTATCATCTCTCTGACGCTGGTGTCATCGCCTCTCTGTTGCGGGGCTATGGCAATGGCGGCGACGCGGCACGCGATCTGTATACTTCAATCGAAAACCTTGGTGGGACGAGCTATGCCGACGTCTTAACCGGCGACAACGGCCGCAACAATCTGCGCGGCCTCTATGGTGAAGACACCCTGATCGGCAACGGCGGCATCGATCGGTTGGCGGGCGGCAAATCCGACGACTGGCTCTACGGCGGCAGCGGTTCGGACTTCGCTCTGTTCGACGGTCACCGGGGCGAGTTCACCATCACCCGAACCGGGACACGCGATTCAATCGTTAGCTGGACCGGCAGCGGAGTCGGAGAGGGCACGGATCGGCTGTTTGATGTCGAATACCTTGTTTTCGACGACCAGACACTGGATATTTGGAGCCTTTGACGAGTCCTGCGGGCGTATCAGAGGAACTGTGCCTCAGGCTGGGCAGGGGGGTGATTAGCGTTCCGCCATCATCAACACAAAGTTCGCCTCAGAAATCCGCAAACGCCCGGGCATGTGGTTCAGCCGCACTCGGTGGCAAAGCGGCCAGACCCTCGGCAAGATTAATTGCGAACGGAACTATCTCAGGCACGACGTGGATCGGGATGAGCTAATGGGATGAACTGCCTTCCCACCAACCCGCTGCTATCGTGGCAGGCATAGGTGGAGAGAGGAGCATCTGA
>NZ_JBLXEC010000037.1:0-9766 GCF_048263515.1 Marinovum sp. | reverse complement strand
CACAGGGTGCGCAGTCTCTGCGCACCGCCTCTCCCCCGCACCCTCCCGTTTTGAGGAAGACAAATGAACCAGGAACTGACCAACAACCCGTTCAACCCCGTCGCCCCGGTGAAGACCTTCGACGAGATCAAGGTGTCGCTGGCATCGCCCGAGCGGATCCTGTCGTGGTCCTACGGCGAGATCAAGAAGCCGGAAACCATCAACTACCGTACGTTCAAGCCCGAGCGTGACGGTCTGTTCTGTGCGCGTATCTTTGGCCCGATCAAGGATTACGAATGCCTCTGCGGCAAGTACAAGCGGATGAAGTATCGCGGCGTCGTCTGCGAGAAATGCGGCGTGGAAGTCACGCTGCAGAAGGTCCGCCGCGAGCGCATGGGCCACATCGAACTGGCCGCGCCCTGCGCCCATATCTGGTTCCTCAAGTCGCTGCCCTCGCGCATCGGCCTGATGCTGGACATGACCCTGCGCGATCTGGAACGCGTGCTCTACTTCGAGAACTACGTCGTGATCGAACCGGGCCTCACCGACCTCACCTACGGTCAGATGATGACCGAAGAAGAGTTCATGGACGCCCAGGACGCCTATGGCATGGACGCCTTCACCGCCAACATCGGCGCCGAAGCGATCCGCGAGATGCTGGCCGCCATCGACCTCGAGTCCGAGGCCGAGACCCTGCGCGCCGATCTGAAAGAGGCGACAGGCGAGCTGAAGCCCAAGAAGATCATCAAGCGTCTGAAAGTCGTCGAGAGCTTCCTGGAATCCGGCAACCGTCCCGAGTGGATGGTCATGACCGTCATTCCGGTCATTCCGCCGGAACTGCGTCCTCTGGTGCCGCTGGACGGTGGCCGCTTTGCGACCTCCGACCTCAACGACCTGTACCGCCGCGTGATCAACCGGAACAACCGCCTGAAGCGGCTGATAGAATTGCGCGCGCCCGACATCATCGTCCGCAACGAAAAGCGGATGCTGCAGGAATCGGTCGACGCCCTGTTCGACAACGGCCGTCGCGGTCGGGTCATCACCGGTGCCAACAAGCGTCCGCTCAAATCGCTGTCCGACATGCTCAAGGGCAAGCAGGGCCGCTTCCGTCAGAACCTTCTGGGTAAGCGAGTCGACTTCTCCGGGCGGTCTGTCATCGTGACCGGCCCCGAACTGAAGCTGCACCAGTGTGGCCTGCCGAAGAAGATGGCGCTCGAGCTGTTCAAGCCGTTCATCTACTCGCGGCTTGAAGCCAAGGGCCTGTCCTCGACCGTCAAGCAAGCCAAGAAGCTGGTCGAAAAAGAGCGCCCCGAGGTCTGGGACATCCTCGACGAGGTGATCCGCGAGCACCCGGTTCTGCTGAACCGCGCGCCGACGCTGCACCGTCTGGGCATCCAGGCCTTCGAACCCACGCTGATCGAAGGCAAGGCAATCCAGCTGCACCCGCTGGTCTGCTCGGCCTTCAACGCCGACTTCGACGGTGACCAGATGGCCGTTCACGTGCCGCTCTCGCTGGAAGCCCAGCTGGAAGCCCGCGTGCTGATGATGTCGACCAACAACGTCCTGTCGCCCGCCAACGGCGCGCCGATCATCGTTCCCTCTCAGGACATGATCTTGGGCCTCTACTACCTCACCATCCAGCGCGATGGCATGAAGGGCGAAGGCATGGCCTTCTCGTCCATCGAGGAAGTCGAGCACGCGCTCGGCGCCGGTGAAGTGCACCTGCACGCCAAGATCACCGCGCGGGTCAAGCAGATCGATGAAGACGGCCTCGAAGTGATGAAACGCTACGAGACCACCCCGGGCCGTCTGCGCCTGGGTGGCCTTCTGCCGCTCAACGCCAAGGCACCCTTCGACCTGGTCAACCAGCTCTTGCGGAAGAAGGACGTCCAGCGCGTCATCGACACCGTCTACCGTTACTGCGGTCAGAAAGAGTCGGTGATCTTCTGTGACCAGATCATGGGCATGGGCTTCAAGGAAGCGTTCAAGGCCGGCATCTCCTTCGGCAAGGACGACATGGTCATCCCCGACACCAAATGGCCGATCGTCGAAGAGACGCGTGACCAGGTGAAGGACTTCGAACAGCAGTACATGGACGGTCTGATCACCCAGGGTGAGAAGTACAACAAGGTCGTCGATGCCTGGTCGAAGTGTAACGACAAGGTCACCGAAGCCATGATGGCGACCATTTCGGCCGACCGCACCGATGAAAACGGCGCGGTGATGGAGCCGAACTCGGTCTACATGATGGCCCACTCCGGGGCGCGGGGCTCGGTCACGCAGATGAAGCAGCTGGGCGGGATGCGCGGCCTGATGGCGAAGCCGAACGGCGACATCATCGAGACGCCGATCATCTCGAACTTCAAGGAAGGCCTGACCGTTCTTGAATACTTCAACTCGACCCACGGCGCGCGGAAAGGTCTGTCGGACACCGCTCTGAAAACGGCGAACTCGGGTTACCTGACCCGTCGTCTGGTGGACGTGGCACAGGATTGCATCGTGCGTCTGCGCGACTGCGGCACCGACCGGGCGATCACCGCGGAAGCGGCGGTCAACGACGGCGAGATCGTCTCGTCGCTGGGCGAGCGCATCCTGGGCCGAGTTGCGGCCGACGATGTGCTGCAGCCGGGCACCGAAGAGGTGGTCTGCAAGGCAGGCACGCTGATCGACGAGCGCATGGCGGACACCATCGAGGACGCCGGCGTTCAGAAGATGCGCATCCGCAGCCCGCTGACCTGTGAAGCCGAAGAGGGCGTCTGCGCCAGCTGCTACGGCCGTGACCTCGCACGCGGGACCATGGTCAACACCGGCGAAGCGGTGGGCATCATCGCGGCACAGTCGATCGGTGAACCGGGCACGCAGCTGACGATGCGGACCTTCCACATCGGCGGCGTGGCCCAGGGTGGCCAGCAATCCTTCCAGGAGGCCGGCACCGAGGGTATCGTGACCTTCGAGGGCGCCAGCACGCTGGAGAACGCCGTCGGCGAGACCCTGGTGATGGGCCGGAACATGAAGCTCATCATCCAGGACGAGCACGGCGCCGAACGGGCCAGCTTCAAGCTGGGCTACGGCACCAAGCTCTTCGTCAAGGAAGGCTCCAAGGTCGGCCGGGGGGACAAGCTCTATGAGTGGGACCCCTATACCCTGCCGATCATCGCCGAGAAGGACGGTATCGCCCGTCACGTCGACCTGGTGAACGGTGTCGCCGTGCGCGAAGAGACCGACGATGCCACCGGCATGACCCAGAAGATCGTCGCCGACTGGCGTGCGGCGCCGAAGGGCAACGAGCTCAAGCCCGAGATCATCCTGATCGACGGCGACGGCGAGCCGGTGCGCAACGAGGCGGGTAACCCGATCACCTATCCGATGTCGGTCGACGCCATCCTCTCGGTCGAGGACATGGCCGAGGTCAAGGCAGGTGACGTCGTGGCGCGTATTCCGCGCGAAGGCGCGAAGACAAAGGACATCACCGGTGGTCTGCCGCGTGTGGCCGAGCTCTTCGAAGCACGTCGTCCGAAAGATCACGCGATCATCGCGGAAATCGACGGCTACGTGCGCTTTGGCAAGGACTACAAGAACAAGCGCCGTATCAGCATCGAGCCGTCCGACGACAGCATGGAGCCGGTCGAATACATGGTGCCCAAGGGCAAGCACATTCCGGTTCAGGAAGGTGACTTCGTCCAGAAGGGCGACTACATCATGGACGGCAACCCGGCGCCGCACGACATTCTCGCCATCATGGGGATCGAGGCTCTGGCCAACTACATGATCGACGAGGTCCAGGACGTCTATCGACTGCAGGGTGTGAAGATCAACGACAAGCATGTCGAAGTGATCGTGCGCCAGATGCTGCAGAAGTGGGAAATCCAGGACTCCGGCGACACCACGCTGCTCAAGGGCGAACATGTCGACAAGGCCGAATTCGATGCCGCCAACGAGAAGGCGCTGTCGAAGGGGGGCCGCGAGGCCCAGGGCGAGCCGATCCTTCTGGGGATCACCAAGGCCTCGCTGCAGACCCGCTCCTTCATCTCGGCGGCCTCCTTCCAGGAGACCACCCGGGTGCTCACCGAAGCTTCGGTGCAGGGCAAGAAGGACAAGCTGGTCGGCCTGAAGGAGAACGTCATCGTCGGCCGTCTGATCCCGGCCGGGACCGGTGGCGCGACGCAGAAGATGCGTCGCATCGCCCAGGACCGCGACAACGTGGTGATCGAGGCACGCCGCGAGGAAGCGGAAGCCGCGGCCGCGCTGGCAGCGCCCTCCGACGACATGGTGGGCGGCGACGCCTTCACCCAGCCGGTGATGGACGAAGACAGCCGCGACTGAGTGCGCTGATCCGACAAGATCGACCCCGTCCGGTTCACCGGGCGGGGTTTTTTGATGGAGCGCCTGCGGCGCGCTGGTTTCGTGGTGCCCTTGGCCGGGGGGTGTGCGTCTGTCGGCAGGACGGCGTGCCTAGGCTGGCCGGGGGGTGGCGTATTTTTGAAAGAGAAGAAGGGCAGGGGGGATGCAGGACAACACCCGTGGCGCGCTGTTGATGATGGGGTCGATGGCGGGGTTCACCTTCAACGACACCTTCGTGAAGCTGACCGGCGGCGCGGTGCCGCTGTTTCAGCTGGTCTTCCTGCGCGGGGTGATTGCCAGCCTCTTCCTGTTCTTTCTCGCACGGCACATGGGCGCGCTGCGGCGCGACCTGTCGCGGCGGGACTGGACGCTGGTCTGCATCCGGTCGTTGACCGAGGTCGGGGCGACGGTGTTCTTTCTCTCGGCGCTGTTCCGCATGCCGCTGGCCAATGTCACCGCGATCCTGCAGTTCCTGCCGCTGAGCGTGGCGCTTGGCGCAGCGCTGTTCCTGCGCGAACCGGTGGGCTGGCGGCGCTGGATCGCCATTGCGGTGGGTTTTGGCGGCATGCTGCTGATCGTGCGGCCGGGGCCTGAGGGGTTCTCCGACGCGACGCTCTTTGCGCTGGTGGCGGTGGCCTGTTCGACCCTGCGCGACCTGGTGACCCGATCGATGTCGGTCGAGGTGCCGTCGTTGCTGGTGTCCTTCATGGGGGCGCTCTGGGTGATGATCTTTGCCGGGCTGGCCAGCCTGCCGGGGGGATGGGAGCCGATCGCGCCGCTGCATGCGCTCTACATCCTGATCGCCTCGGGCTTCATCCTGGTGGCCTATCTCTGCTCGGTGCTGGTGATGCGGGTGGGCGAGGTCGCCTTTACCGCGCCGTTCCGCTACACCGGGCTGATCTGGGCGCTGATCCTGGGCTACCTGGTCTGGGGCGAGTTTCCCGAGCCGCTGACGCTGCTGGGGGCGTTCATCGTGGTGGCCATGGGGGTCTTCACCCTATGGCGCGAGGCGCGGCGTTCCCGCAAAAATCGCGCGTACCCGGTCAGATGAGATCGCGAAGCTCTGCTGGAAGGTCAGTTCGCCGGCGGCGTCGAGCCGCTTGAGCCTGACCTTCGAGACCTTCTCGCCCTGGCGGCTGTCGTTGTGGTCGTTGTGGCCGCGCACGAACATCGGCTCGTGGGTGAAGGTGACCGTCGGCATGAAGCGGTTGAGGCGGTTGTGGCCGAAGTTCATGATGGTGTGGCGCGCCCAGGGTTTCACCGCCATGGCCAGCGCTACGCCCCAGTAGGGCGTGACAGTCTCTTGTGCCAGGATGCCGCCGCTGTCGGGCCGGGCGATGTAGCCGCGGTTGAAGTCGAAGCCCACCAGCCGGTGATCGCGCAGGAGCCCCGGGCAATCGGCGGCGGCCTCGCGTAGGCGCTGGACGAAGGTGACGGCGACGGCGTCGTCGTCGTCGTGGCGGAACTGCAGGCAGGGCTGGCCCAGGTCGTCGCGGGCGTCGTTGAGGATCTCGGCCATCACCGGGCGGTGCTCGCGCGGCGGCTGTGCCACGATCCGGGCCTGTGGGAAGTCGGCGACGAGGTCGTGCAGCCGGTCGGAATAGGGTTTGGGCAGCTGGTCGCCCACCACGATCAGGAAGCTGAAATCGCCGTCGGTCTGGGCCTTGAGGCCGGGCAGAGTGATCGCCTCGAACTGGCGGAAGCGTTCCTCCATCCGCTCGGGCGCATAGAGATAGGCGATGCGGTCGTCGGTACTGTCATGTTCGACCTGGAAACCGCCAAGCGCCGGGTAGGAAAACCGACACAATCCAATGACCTGCACTCTGCTCACTCCACCTGGGGCCGGGGCGGCCTTTGCCGCAGACTTGCATTCCGGCGGCGCTCTTGGCAAGCAGGCGAGCAGGTCCTGGGGCCGGCGCGCCCCGGCCCCCGGTGGGGCTGTTGACAAGCCCCGCGACTCCCCCTATACGCCACCCTCATCTCGGCTTCGGGGCCATCCCGCGTGCCGACATCATATTGTAGTGGTCAAGATCCGGGCAGTTAGCGCTCCGATCCTCTGATAACCAACCGCGTCGCAGACCTCGGAATGGCTGTGATCGCGGGTTTTGCGCTTGTGGACGTCCGAGACGCCCGCTGCGCAGCCAAGACAAACACCGCATGGGGTCGCCCTCATGCATATTGAATGAGAGCGAAAGCGGAGACGATACCTCTATGCCAACGATCCAACAGCTGATCCGCAAGCCGCGGCAGCCGAAAGTCAAACGGTCCAAGTCGCAGCACCTGGAGCAATGCCCGCAGAAGCGTGGCGTCTGTACCCGTGTCTACACCACCACTCCGAAGAAGCCGAACTCGGCAATGCGGAAAGTGGCCAAGGTGCGCCTGACCAACGGTTACGAAGTGATCAGCTACATCCCCGGTGAAAGCCACAACCTGCAGGAGCACTCGGTTGTGCTGATCCGCGGCGGTCGTGTGAAAGACCTTCCGGGTGTGCGTTACCACATCCTGCGCGGTGTTCTGGATACCCAGGGCGTCAAGGATCGTAAGCAACGTCGTTCGAAGTACGGCGCGAAGCGGCCCAAGTGACGCGTTGAGCGTCATCCCCGTCTTACAGGGGATCTCGTTGAATTGAGGTCCTCGGGCCAGGCCCGAGGATGACAAGAGGAAAGAAAAAAGATGTCACGTCGTCACGCCGCTGAAAAACGCGAAGTTCTGCCCGACGCCAAGTACGGCGACCGGGTTCTGACCAAATTCATGAACAACCTGATGATCGACGGCAAGAAGTCCGTTGCCGAGAAGATCGTCTACAACGCGCTCGACCGGATCGAATCCAAGGTCAAGCGCGCGCCGGTGGAGCTGTTCCACGAAGCGCTCGACAATATCAAACCCTCGGTCGAGGTCCGCTCGCGCCGTGTGGGTGGTGCCACCTACCAGGTGCCGGTCGAAGTGCGCCCCGAGCGCCGCGAAGCCCTGGCGATCCGCTGGCTGATCAACGCCAGCCGCGCCCGCAACGAAAACACGATGGAAGAACGCCTCGCAGGCGAGCTGCTGGATGCTGTCAATTCCCGCGGTTCCGCTGTTAAGAAGCGCGAAGACACCCACAAGATGGCCGACGCGAACAAAGCGTTCAGCCATTACCGCTGGTAAATTCAGAGGCTTTATCCCATGGCACGCGAATATCCGCTCGACCGCTACCGCAACTTCGGCATCATGGCCCATATCGACGCAGGCAAGACCACCTGCTCGGAACGGATCCTGTTCTACACCGGCAAATCCCACAACATCGGTGAGGTGCACGACGGTGCCGCCACCATGGACTGGATGGAGCAGGAGCAGGAACGCGGGATCACCATCACCTCGGCTGCGACCACCACGTTCTGGGAACGCACCGAAGACGGCGTTTCCCCCGACAGCCCGAAGCACCGCCTGAACATCATCGACACCCCCGGCCACGTCGACTTCACCATCGAAGTCGAACGTTCGCTGGCGGTTCTCGACGGTGCTGTCTGCGTGCTCGACGCCAACGCCGGTGTCGAACCCCAGACCGAAACCGTGTGGCGTCAGGCTGACCGCTACAAGGTTCCGCGCATCGTCTTCGTCAACAAGATGGACAAGATCGGCGCCGACTTCTTCAACTGCGTTCACATGATCCAGGACCGCACCGGTGCGCTTCCCGTGCCCGTCGGTATCCCGATCGGCGCCGAGAACGAGCTCGAAGGCCTGATCGACCTGGTCACCATGAAGGAATGGCTGTGGCAGGGTGAAGACCTTGGCGCCTCCTGGGTGCAGGCCGACATTCGTGACAGCCTGAAGGACCAGGCCGAAGAATGGCGTGGCAAGATGATCGAAGCCGCCGTCGAAATGGACGACGACGCGATGGAAGCCTACCTCGAAGGCGAAGAGCCCGACGTGGCCACCCTGCGCAAACTGCTGCGCAAGGGCACGCTGTCGCTGTCCTTCGTTCCGGTTCTTGGCGGTTCGGCCTTCAAGAACAAGGGCGTCCAGCCGCTGCTCAACGCCGTGATCGACTATCTGCCCAGCCCGCTGGACGTGGTCGACTACATGGGCTTCAAGCCCGGCGACGAGACCGAGACCCGCAACATCCCGCGTCGCGCGGACGACAACATGGCCTTCTCGGGCCTGGCGTTCAAGATCATGAACGACCCGTTTGTCGGCTCGCTGACCTTCGTGCGGATCTATTCGGGCAAGCTCGCCAAGGGCGACTCGATGCTGAACTCGACAAAAGGCAACACCGAGCGTGTCGGCCGGATGATGATGATGCACTCGAACAACCGCGACGAGATTTCCGAAGCGTTTGCCGGCGACATCATCGCGCTTGGCGGCCTGAAGAACACCACGACCGGTGACACCCTGTGTGACAAGTCCGATCCGGTGGTTCTGGAAACCATGACCTTCCCCGACCCGGTGATCGAGATCGCCGTCGAGCCCAAGACCAAGGGCGACCAGGAGAAGATGTCGGCCGGCCTCGCACGTCTGGCGGCGGAAGACCCGTCGTTCCGCGTCGAGACCGATCTGGAATCCGGTCAGACCATCATGAAGGGCATGGGCGAACTTCACCTCGACATTCTCGTCGATCGCCTGAAGCGCGAATTCAAGGTCGAAGCCAACATCGGTGCGCCGCAGGTGGCCTACCGCGAGACCATCGGTCACGAGGTCGAGCACACCTACACCCACAAGAAACAGTCGGGTGGCTCTGGTCAGTTCGCCGAGGTCAAGCTGGTCATCACCCCAACGGAGCCGGGCGAAGGGTATTCCTTCGAGTCCAAGATCGTT
This sequence comes from Marinovum sp., assembly GCF_048263515.1. Lineage (NCBI taxonomy): Bacteria > Pseudomonadati > Pseudomonadota > Alphaproteobacteria > Rhodobacterales > Roseobacteraceae > Marinovum > Marinovum sp. Next base: position 655 of record NZ_JBLXEC010000037.1, on the reverse strand, counting down.
GGTGGTGCGGTTCCGAAGGAATACATCCCGGGTGTCGAAAAAGGCATCAAGTCGGTCATGGACTCCGGTCCGCTGGCAGGCTTCCCGGTGATCGACTTCAAGGTTGCCCTGATCGACGGCAAGTTCCACGACGTTGACTCCAGCGTTCTGGCCTTCGAAATCGCGGCACGTATGTGCATGCGCGAAGGTATGCGGAAAGCCGGCGCCAAGCTGCTGGAACCGATCATGAAGGTCGAAGTGGTGACGCCCGAGGATTACACCGGCAACATCATCGGCGACCTGACGTCCCGTCGGGGTCAGGTGACCGGCCAGGAGCCGCGCGGCAATGCCGTGGCGATCAATGCCATGGTGCCGCTGGCCAACATGTTCGGCTACATCAACACCCTGCGCTCGATGTCTTCGGGCCGTGCGCAGTTCACCATGCAGTTCGACCATTACGACCCGGTGCCGCAGAACATCTCTGACGAGATCCAGGCCAAATACGCATAAGCAGCGGTGCGCCGTCACGGCGCACCCTACAACCCCCCGTAGGGTGCGCATCCCTGCGCACCGCACGATCAATTCAAGGGAGCCACTACCATGGCAAAGGAAAAGTTTGAGCGTTCCAAACCGCACTGCAACATTGGCACCATCGGCCATGTTGACCACGGCAAGA
>NZ_JBLXEC010000036.1:0-10281 GCF_048263515.1 Marinovum sp. | reverse complement strand
GCTTCGGCCCTCCATTCAGTGGCGGCGCCAGAATGCATCCCCTTGCACCTTGCACCTTTTTTCTAGGACTTCGCTTGGATCGTGCAGGGATCACATCGGCCAGTCCCGGAGCTGCAAGCCATTCCTCATGGCCCGCAGGGGGCAGGTCACTCATCCTGCGGATATCAATGGGTCCTGACCCTTCTGTATCTTGCCTTTGCTATTCTGACCCCGTCAGCGACCTTGGCCGAGGTTGTTGACGGGGCGGTGTATGGCGTCTGAGCCTTGTGGGTTTGACCACGTTTGTTAGCGAGCCAGCACCGTCCCTATTCATCGTCTCGGACAGTTGACTGCGGCCTCCGAGGACCGCGGAGCAGAAGGAAGAGAGCATGAACAAGGTATCACGGGCACGGATCATCGGTATAGATGTGTCGCGCGACTGGCTGGATATTCATTTCCTGCCGGAAGGCCAGAGGCTGCGGTTCGCAAACACGGATGAGGGGCATCAGCAGCTCATTCATCTGGCTCGACCGGTCGGCGCTTTGGTGTGCTTCGAAGGCGATGAGGATCAGAAAACGATCTGGGGATCGTTTTCCCGAATGGCGGAGGTCAGGAATGGCGTCTGTGGGCGGCCCTCGACGCTGCCGGGGTCGCCACCAGGCAAGTGCCTCCTGCTTAAATCAAGGCATTCGCGGCCAGCCGGGGCACACGTGCCAAGACAGACAGGATTGACGCTGAACTCATCGCGCGTTTCATGGCCTTCCGCCCCTAGGCCGGGCGAAGCCTACCACATGAAAAATTGCGCCTTCTCAGGGCATTGGTCTCGAAACGTGGGCAGCTTGTCGAGACGCGCAAACGCCTCCTTGCACAGATCAAGGCACAAGAAAAGCTCGGCTCGGCGGACACGTTCGCGTCGATGGATGGCGATCTGAAAGACCTGCTGGATCGCCAGATTGCAGAGTTGGAGGCGCGGATCGAACAATCCATCGTCTCGGATGATGAACTGGCTTCTGCTGCCGAAATCTTGCGTTCGGTTCCTGGCATCAGTCCGGTTGCCAGCACCGTGCTGATTGCCGAGATGCCCGAACTGGGCCATCTCTCGGGCGAGCAAGCCGCAGCGCTGCCCGGTCTTGCGCCTATCGCGCATGACAGCGGTGCCCTTCGTGGGAAGCGTGCAATTGGCGGAGGGAGAAGGCTATTGCGCCACGTTCTATTCCAGGCTGCTCTCGTTGCCAGCCACCACAATCCGGTTCCCAAACCATTCGCGGACCGCCTGCGCGCGGCTGGAAAGCCCCACAAGGTGGTCATCATCGCCGTCGCCAGAAAACTCGTCACAATCGCAAATGCCCTGTGCAAATCACGTCAAAAGTGGTCACGTCTGACCGCCTGAAAAATACAGTTGCTAAGGCACCTTGCCCAGCTTTTCGCCGGACATTCCCGCCGACCAGAGCAGTCCGCGATGCAGCATCCGGCGGACGTTGACGAGGTCAAGTTCATCTGCCGCGTGGCCAAGTGTGGTAAAAAATATCCGTCCGGCGCCATAGTGCGTCTTGAAGGTCACCCGCATTGTCACGTTTGTCCGCCAAGGATGGTGCTCGCCGGAAAAGGTCGTCTCGGCCAGCACCTTCACCGCCGGATCGAAATGCATGTAGTACTGCTCGGACAAGTGATCGAAATCCTTGATCCCGGCCATGATCGGATCGTTGGGACAAGTGACGCGAACCCGGTAGCGCATGATGTTGCCGGGATGGGCAACCCAGGTGCACCCGGCGGCATAGCGAAACTGTGGCAAATCGCGAAAGGTGGTCGACATACAGTGATGATAGCCTGCCATGCCGGTGCCGTTTCGTAGTGCGTCGAGCAGAGGAGCGACCTTGTCTCGTCGCATGGTTCCACCGGTGATCACCGGCACGACTAATGCCATTTGTGCCACGTCCGGAGCGACAAGAAGGTTAGCGTCGTCACGCACCGTCACATCCATACCGCTCATGGTCAGCATGTCGGCGACCTTCTCGGCGCCCTGTCTCGGCTGGTGCAGTTCCAGACCGCCGTGGACGATCAGCGCACGCGGCTTAGTCTCTGGCATGTGCAGGCTCCTTGGGATCAGGCCATTCGAGCGTAGGCTTCGGCGGTGAGCGCATGGCGCAGCGGCTGGCCAGCGCAGAACCGTGTTACCTCCGCCGCCATCAGCTCGCCCAAGCGTTCCTGTTCGGTGCCGAGCGCGCCGGCGGCATGCGGGGTGAGAAAGACGTTCGGCAGGTCATAGAGCGGTGACGCAGGCTCGGGTACTTCGGGAAAGGTCACATCAAGCACGGCGTTCAAGCGGCCGCTGGTCAACTCGGCGATCAGTGCTGGCTGGTTGACGATGGCGCCGCGCGCGGTGTTGACCAGCGTGGCCCCATCGGGCATCAGTGCCAGTTCTCGGGTGCCGATCATGCCGCGAGTGGTCTCGAGCAAGGGAGCATGCAGCGAGACCACATCTGCGGCCATGACCTCTTGCAGATCGACCTGCCGGGCTACGGCATGGATCGGATCGTCTGAAGGAAGAAAGGGATCGTGGATCAGTACGTCAAGGTCGAAACCCTTGAGCTTCTCGACCACCAACCGCCCGATCCGCGAAGCCCCAACGATGCCGACCCGCTTGCCTAGGTTGCCGATCAGTCCGGCGGCGAGCGGATCGGTCAGCTTGCGCGACCGCCCTTGCCGATAAAACTCGCGCATACGGAACAGCTGTTTGTTGGCGAAAAGGATCGCGGCAAGCGTGTACTCCGCCACCGGTATCGCGTTGGCGTCGGCGGCGGTGGTCACGGCAATGCCGCGCGCGAAGAACTTGGGATCAACAAGCAGCCGTTTAACCGAGCCGGCGGTGTGCGCGATGAGCCTTAGTCGTGGCGCACGGTCCAGAACCTCGGCGCTGAGCGGCGGGCAGCCCCAGCCGCTCACCAGGACTTCGGTGCGGGGCAGCAGCGTGGCGGCGGCGTCCCACGCGGTGTAGCGGGTGGCATCAAGCACCTCGCAGGCGGCCCCCAGCTGGGACAGCGCCTCGGCGCTCAGGACACGTTCGGTTAGCCCCGGGTCCATCGCGAAAAGCAGTGGTGGCTTGTACATGACGCCGATCAGGCCGCCGTGAGCCGCAGACCCGAGCCCGCGTCAAAGAGATGGGTGTGGGCCTGGTCGACGCCCAAGGTCAGCACCTCGCCGGGATTGGCCGAGACCCTCTCGCGGAAGATACCGAACACGTTCTGGCCAGCGATCTGCATGGTCACCTGGGTCTCCGAGCCCATCGGCTCGACCACCACCACCTCGGCCGCGATGCCGCCTTGCGGGTCGAGCCGGAAATGCTCGGGACGCACGCCGTAGATGACCGGTTTGCCATTGGGCAGCGCAGTGGGCGCCGGAAGCCGCGCATCGCCGGCCACGAAATTCGCACCCTCGACATGCCCTTCGATGAAATTCATCGAGGGCGAGCCGATGAAGGCGGCGACGAACTGGTTGACCGGGTTGTCGTAAAGCTCGAGCGGGCTGCCGATCTGCTCGATCCGGCCGCCGTTCAGCACCACGATCTTGTCGGCCATGGTCATCGCTTCGACCTGGTCGTGGGTGACATAGATCGTCGTGGTCTTCAGCTTCTGGTGCAGCGCCTTGATCTCGCCGCGCATCACCACGCGCAGCTTGGCGTCGAGGTTCGACAGCGGCTCGTCGAACAGGAACACCTTGGGATTGCGCACGATGGCGCGGCCCATGGCGACCCGCTGGCGCTGGCCGCCCGACAGCTGACCGGGGCGACGTTCGAGATATGTCTCGAGGCCGAGGATGCCGGCGGCCCAGTCGACGCGCTGCTTGATCTCGGCCTTCGAGGCACCGCGGTGATGCAGCGAAAAGCCCATGTTGTCGGCCACCGTCATGTGCGGGTAGAGCGCGTAGTTCTGAAACACCATGGCGATGTCGCGCTGCTTGGGTTCGAGGTCGTTGACCACGGTGTCGCCGATCACGATCTCGCCGCCGCTGATGGTTTCCAGCCCTGCCAGCATCCGCAGCAGGGTGGACTTGCCGCAGCCCGAGGGGCCGACGAGGACGACGAATTCGCCGTCGGCGATGTCGATCTCGACGCCGTGGATCACGTGGACCGCGCCATAGGATTTCTGCACGTCCGAGAAGGTTACCTGGGCCATGGGATCAGCCTTTCAGTCCGGTATGGGCCAGTCCTTCGACGAACTGACGCTGGGCGATGACAAAGACGATGAGCACGGGAATGGCCGTCATCGTCGCGGCGGCAAGCTGGATGTTCCACATCGCACCGCCATAGGCGTCGGTGAATTGGGTCAGGGCCTGCGGCAGGGTGAATTTTTCGGGGCTCGAGAGGAACACGATCGGCTCGAGATAGAGGTTCCAGGAATGCAGGAAGGTGAAGATCGCCACGGCGCCGAGCGCCGGCTTGGCCAGCGGCAGGGCGATGGTCCAGAAGATCTTGAACCGCCCCAGCCCGTCGACGCGCGCCGCCTCTTCCAGCTCTTTCGGCAGGGCGATGAAGAACTGCCGCATGACGAAGGTGGCAAAAACCGAGGGCGCGCCGAAGATCGGCACCAGGATCAGCGGCCAATGGGTGTTGATCATGTCCCAGCCGAAGAAGATCTGAAACAGCGGCACGATGGTCACTTCCGACGGGATCAGCAGCCCGACCAGCAGCACCATGAAGAGCGCATTGGCGAAGGGGAAATCAATCCGGGCAAAGGCATAGCCCGCCATCGCCGAGAACAGCAGCGTGCCACAGGTGACGATGGCCGCGATATAGGCCGAGTTCCAGTATTGCTGGGCAAAGGGCTGCAACTCGAAAGCCTGCCGGTAGGTCGAGAAGTCAAACCGGCTGGGAATGATCTCGGGCGGAAAGGCAAAGATGTCCGAGATAGGTTTGACCGAAGAGGTCACCATCCACCAGGTCGGAAAGACGAAGGGGATGAGCAGCACCAGCATCAATCCGTAGACCGCCACCTTCATCCGGGGCGAGAGGTTACTTTTCATAGAAGACGATCCTCTTGCGCATCTGCCATTGTACGAAGGTCAGCACCGCGACAATCGCAAACAGCAGGATCGACAGGGTGGCGCCATAGCCGAATTTGTGGAACTCGAAGGCCTGTTGATAGAGGTAGTAGACCAGCACCGTGGTCGACATGCCGGGCCCGCCCTTGGTGAGCACGGCGATCTGGGCAAAGACCTGCAGCGAGCCGACGATGGTGATGATCGAGGTCAAGAGCACCGTCGGGCTGATCATCGGCAGGGTGATACGGCGGAACTGGGCGAAGGCCGGGATGCCGTCGACGCGGGCGGCCTCATAGAGCTCCTTCGGAACGCCCTGCAGGGCGGCAAGGAAGAGGATCATGTTCAGCCCGACGTTCTTGAACACCTGCACCACCACGACCGAGATCATCGCCGTGGTCGGGTTGCGCAGCCAGTTCGGCCCCTCGATGCCTATGACCTGCAGGATGCCGTTCAGCCCGCCGTTGCTTTGCAGCAGGAAGCTCCAGACGATGGTCCAGGCCACCAGCGACACCACGACCGGCGAGAAGAACAGCGTGCGGAAGATGGTGATCCCGCGCAGCTTCTGGTTCAGCAGCACCGCCAGCAGAAGCGCCAGCGACATGTTGAACACCACCAGGAAGACCGAGAAGATGCCGGTCGCCCCCAGCACCTTGACGAGGCCGGGATCGGAGAGCAGGCGCTGGTAGTTCTGGGTGCCGGTAAAGCGGAAGGTGCGCGCCAGCACGTTCCATTCGTGCAGCGAATACCAGAAAACCAGCACCAGCGGCAGCAGAACGAAGATGCAGATGCCCAGCACTTGTGGCGCGATGAAGAGATAGCCGACAAGACTGTCGCGGCGGTCCATCGTCCAGAAGACGCGCTTGCGACGGGGTGGATCGGAATGGGTGGCCACGACAGTCATCGGTGTCCCTTTGCGTTTACAGGAGCGGCTGGATGCTCTGGCACACCGCGCCAAGCACCTCTTCGACGTTCGCCTCTGGCTGCCAGAGCGCATCCAGCTCGGCCCGGACCAGTTGCTGGATCTCGGAGTAGCCTTCATGCACCGGCAGCACCTCGCCCTTGGCAATGCCCTGCACCACGACCGCCTCGATCATCTCGGGCGTCAGCAGCGGGTTGGTGGCGCCGAGCGTTTCGGCGTTGAGCAGGCTCTGCCGGATCGGCGGAAAGAACTGCGCCAGCTTGGCGGAGTTGTCCGGGTTGGTCATATGAGCCAGGAAGTCGACGGCCAGATCGGCGTTCGGGCTGTCTTGAAAGACGCCGATGGCGGCCTGACCGATCACCGAATATTCACCGGCGGGGCCGGCCGGCAGCGGCACCAGATCCCAGGCAAAGGCCTCGTCGCCCTTTGGCAGCAGCGAGGCGCGCGAGATCTGGGTGATGCTCATGGCGGCGTCACCGGCAAAGAAGTCGACGCTCTCGCCCGGGCCGGGCAGCGCACCGTCCTGAAAGATGGCGTCATGCAGGAAGGTCATCGCCTCGACCATCTCGGGCGCGGCAAAGGTGCAGGTATCGCCGTCGGCGCTCCAGGGTTCGGCGCCCCAGCCGCGCCAGATCGCGGCGAGGTTCTGCCAGGTCTGGTAGTTGAAGTCGCGGACGATGATGCCGTCCTTGTCACCCTCGGCCACCTTGGCGGCGGTGGCCATGGCATTTTCCCAGGTCCATTCACCGGCCTCGATCAGCTCGGCCGGGGTGCGCGCGCCTGCGGCTTCGATCAGGTCGGTGTTGGCGAAGATCGCCAGCGGCGAGGTCGAGAACGGCACGGCATACAATTCGCCGTCGACCCGCCAGAGATCGGTGGGTTTCTCGATCATGTCGCCGTAGTCGAAGCCCTCGGCAGAAGTGAAGGCCTCGTTCAGCGGCGCAAGGATGCCGGAGTTGACGAAGTCCGCCGCGGTGCGTTCGAGGATCCAGGCCAGGTCGGGCGGGTTGCCGCCGGCGATCTGGGTGGTCAGCGTGGTGGTGTAGCTGGCGAAGGGCAGCGATTCAAAGGTCACGCTCACCTCCGGGCGGTCGGCGGTGAAGCTGTCGGCGATCTCGTTGAAGACGGCCAGGTGCGCCTCGTTGGCGCTCCAGATCGTCATCCGCAGCTCCTGCGCCTGGACCACGCCGGCAAGCGCGGTGGTCGCCGCCAGAACGGCGGCAAGGGGTGTCAGTCGGTTCATTGTGGGTCCTCCCATGGAATTCACGTTGATTGCGAAACTCAATAGCCGCGCACGTCGGGCCAGCGGGTCTCGACGCCGTGCTGGCGCAGAAGCTCCTGAAAGGCTTCGAGTTGCGGATCGTCACCCTGCACGCTGTGCGGATCGGTGCCTTCGTTCAGGCAATGCGCCGCCAGCAGCCCCGCGACCTCGCCGATGTTCCATTCCACCGGGTGCAGTCGGTAGCAGCCATTGGTGATATGGGTGGTGCCGATGTTCTTGCCGGCGGGCAGCAGGTTCGAGCGTTCACGCGGCAGCATCGCACCCAGCGGGATCTCGAAGGGGCAGGACGGCACGTCGATGTAATTGTCGCCGCCGGTCGAGGGATGCAGGTCGATCCGGTACATGCCGGTGCCGACGCTGTCGCGGTAGTTCACCGCCCCTGCCTCGCCGCGCACTTCGTAGGAGAGGTCCTGCTCGACAATGGTGGTCACCGCCCGGATGCGCCGCGCCTCGCGGATGTAGGGCGCCATGGCCAAGCCGTGATCGGTGCCGGTGACGTCGCCGCGCAGGCGCAGGCCGGGAAAGCCCTGACCGCCATCTTCCCGCGGCGCCTCGGTCTGCAGCCAGTAGAAGACGGCGTAGGACAGCTCGGCGGCGCGGGCGATGCGGGCGTCGTACTCTTCCCGCGTGCAATCGATGATCGGCTCTTCGAAATAGTCGATCATCGGCCAGTTCACGAGGCAGACGTCAGAGGCATAGGCCCCCTTGACGAAATTGTCGCGCGCGGCGATGCGGCGGAAGGTCCAGAGGTTGCCGTCGCCCGGGTTGCGGCGCTGGTCGGCATCGACCAGCAGCGGGTTGTCGCCGGGGTTGGGTGTGAAGCTGCGGGTGCTGGTCTCGAGCGTACGGGGGTTGGGAGACTTGAAACCGATCAGCGGCCCGCCCCAGAACTCCGGCTGCACCTTGCGCCAGTAATCATAGTTCGCCGGCTTGTCGATCACATGGTTGCCGTCGACATGATCGACCGCGAAACAGATCGACACCGCCTGTTGGTTATGCGGCTGCGCCTCGGAGGGCGCGCTGGGTTCGCCGGTCTCGGCCTGGCTTTCGAAGCCGGTGACGTAATCGGTGCCGGTCAGCGGCAGCAGGTCGCCCAGTTCGGTGGCGTCGATCACATAGGCCGCTTCGATCTGCACCTTCTCGCCGGAGTTTGCGTGCTGCACGGTCACCGCGCGGACCCGGTCGCCCTCCATCTCGGCGGCGACAGGCTCGTAGGGTTTCAGCAGCGTCAGCCGGCCGGAGCCGACATAAGGCATCAGCCAGGCTTCCAGGACGGCAACCGGCACCCGCGGCTCGACACAGAGCCGGCTGACCCATCCTGCGCCGGGGTTGAGATCGCCCCAGTTGCGCGCGCCCGCGGTCAGCGGATAGTGATCGCGGTAGAATTGGCGGATCGCGGTCCTGAGCTCGCGGTAGCTCCGCGAGCCGCCGAACTGCTCGATCCAGGAATGTTCGTCCGAGGGCACGGCCTGGCTTGTCAGCTGCCCACCGATCCAGTCGAAAGGCTCTGTCATCACCACGCTGCGGCCAGATCTCAGGGCGCCAAGGGCGGCGGCGACGCCACCGGTGCCTGCACCGATGACCGCGATGTCCGTCTTCAATTCTTTCACGTCTCAGTCTTTCTCTTGGAGGGGCCAAGGGTCTCGCCCTCGATCAGGTCGCAGCGCAGAAGCGTCTGCTTGGCGTAGTCGCGGCCTTCCAGCCGCGCGATCAGGGCCGTCGCCGCACGGCGCGCCATTTCCTCGCGCGGGATGGCGTAGGTGGCGAACTGGGTACCGGTGTCGTCAGGCCGGATGTGGCTGCCCAGCACGACAATCGAGAGATCGCCCGGCACGCTCAGCCCGGCCGCCGTGGCGACACGCTTGAAGGGAATGGCGTCGGCCAGCTCGATGAAGAACACCACCGTGGCGCCAACCGCCCGCACCTGCTCAAGAAGCGCCTCGGGCGGCAAGCCGACCTCTGGCACATGCAGGGACAGCGTGGCCGCGCCGGTCAGCCCGGCCTGAAACCCGGCCCAACGGTCGGCAATCGATTCCGCGCCGTCCTTCTGGCCAATGTAGGCGAATGTTTCGTGCCCGAGCGCCAGGGACCGCTCGACAAGCCCGCGGGTGGCCTCGGCGTAATCGGCACCGACATAGTCGACCGGCCCGCCGGCGTCGTCGCGGCGACCGATGGCCATGTAGTCGAAATCGCCCTGCACCAGGCGCTCCAGATCATTGCTGTCGAATTTCCGCCCGAGTAGCAGGCAACCGTCCGCAATCCGCATCCGGTTTGGCTCGCCGAAGATCCGCTTGGCCCCGTCCGCATCGCGCTCGGCCGAGGTCATCAGCAAGAGGTCATAACCCTGTTCCTGCGCGGCCTCTTCGATGCCGAATAGAAACGGCGCGAAGAAGTCCGCCTGCGCCCGTGGAAAGGCCGGCTCGTAGGTGAAGACTCCGAGGATGTTGTTTCGTCCCTTTGCCATGCGGCGGGCAATCGGATCAGCGACATATCCGGTTTCCTCGATGACCTTCTGGATCCGCTTGCGTGTCTCGTCGGGGATTCGCTTTCTGTCGCGCTCTGCCCCGTTCAGCACGATCGAAACCGACGCCTGACTTACGCCGGCGCGCTTGGCGATTTCCTTCTGCGTGAGGCGTCTTTGGGACATCTTAGGCTCCAGTTATACGTATAACTGCTAATACGTATAACCGCACTTACATTTTGGGTCAACCCGGTATTGAACGATGCGATATCCTCTGAAATGGGACCCCACCCCGCCAAATTTTCTGCGATCGAAAGGCGCCGTTTGCCCAGATGAGTGACCCGCTTGGGGAATTTTTCTGGCCCTGATTCACGTAGACGAGAGTATCTTCCTCTGCCCGTTCTCTTGCCGGCTGAGGAGAACCCATCTTGGTCACGTCCCACGAAGAGGTGTAACTCCGGGCAGCGCGCTTGATGGCGTCCGCGCTCACCACGAGGCGCCGCAGGACGGCATCGAGGGCGCGGTGGTCATCGGTAGGGTCGGGTTGCGAAAGGTTCAACCTGCGGTTCCGGGAGGAGTTGCTGAATGGTGAGGTCTTTTACT
>NZ_JBLXEC010000035.1:0-12583 GCF_048263515.1 Marinovum sp. | reverse complement strand
CCACATCAGTGTAAGGGGGTCATTTTTGGACGCCGATCACCCCGTTACGGGGTCAAAATTGCACGCCTGTTCACAGCCACGGTCGCCTTTTCTGATCTCAACCTGCGTTTCACCACCGACCGAGCGGGCCTCGCCGAGGTGTTCCGGCGGGTGCTCGATGGTCGGCTCCGCCCGACCGCGGGCAGCATCCATGGCCGGCTCGGCGAGTTTCGGTTCTGCCGAGGTGAAGTAGATGCAGTTCTCACGGAGGCTCGGCGGGGTCCGGGTATGACCGTCCAACAGGTTGCCCACCTAACCGGGTGGAAAGACCAATGTATCGCGGCTTGGTGCGTGCAAGGTCTCATTGAGCACGAGGTGTATGAACATGCCGGGCGAACGGGCCGGATGATCAGCGTCGAGAGCCTATCGAAGTTCCAATCGACCCATCTCCCCTTGAGCGAGCTCGCGAAGCAGCTGGGCACAACCTCTCGCTACCTGATGCGGCGTTTGGGCGAGCTCGGCGTCCACCCGATCGGTTGTTTTCGGGACGGCAAAGCATGGCGGGGACATCTCATTCCACATTCGGCGATAGCAGCGGCAGCGCTCGGTCTCCGTCCAGAAGGGGAATAACGGAAATGGCGCGCGCACCCGTTAACCTCGACCCGTGATGATCTGTCTAAGGGGGTGCGCCAACATTCGCCGCAGTGTGGGCCAAGTCTGCTCAGCGGACCTTGCTGTCGTTCGCTGCGGACGCACAATCTCCGTCGCAGTTGAGAAGGGGCAGCACCACGGTGACGAGGATTGCCACGGCCGACGCCCCGGCGATTACTGTAGAACGGATAAGCTGCTTCGAATTGGAAAGTTCGTCGAGGCTGGGTTTTTCTGCGTTGGTGTAGGCTTGGCGCAAGAAGTCCGGCGACTTCCGCCAGAAGCCCATGACGATGAGGATCACGGCAAGCGCCATGAGCTGTCCCAGTTCCACGCCGACGTTGAAGGCCAGCAGGTCCGCCAAGAGCCCTTCGGACGTTCACTTGCCGTTGCGGTCTCTTAACGGTCGAAGGTGGAATGGAGGTTGCCAGCACCATTGCTAAATTGCACTTATTCGTGTGGCCCTCGCTGCAATTCGGGTGAGACGTCCAGAGGGAACCGCGAGTATGGAGACATTCCATTATCTGATTGGGCAAGATACGCCACATATTGCCTGGTGGCAGATGAGCCTGCGCGCTGTGATCATCTTTCTCTACGCCATCCTGCTCTATCGGGTGGCACCGCGACGATCATTTTCAAACCTGTCTGCGCAGGACATTGTCCTGACTGTGATCTTGGGGTCGAGCCTGAGCCGGTCGCTCACCGGCAATGCCCCTCTCCTACCCACTCTTGCCGCCACAGGTTTGCTTGTTGTCCTTTATGTTTCCGTGACCGCCCTGGCGCCGCGCTCCAAGATCGTCTCCCGTCTCCTGAAGGGCCGCCCAATAACCCTTGTTCGCTCCGGAGAGGTTGACGACGAGGCAGTCCGGAAAGCGCGTTTGGGCGAGAACGATATCGCGGAATTGCTGCGGCTGAATGGCTTGCGGGATCTTTCGGAGGTCGAGGAAGCGCGAATTGAACGAAATGGCCAAATCAGTGTAATCCCGAAGCGCGCCACCTGACACAGCGCGTGGCTTCATAGAACGGCGCCATAAATAGACCAGATCGCGCCGAATAGTCGGGACCAGCTTTCCCCGGCGCCGGTCCCTGCCAGATTATTTGCCGTTGTGGCTATCTACGTAGTTCTTCACGAAATCTTCGAGCTCCGGCGTGTCACACTCGAAACCCATCTCTTCGGCCTTTTTGACGACTTCCTCACCGGTCATGCCTTCCTCGCAGCCGATGTGCATCATCACGAAAGCGCCGGACCGCTTGCCCGAGGCGCAGTGCACGAGAATCGGCGCCGGCAGGTCGGTAGCCTTTTGGCGGAAGTCGTCCACAAGATCTTCGGACAGTTTCTCGCCGTCCACCGGATGGTGCAGAAAGGTCAGACCGGCCTGCTTTGCCTTTTGGCCTTCCTCCTGCGGCCTCATCTTCAGCTTCTTGTCCTCGTCATCGGTCTGCATGTTGATGAGCGATTGGAAGCCTTCCTGCGCGGCCTCCCGGATCTGATCAGTCTCGGGCGCGAACTTGGCGATGGTGAAGCGGTCATTGATTTGAACAGTATCTTGCATTTTCTGCTCCTTTAGCTCGGTTTCTCGGTTTTGTAGCCGGCGGCTTGCCAAGCCTTCCAACTTCCGGGGACGTTGCGCACCTGGTCGAAGCCGTTCTTCTTCAGTAGGCTTGCGGCAATCGAAGCACGAAAGCCGCTGGCGCAATACGTGGCATAGGGTGCGGCACGGTCGAGGCTGTCCATTTCGTCGCGCAACTCCCCAAGGAAGGCATGCCGCGCGCCGGGAATGTGCCCGCCCTCCCACTCGTCGGGTTTGCGCACGTCCAACGGTCGCAGATCCACAGCCTCCTTCAGCTCATGCACGGAAATCTGCGGAATCTGGGCAAACTCCCGCCCGGCTTCGCGCCACGCCGCTATGCCGCCGGCCAGGTAGCCGCCGAAGTCGGTGAAACCGGTGCGCCAGAGCAGGCGCAACACGCGGGGCAAATCGCCGTCATCGTGCAGGACGAGGTGGATCGGCTTCTCGGGGTCGAGCAGCCAACCGGCCCAGACCGAAAGCTCCGGCCGGGCGCCGATATTGAGGCTGCCCGGCACGTGACCGGCGCCGAAGTCCATCATGTCGCGCACGTCGAGCAATTGGGCACCCGCCTCCGCCGCCTCAGCGAAACGCTCGACGGTCATCGGCTCGATCCGCGGCAGGTTGCGCAGGACCTCCGGGCCCTTCGAATTAACCTTCTTCATGCGCGGATAATGCGTCGGCACTGGCGGCGCGTCGCCGAGGATCGCCTCCTTGAACTCTTCCAAATCCGTGATCTGGGCGTAGCTGTTAAAGCGCCGCTCATAACCGATAGTCGACGACATCCGGTCGCCGATGTCCGGCCCGCAGGCGGAGCCCGCCCCGTGGCAGGGGTAGATGATGACATCGTCGGGCAGCGCCATGAAGACGTCCTGCACCGTGTGGAAGAGCTTCTCGGCCAATTCCTCGGACTGGTCGTCACCCAGAAGATCCGGGCGGCCGACGCTGTCGACAAAGAAAGCGTCACCAGAGAGAACACCCCAAGGGGTCTCGGTATCGCCGTCAAACAGAAGGTAAGACATATGCTCCGGCGTGTGGCCGGGAGTAAAGCGCGCCTTCATCCGCATGCCGCCGAAGGTGAATTCGTCACCGTCCCGGACCGATTCATGCTCGAAGCCATAGTCGGCGTCGCCCTCGGTGCTGACGTAGAGCTTGGCTTGCCCGCCCAGTCGGTCCACTAATTCGCGGGCGCCGCTCAGGAAATCGGCGTGGATATGGGTCTCAAAGACATGAGTGATGGCCATACCGAAGTGCCGCGCGGTCTCGAGGTAGATCTCCACGTCGGGGCGCGGATCGACAACGGCGCACGTATGGGCCGCATCGTCGCCGAGCAGGTAAGAGCATTCGGCGACCCCGTCGGACAGTATCTGTTCGAAGCGTAAGGTCATGTCAGTTCCTCCTGCTGCCAAACCAATTACTGCCGCAGGGTGTTCCCATATGTCCGGTTTGCACGTGAGATTTCGCTGACGAGGCCACCTTCGCTGGCTATTGAATTGGGCGTGCCGGCTATCCCCCGATTGCGCCGGTCCGGAGGTTGGATGCGTCTCTTAGATAGACCTCAGCTTCATGTTGGCTCAGGAAAATCTCGCCGGTCAGCTCATCGAGGAAATGGCTCCGCTTGAGGCGATCCATAACCGGGCCCTTCACTTCGCTCAGGTGCAGGCGGATGTCGGCATCGCGGAGGCGCGCATTGATCGCCTCCAGCGACTCCAGCGCCGAAAGATCGACTTCATTGACAGCTGGGAACATCAGCACCACGTCCGTCAGCTCCGGCTTGTCGGCCGCATAGGCGGCAAGCTGGTCCTCGAGATAGCGTGCGTTCGGAAAGTAGAGGCTCTCATCGACCCGTAGTGACAGGACATGCGGCTGGGTTTCTACCTCATGGCGCAATACGTTGCGAAAATGCTCTGTGCCAGGCACGCGGCCCACCACCGCCATGTGCGGGCGCGACGTCTTGTAAAGGTGCACGAGGATCGAGGTGACGACCCCAGCCGTCACCCCCAGCTCTACCCCGGCCAGCAGGGTCAGCAGGATCGTCACCGCAACAGCAGCAAAGTCGGCACGGCTGAAGGACCAGGCTCGCTTGAGGATCGATAGATCGACGAGGCTCAGCACCGCCACGATGATCGTGGCCGCCAAGGTGGCCTTGGGCAGATAATAGATCAGCGGTGTCAGAAACAGCGCCGCGAGCGCCAGGCCGAGCGCCGTGAAAGCACCGGCGGCCGGCGTTTCTGCGCCGGCATCATAGTTGACCACCGAGCGCGAGAAGCCGCCGGTCACCGGGAAGCCGCCAGTGAAAGCCGCGCCCATGTTGGCGGCGCCAAGCCCGATCAGCTCCTGGTCGGGGTCGATCCGCTGTCGCTTCTTCGCGGCCAGAGTCTGCGCGACCGAAATCGATTCAACGAAACCGATGATCGAGATCAGCAACGCGGGCATCGCCAGCTGTTGGATCAGTTCCGGAGAGACCGACGGCAGGGTAAATGGCGGCAGACTTTGAGGCACTTCTCCCACTATGGCAACGCCGCGCTCGCCGAGATCGAAAAGCCAGACAGCCAACGTGGTGCCGACGATGGCCAGCACCGGGCCGGTCTTCGCCCCCAGATCGGCCGCTCGCGGACCGAGACCCGCACGCAGCAGAAGCGGCTTCAACCCGCCACGCACCCAGTAGAGGAAGGCTGTGGCCGTGGCACCAAGCGCAAGGGTGATGAGGTTGACATCACCCAGATGCGCCCAGAGGCTCGCGAGGATCTCGATCAGCGTGTGGCCCTCGGCTTCGATACCGAAGACGTGGCGCAACTGACTGGCGGCGATCAGGATGCCGCTGGCGGTGATGAAGCCCGCGATTACAGGGTGGGACAGGAAATTGGCCAGAAATCCCAGCCGTAGCAGCCCCAGAGCAAGGAGCATCGCGCCAGAGAGCGCCGCCAGCGTCAGCGCCGCGGTAACATAGCCCGCCGTGCCGCTTTCGGCGACATTACCGACTGCCGCAGCTGTCATCAGCGACACCACGGCCACCGGTCCGACCGCCAGCGCCCGCGACGTGCCAAAGATCGCATAGAGGATGATCGGCGTGATAGAGGCGTAGATCCCGGCCTCCGGCGGCATCCCGGCCAGCAACGCATAGGCCAGCGACTGCGGGATCAGCATGATCGTGACGATTACCGCCGCGACAGCATCACCAGTGAACGCAGAGCGATCGTAGCTGCGGCCCCAGTCAAGTATCGGGAAATAGCGTGACAGCGACATAGCATCAGGTCCGGGAACTGTGAGGAGCTGGAGGGTGGCCTCATGACCACCGCCCGAGGTTCAGTCGAAGCGGTTGACCGGCAGCTTCAAGTAGTGATTGCCGTCATCTTCCGCCGGAGGTAGCCGCCCACCCCGCAGGTTCACCTGGAGCGCGGCCAGGATGCGGTCAGGCAATGGCAGGGTCGCATCGCGCTCCTGTCGGCGCTTGATGTAGTCCTCACGGTCGGTGCCGTCCTTGACGTGCTTGTTGTTTGCCTTGTGCTCTTCAACTGTCGCTTCCCACATCGGCTCGTCGCGTTCCGGGCCGCCGTAGTCGTGGCCGACGAAGAGCCGGGTGTTGCCCGGCAGGGCCAGAATCTCCTGGATCGACTCCCAGAGCTCGGTTGTCTTGCCGCCCGGGAAGTCCGAACGCGAGGTGCCGACATCGGGCTGCATCAGCGTGTCATGCACAAAGGCCGCGTCGCCGCAGACGTAGGTGATCGAGCCGAGCGTGTGTCCCGGCGACAGCATGATCTTCACATCGAGCTCGCCAATACTGAATGTCTCACCTTCCTCGAAGAGACGATCAAAATCGCGCTCGGGGTCGAAGGCGTCTGGCAGGTTGTAAAGATCGGCCCAGATCTTCGCGATCTCGGGAACAAGAGCGCCGATCGCGTTCGGCGCACCGGTGCGTTCTTTCAGATGCGCCGAAGCCATTACATGATCGGCATGAGGATGCGTGTCGAGCACCCACTGGACTTCCAGCCCGTTCTCGCCCACGAGGTCCAGAACCTGGTCCATGCTCTCGGTCGAGAACCGATAGTTCCGGTGATCGAAGTTCCATGCCACGTCGATTAGCGCTGCTTTCTTTGTCGTCGGATCGGCGCAGATATATTGGATTGAACCGGTGTCGGGTTCGTAGATGCCCCAAACATCGGGACTGCCTTCGCCGGTCGAGGGCGAATGGCGGACGACGCGGGACTTCAGCGGTTCTTTCATTGGGTGGCCCCTTTCAGCGAGAAGGGTTTGTCGGGCGCATGGCGGGCCGCCCACATGCCGATCAGCATGAAAGGCACGAAGATGAGGGTGCCTGTGGCGGCGATTGGAAGGGCGGTGAGCGCCGGTCCGGGGCAAAACCCACCGAGACCCCAGCCCGTTCCAAAAATCGCAGCTCCTACAACCAGCTTCGGCTCGATGTCGCTCCTCCGCGGGATGCGGAATTCGCTGTCGAAAAATGGACGGTCGAGCGCGCGGGTGAGCCAGGCGAACCCTGGTGCCGTCACCAAGATGGCGCCCCCCATCACAAAGGCGAGGCTCGGGTCCCAACTGCCGAACAGGTCGAGAAAGTTCAGCACCTTTGCTGGGTTGGCCATTCCTGAGATGATCAGGCCGAGGCCGAAGATCAGGCCGGCAATAAGGGCAAATATCTGTTTCATCGCTCAGACCTCAGATCAGGTGACGGGTGACAAGGACGGTCAAAAAGGCCGCTGTCATGAACACGATCGTTGCCGCAATGGACCGCGCCGAGCCACGGGAGATGCCACAGACCCCATGGCCCGAAGTGCAGCCGTTGCCGAAGACGGCGCCGAAGCCGACAAGCAGGCCGGCAATCGCCATCAGAACCGGGCTGGACGGCACCCATTGTTCAGGCCAATCGCCCGACACCAGTAACCAGACCGGTGCGGCCAGCAACAGGCCCAGAACGAACAGGGCTGAAACGCCGCGCGCTTCGCCGTCGCTGCTGCGAGCGAAGATGCGTGAGGTCAGGCCGCTGATGCCGGCAATGCGGCCGTTGGTGGCCATCAGCAATACAGCCGATGCCCCGATCATCATGCCGCCGCCGAGCGACAGCCAAGGTGTGAAAGCAGTTTCCATCAATTCACTCCGCGATGGCGCGCAGGATCGTGCACGCTTGATGTTGTCTACGGTCGATGTATATCGCAATCTGAATATTCAAGGCGGGGCATGTAATGGCGAGCGACGACCTACTTGACGGAGATGTCAGAAAAGCCGCTGAACTGATGAAGATGCTGGCCTCGGAGGCCCGTTTGCGGATTCTGTGTCGCCTGGTGGAAGGCGAGCGCTCGGTAGGTCAGCTTGCGCAAGACTGTGGCGTCGCCCAGCCCACAATGTCTCAGCAACTCAAGCGGCTCAAAGACGCCGGTCTGATTGAAGGCCGCCGGGAAGCCCAGACGGTCTACTATCGACTCGCCGGGGATGAAGTCGCGGCGGTGCTGGAGACCCTGCACACCCTGTATTGCGCACGTTCGCGCTGGCCGCTGTCGACTGAGAAAGGCCGGGCAACATGACCGGACAAGAATGTTGAGTATTGACCGCGCTTGCCGTGTAGTTCGCTGCATGAACACACACGCGATCAGGCGACTTGGCGACCTAATCGGCCGCCGCTTTAGCAAGGATGCCCGGACCCTGAAGATTGTCCTGGGCAGTGCCGTAGCAACGCTGTTGTTGGCCTCGATCTGGATCGTAGTGGAGGCAAGGCAGGACGAGCAGGCTGATGTCCGCACCGCGGCGATGAACATCAGCGCGCTCCTTGCGGAACAAGGCAGGACAGCGCTGGAATCGACCGACCTTGCGTTGCGTGCGATCGCCGATCGGATCGAACGCGAGGATCTCCCACAAGACGACGCGGAATTTCGCACGTTCATTCGCAGTCTCAACGAACGCCTTGAGACGGTGCGTGCGCTCTTCGTCATCGGGGCGGACGGCTTCATCAGTCACGACACCGATTACCCGGAAACTCCGCGCGTCTCGCTCGCGGACCGGCAGTATTTCAGCGTATTGCGCGAAGACCCCGACAGGGACTTCCACGTCGGCCGCCCGATTCTGAGTCGGTCGGTCCAGCGCTGGTTCGTTCCTGTCGCACGTCGACTCGAGACCACCGACGGCCAGTTTGCCGGCGTCGCTGTCGCAGCGCTTGAGCCGAACTTCATCGAACGAACCTACGGCCGCCTGAAACTCGAGCCGCGAGACGTAGTTGCCCTGTTTCATACGGACCAGACGCTGATTGCGAGCGTCCCATCCCTGCCTGACGCTTATGGAAAACAGGCCGGGAACGCCCGATTGTTCTCGCCCAATCTGGCCGAGGCTTCGAACGGTATTTACCACACCATAAACCCGCTCACCGGGCGCGAGGCGGTGGTCGGGTTTGAACGCTTCGGCGAGTTCCCTCTTGTGGTCGCCGTCGGCCTTGACCACGGCGATGCTTTGGTCGATTGGCGCCGGACACTCTGGACCGTCGTTCTTGCTGATATCCTTCTGATCGCGCTGATGCTGTTGCTCTACTCAGCACTGGAGCGTCGTCGGCTCGAGCGGCAGGTCGAGCGCCAGAAGGCAGCGATGCAGCAGAAACTTGAGGCCATCGGCTTCATGACGAGCGGTATCTCGCATGACTTCAAGAACATTCTTGCGGTGATCGACTCCGCGGTGCGCTTGCTGCGACGGAGAGATGCAGATGAAACCCTGCTTCGAGGCATCGATGCCGCCCGAGAGCGCGGTGTTGGACTGATCTCTGTCCTACTCCAGTTCGCCAAAGATCAGCAGGTGCATACAAGCACGTTCAACTTGGACGGGCAGATCCGCTCCCTCGAAGCTCTGCTTCGCCGCAGCACGGGCCCAGGCGTCACACTGTCACTCAATCTCGAGGCAGGCGAAGCTTGCGTAGAGGCGAGCCCCGCGTTGTTAGATGCAGCGTTGATGAACCTGGCGGTCAACGCCTCGCATGCAATGCCCAAAGGTGGCGAACTCGTCATTAAGACGCGGGTCGTCGATCTCGACGAACATCCCAGCCTTCATTCGGGGCGTTACGTGTCCATTCAGGTTGAAGACACCGGACAGGGCATCTCTCAGGAAACAATTGCCAGCCTGTTCCAGCCGTTCACAAGCACGAAAGGGGCGCAAGGCACCGGTCTCGGCCTCTATCAGACCCGACGTTTCGCGCGGGAGGCTGGTGGCGATGTAAGCGTCACCAGCGAGATTGACCACGGAACGCGCGTGCAAATCCTGTTGCCCGTGGTGGAGCCTTCTTCGCGGTGACGACCGGCGGTTCGTTCCTTCCGTATTCGAATGTGGTCGTGCGATGGGCGGCGTCGTCGAACTTTGCGTGGCTGTTTGCCGGGATGGTGCGGAAATTACCGTATCCGACGCTGGTCCGGGGATTTCCGAGGAGGACCGTGCTCGCATAACGGAGCGCTTATTTCGCGGCCGAAACGCCCCCGAAGGGGGTAGCGGGCTGGGATTATCCATCGCGCAAGCGGCCATGGGGCGCATCGGCGGAAACCTAAAGTTTTGTGCGCGAAAGCGTGGTGGAGAGAACGTAACGCTGACGTTCGCCCTATCGAGGTCTGATGTCCGCTGAGCGCCAGGTGCCCGCTTTTTGCGTTGCGCCAGCCGCTCGGTGCTCTTTTCGCCGTAGTCGGCGCCGGTCTTGGCACCGACCTCCAACTCCATCAGCCGCTTGGCGGCAAAGCCGATCATCTCGCGTAGCAGGTCCGCATCGCCGCTCTTCTCGACGAGCGCGCGAAGGTCCATCATCGGTTTGGTCATCGGGTCTATCCCCCGGTTCAAGTTCGTTGTCGCAACCCGACCCTACCGAGAAACCCGATGGCCACCGACACCTACACTACGCCCCGGGACGCCATCGAAATTAGAGTGGTGCCTGCGAAGCGTGGTCGTTGATGGGCCGCGCACCCCCGCCTGCCTGTCGTGCAGTCTTTCAATGACAACTTGGTCACCAGACGGAAGCGTCTGCTGCACGGACTGGCTCACTCCGCCGGTGAACATGGGTTCGGCTATACCGGAAAGAAACGAGATAATACCGCGCAGCTCCCAGCACTCGCAGTCGCGCAGGACGCTCTTTGGACGACCCAACTTTTATGGTCTGGTCCTGCCCCCTGCGAGAGCATCCCCGCTTCTCGAGCTTCTGGAAGGAATACCCCGCGCGAGCGGATCGTCTCCTGCCCGCGGCAATGATAACTATGCATGTTCAATCGATTGGCCGGCCCAGATACTTACGTTCAATCAGCGGCGGTCTAAACAGGCAGCTCGTGGATCATGGCACGGGGGCGGCCATTCTCCGCCCAAAGGAACGCCAGCGTGATCGGCAGCCGGAAGCGGCGTGGACCGGCCGCTCCGGGGTTCAACCACAGAAGGGAGCCAATCTCTTCAATGCTGGGCTTGTGCGAATGGCCTGAGATGACAACATTCCGGCATTGGGCCTCCGGATCGACCTGTAGATCCTTGCGGTCATGGATCATGTAAATGTTTAGCCCGTGGATTGTGAGGCTCACCGTTCGGGGCAGGTCTTCGGCCCAGGGACTACGGTCGATGTTGCCGCGTATTGCCGTCAAGGGCGCTACGCGGGCGAGAGCGTCGAGATGCGCTGGATCGCCGATGTCTCCTGCATGCAGGATGTGGCCGACGCCTTGCAGAGCTTCCAGCGCTTCGGGTCGGAGCAGGCCGTGAGTATCGGAGATGACGCCGACAACTTCTTCAGGAGCTGGCGGGCATAGAGACTGAACAGGAGAAGCCTCGGTGGTCATCGAAGACTGTCCTGCATGTAGTTAGCTCCTCGGCAATTGGTTTTGCACGACGGTAGAGTGCGGACGGTTACATCAGGCTGAATGGGCGCTCATCCTGCTTTCTCGCAATTTCCTCGGGGATTTGCTTGGCGGATCGCGCTAATCAAGGTCAAGGTCGATATCCGAACTGATGCGGCCGCGGGCCTTCTCGAAAGCTTCCTTGAACGCATCATCGCTATCGATCTGCCTGTCCGAGATGAGCAGCGCGAAGTGGCCACCGCACGCAATCACGTAGCGCTCGATGGACGCAAGGCTTGGCACGGGCCCGGACAGGGATTCCAGCCGTGCGACTATCGATTGGGTCATACCTGCTGATGCCGCAACTTCCTCCTGAGTTAGTCCTCGTGCATCACGTAAAGCGCGCAATTTCACGGCGATCTCACGCTTGCGGACGTTCTTGGCTTGGCGCTCCGCGAGCTGCGGATGCGCGAGATGAAGCGCGTTTCGGAGGGATGCGTAACTGTTCGCCATTACCAGTATCTCCATTGTCGAGTCGTAGTATAGCACATTTGCTATGAATTGATTTGTTGCTTGAGAGATTTTGACTCGCGTCCGGTCAGTCTGGCCAACCTCGCCATTTGAGGCCTGCCTGTCCTGTCCCCCCACTTACAAACAGACCGGCACTTGGACTCGTTTCGGGTAATGCAATCAAGCGCATTGGTGCGCCCCGTCAAAAAGCCTCGTCAGCTACCCGGACGGCTCGCTCTTTGAGAGTGTCGAAGGTCTGTGGGGAGAGGGGCTCGTCTTGCACGCTCTTGCGACCTTCATCGAGAAGCGCGCGAAGTGCCTGCCGATCCAGGTCGCGCCGGATCAGATCGCGCACATATTCGCTCGCAGTGCCGTAACCGCGTGCCTTGGCCTGAGCGTCCACTGCTGAGCGCATGTCATCCGGCAAGGAGATATTCATCGTAACCATGCGAGCAAATTGAGGCCTTCGGCAAATTTTAGCAAGACGACGGGTTGATGCCGGCCGAGGGCGGGCTGCCCGGATCAAGCGCAGGAAGTGGCTACATTGTTATCTAAGGGGGTCTGTCGCCAGCGCGCTCAGCCTCGTGGACGGCGTTTGTCGCCCAACAAAGAGCGCCTTCTATAGACGACGTGACGACCCGAAAAAATATGCGCGCAGGTCGCGAAAAAAATTGCGCGCGGAACGCAGCTAAGTCCTTGATCCCCCGCGTGCCAGACGAAAAAATATGCGCGCCCCTACAGGGCATGTAGGATCACGCATAATCGTGCGCGATACCCATAAGTTTGCGCGATTGGCTTATGAGCTCGCGCTTGGGTGGCGTGCGACTTGCAGAGGCAACGCGACGCCGGCGTAAGGTGTAGGGCCAGTGTGAGCACGCACAGTAGCACGACCGCTCGGCGCCCTGACGAAAATATCTTGATTTCCTGGCCCGGAAGTGCAAATCCTACGCTATAGCAATGCCACGGGGTCAGGCTACACGCCGACCGCCTCAGGGGATCCTTCGGGATCCCTTGTGTGTTTCTAGGCTCAGGATGCATTGATTTCTATGGCGCAGCGTGATTCACGGTTCCGAAAAGGAGCGGTGACATGAGCGATCT
>NZ_JBLXEC010000034.1:0-15001 GCF_048263515.1 Marinovum sp. | reverse complement strand
CACTGTGCTCCCCGATGATCTCAGGGGCATCATCCACATCAGTGTAAGGGGGTCATTTTTGGACGCCGATCACCCCGATACGGGGTCAAAATTGCACGCCTGTTCACACAACATCGAGAGCTTCTGAAGACTGCAGACCTGGCAGATGAGCGCAAGGTTAAGCAATTTGATCGTTTCAAGAACCTAAAGATTGATAGATCTCGCGCTTCACCAATTGCGACTGGCGGCTTCGTCGCAGTAGCTAGCGAGCTGGATGCAGAATTGCTTCTCGTTTGCGCGCCTTCTCTTAATGAGGTGGAGGGAGTGGCGTTCGCAGATTTTATTTTTGAAAAGTTAGAAATGCCGTCTGTGGAGTTTGATGAGGCCACATTACTGGTTGTCGCCAAGGAACTACCGGGACTTCTCAAGCTGAATAGTAAGCACCGAAATACTCTGGACGCGCTGAACATTCTCGACGTCATAGATGACGACTATAAGGGGCACGATCTTTCGGAGTTGGCTAACGTGTTCCAGCCGGTATGGGTGTTCGAGATCGCGCCCGATCACTTTCTGCATACTAAGGACATTTCGGAAATAATACTGAAGGTCGCAGCAGCGAGCCCTCAGCTCCGGTCTCCTATACTTACTGAGGAGGTAGCGCAGGCAATTATAGACCTCGACGGAAAGGTGGGCTGTAGCAGCTTCAACTTAGAGCAAGCAATTAATGCCGCACAGTGGAGGCACGCTTTTCTGGATATTTACAGATGTTTGGAAAGCATCTTCTACTTTCCGTGGATTTACAAAATTAGGGAGGTGGCAAAACCCGGAGCTAGATTTCTAGAGTTGCGCGACCGCTTCCGAGAAGACTTGAGATGGTCAGCAAAGGAAAAAGAGTCAATAGCGGAACTATTCCTTCTAGTGAGCAATGATAGGATGAAGGAAATCGAGGCTTCTTCAAATTTTTTCAAGGAAATATATAACGACGCATCCGCAAAACGAGATGCCTTCGGTCGGCGTGTGTATTTCGCTCGAAATTCTTTAGTTCATCATGAAGATCGCGAGCAGCCTGGCACGGACATGCCGAGTAGTGACGACTATCAAACTCTCACGTTATATGTCTGTGAGTTCTTGAAAGCTTTTGACGCGATGTTTGGTAGACTATGTAGGTAATGATTGGACCAGAGCAACGCGTTCGTCTTTAGATGGGGGGATTTTGACTTCAGCTTTGCTTATGGCTATTCGAAGTCCGCTTCCTCTGCATCTTGATCATTCAAGCGCTGAGCGGCAAACGGCAGCTTTCCGCCCGTCAGAGTCAATCATGGCGGTGCCGGCCGTGAAGGCCTGGCGGAGTGTCGGCTTCCGCGGTGGGTTCGGGGCGCGTTTGCGCCCACGGCGAACCTCAGCATTCCGGCCGGTCTTCAGTGTCGGTCGAGACGCGGGGAGACGCGGCGATTTGGCTCCTGGAGTGTCACCTACCGTTTTATCGATACACTAAGCCGTTGTTAGGCACCCTCTATCTCGGAGTAGTGGCTCCCCAATCCTCTAGAACCTGCGCAATGATCAAGACGTCCGAGGGTGTTATATCGTGGATGGCAACATAGGGTCCACGGAGATCGGATGACGGATTTATACGGACCTGTAGGGCCTTCGAAATCTTGCGGAGAGCCAAGTTTGGACCGTGCAGCGTCAAGTTCGAAGGCATGTTCCCGCCAACGCCCTGGCGCAATTCGGGCACCGCGGGCATCAATGCAGCACCGGTCTCTGCGCCAGTAGTTCAGCGTTCTCTAACATGCGGCTGACAGTCCGTAAGCTCGGCTGGCGACCGCGCGAAACCGTCAGTTGGATAGCGTCTGACACAGCATCGATTGCCACTCGCGACAGGCCCCGCTTCCCGCCCTGTGTTTCGACAAAGCCCCGCAACTGCCATGTTGTCAGCTCTGGCAGATCGAGCACGACGCAGCGACTGAGCAATGGTGCAGGCAATCCCTGGCGCCTATTGGCCGTCATGACCCAGTTGACCCAAGACATGTCAAACCGGACTTGAAAGTAGGGACACTCCCAGGTTGCGGCCGTCATTCGCTCCAGGAGTGGCAGCAACGCATCGGTCAGAGTATGGCGCGATCCCTGAGCTGACTGAACATTTCCGGCCTTATCCAGTTCATCAATGATCACGATTGGCCCGGCGTGCCGTTCACGCAGAGCAGTCTGCATCAGCTTTCCCGGGTTCGCGGTGCTCCAGCCACGTTGCGACCCGACCAGGGAGAACGCCGCAGGCTCTCCGGTGGCATCGATGGATGCGGTAGGTACGTCGAGATGATGCGCGAGACGTCGTGCCCAGAAGCTCTTGCCAATACCGGGCGGCCCGACCAATACGAGCGGGTGAAACCTCAGGCCCGGCAAACCATCGCGGGCAGACGCCTTCAGACCGTTCCAGACGACTTCCGTCGCGGGAGCCATCCATGGCATCTCTTCGTGGAGTGCCGCCGCAATTTCGTCCGCTTCATGTTCGGTCATGATCCGTGCGACGGGCAATCCGTCTCGCAGCGGGGTAAGCATCACCTCATCACGTTGCGGCAGATGCCCCGCTCCGCTCTGACTGCGCAAACGCTCGCGATACCGCACGGCGCGACGCTTGATCTTTGCGGTGTCGGCGGCAGTGATCAAGGCACGAAAGTTCTCGGCGTTCAGCCCTTCTGATTTGCGGTGATTCAGCTCCATACGGATTTCGCGCAGCTTCTGTGTAAACCGGTTCTGGAGTTCAGACCGAAGCGGGATGTCGTCGAGCGGCCGAGCTGCGCAGAAGGGGATCTTGGTTGTGGCACCGGTCATGGTGGAGTCCTTTCAAGACGCAGCGCTGGTGCTGCGGCAGTGCTTTCGGCCTGGTCAGGCCTGAAAGACGTGAGTTGAAAGGTTCCGGAACCATGGGAGCATACAGTGAACAAACATCGATCAAGATCAAGCAGTCCATGGGTGCGAACCATCTCCAGGCCGCACCCAATCAACCAAGCTAAAGACGGAACGCAAGCTGTTGATTAACAAGGAAATCTCCACAAACAGCGCGTCCGCTGGACATTTGATCTGCGTCGAGAGGTCAAAAAACAGCGCGAATGGACATTATTTCATGTGTCCGACAAAAGCAACTGGACTAAGCCTATTAACCACTACACTTGCTGTGCCCACAGCTCGCGCAGGTCATGCAGCCTTCCACCATCCGCATGTCGAACTGGCCGCAGGACGGGCAGGCCTTGCCGCGGCCGCCGCTCTCCAGGCCCACGACCTTGGCGGTCGGGTCGGCCTTGAGGCCCATGCCCTCGCCCTCGAGGAACCCGGTGGCGATCATGTGGCGCTCGATCACCCCGCCGATGGCAGCCAGGATCGACGGGATGTACTTGCCCTGCACCCAGGCGCCGCCGCGCGGATCGAAGACCGCCTTGAGCTCTTCCACCACAAAGGACACGTCCCCCCCGCGCCGGAACACCGCCGAGATCATCCGGGTCAGCGCCACGGTCCAGGCGAAATGCTCCATGTTCTTTGAGTTGACGAACACCTCGAAGGGCCGCCGATGACCGTTGATGATGATGTCGTTGATCGTCAGATAGATGGCATGCTCGCTGTCGGGCCATTTCAGCTTGTAGGTGGAACCTTCCAGCTCCTGCGGCCGGTCCAGCGGTTCGGACATGTAGACCACCTCCGCGTCCGTGCTGCCGGCGTCGCGCACCTGCTCAGGGGCCTCTGACGGCGTGCTGTCAGAGCTCTCCGAGACCGACAGCACCGACCCGGTGACATCGTTCGGCCGATAGGTGGTGCAGCCCTTGCAGCCGGTCTCGTAGGCCTGCATGTAGACGTCCTTGAAGGCCTCGAAGGAGATGTCCTCGGGGCAGTTGATCGTCTTGGAAATCGACGAATCCACCCATTTCTGCGCCGCGGCCTGCATCTTCACATGCTCGGCCGGATCGAGCGTCTGGGCGTTGACGAAATAATCGGGCAGCTCGACATCGCCCTTCATCTCGCGCCACATCTGCACGGCGTAATCGACAACCTCTTCCTCGGTCCGCGTGCCATCCTTCTGCAGCACCTTGCGGGTGTAGCGATAGGCAAAGACCGGCTCGATGCCCGACGAGACGTTGCCGGCATAAAGCGAGATCGTCCCGGTCGGCGCGATCGAGGTCAGCAGCGCATTGCGGATGCCATGTTCGGCAATCGCCGTGCGCACGTCGTCATCCATCGCGCGCATGGTGCCGCTGGCCAGGTATTTCTCGGCATCGAACAGCGGAAAGGCGCCCTTCTCCTTTGCCAGCTCCACCGAGGCCAGATACGCCGCCCGCGCGATCCGCTTCAGCCAGCGTTCGGTCTGCGCCGCGGCCTCGTCAGAGCCATAGCGCAGCCCCTTCATCAACAGCGCATCCGCCAGACCGGTCACCCCGAGGCCGATCCGCCGCTTGGCCGCGGCCTCCTGCGCCTGGGCCTCGAGCGGGAATTTCGACACGTCGACCACGTTGTCCATCATCCGCACCGCGGTGGCGACCAGCGTGTCCAGCGCCTCTTCGTCGATGTGGGCGGCGTCCGAGAACGGGTCGGTCACCAACCGCGCCAGGTTGATCGAGCCCAGCAGGCAGGCGCCATAAGGCGGCAGCGGCTGCTCGCCACAGGGGTTGGTGGCGGCGATCTGCTCGACATAGCTCAGGTTGTTGGCGGCATTGATCCGGTCGATGAAGATCACGCCGGGCTCGGCATACTCGTAGGTCGCCTTCATGATCCGGTTCCACAGGTCGCGCGCCTGCACGGTGTGATAGATCTTGCCGTCGAATTGCAGGTCCCACGACCCGTCGGACTTGACCGCATCCATGAAGGGATCGGTCACCAGCACCGACATGTTGAACATCCGCAGCCGCGCGGCATCCTGCTTGGCGGCAATGAATTCCTCGATATCCGGGTGGTCACAGCGCATGGTGGCCATCATCGCCCCGCGGCGCGAGCCTGCCGACATGATGGTGCGGCACATGGCGTCCCAGACGTCCATGAAGGACAGGGGCCCCGACGCATCCGCCGCCACGCCGGTCACCCCAGCGCCCTTGGGCCGGATGGTCGAAAAGTCATAGCCGATGCCGCCGCCCTGCTGCATGGTCAGCGCGGCTTCCTTCAGCATGTCGAAGATGCCGCCCATGCTGTCGGGGATGGTGCCCATGACGAAACAGTTGAACAGCGTCACCGCGCGGGCGGTGCCGGCGCCGGCGGTGATCCGCCCGGCGGGAAGGTACTTGAAATCCTCCAGCGCCGCGTAGAACCGCTCTTCCCAGACCTCCGGCTCGGCCTCGGCGCGGGCGATGTCGCGGGCAATGCGACGCCAGGTGTCCTCGACCGAGAGATCGACCGGCGTGCCGTCCGCCTCTTTAAAACGGTATTTCATATCCCAGATCTGTTCGGCGATCGGGGCGGCAAAGCGGGTCATGGGGCGATTCCCTTATTTTCAGAAGGTGTCCAAGATACCGATAACTAGAGTCCTGCACAACAACTTGAAGCCGCCAGTGGCAAGCCTACAATAGATGGACCGCAGGGGGCGGGATTCGCATGACAGACCATATCAACCTGATCAAACTCTGCGTCGGCACCGAAACGCCGGACGATCTGGCCCGGTTTCAGACCCAGCGGCGCAAGCAATTGCCCGACACCCTACCGCGCCATGTCACCCGCATGTGGCCGAAACGCGCCGAGGAACTGGTCAACGGCGGCTCGCTCTACTGGGTGTTCAAGGGCGTCTGCCTTGCCCGCCAGCGGGTGATCCGCCTCGACGAGGTCACCGGCCAGGATGGCATCGTCCGCTGCGGCATCGTGCTCGACCCCGAGATCATCCGCACCAACCCGATGCCCCGCCGCGCCTTCCAGGGCTGGCGCTACCTCACCCCCGCCGACGCCCCCGCCGACCTGTCGAAACGCGCCCAGTCCGAAGACCCCCTCCCCGCCAGCCTCAATGCCGCCCTGGCGGAAATCGGCGTGCTCTGACCCACCCTTCTTCTCTTTCCAAATACCGCCGGGGGCATGGGGGCGGAGCCCCCAATCAAAGTTGGAAACTACGTGCACCGCCGCCAGTCGAAGCCGGGGGTTTGGGGGCCTCGCCCCCAAGGCCTGCGTGGCCCGAACGCAGACCAACCTGCGCGGCCATGCCGCTCCGTCAGATCAGGCGTACTACCGCCCCAGGCCCAGCGTCTCGCGCAGCCCGGCAAGCGCCTTGCGGTCTGCGGGCTCCAATGCCGCGCTGCGGGCGCGGAACAGGGTGGCCTGGGATTTCAGCACCATCCCGTCGCAGAGGATCTTCAGGTGGTTGGCCCGCAGGGTCTCGCCGGTCGAGGTGATGTCGGCAATCGCCTCGGCGGTGAGGTTCTTGACCGTGCCCTCGGTCGCGCCCTGGCTGTCGACCAGCTGGTAATCCGCCACACCGGCCTCGCGCAGGAACTCGCGCACCAGCCGGTGGTACTTGGTGGCGATCCGCAGGCGAAAGCCGTGGCGGGCGCGGAAGGCAGCCGCCGCGGCGTCGAGATCGTCCAGCGTCTCGACATCGACCCAGCAGGCCGGCACCGCGATGATCAGGTCGGCATGGCCAAAGCCCAGCTCGGCCAGAGGTTCGACCTGCTGCTCCCAGATCGGCAGCTTGTCGCGCACCAGGTCGGTGCCGGTGACGCCGAGGTGTATCCGCCCCGCCGCCAGCTCGCGCGGGATCTCGCCCGCCGAGAGCAGCACCAGCTCGACCCCGTCAGCCCCCGAGACCGCGCCGGAATATTCGCGCTCCGAGCCGGTGCGCTCGAGCGTCACGCCGCGCGCGCCGAACCAGTCGAAGGTCTTTTCCATCAGCCGCCCCTTGGACGGCACACCCAGCTTGATCGTCATGGCCGGCCCTCGCGCAGCTGCAACACCAGTCCGGGGCGGATCACCCCGCCCACCGCCGGGATCGAACGCCCGCCGCCCAGCGCCGCGGTCAGCGCGTCAAAGCGCCCGCCGGTGGCCACCGGCGGCAGGTCGGGCCGGGTCTCTGAGTAGAGCCCGAAGACGAAACCGTCGTAATATTCCATCGAGGTGCGGCCGTAGCTGCCCTCGAATTCCAGCGTGTCGATGTCGATGCCGCGCTTGGCCAGCGCCTCGCAGCGCGCCGCCACGCGGTCGACCGCGTGCTGCACCCAGGGCAGGTCGACGGCGATGTCGCGCAGCCGTTCGAGCGCATGCGGCAGGGTCTCGCGTACCGCCAGCAGCGCCTCGATCAGGTCGACCTGCGCCACCGAGAGCCGGGGCATCCCGGCATCCTCGCGCAGGGTGGCAATCCGGGCCTCGATCTCGGCGCGGCTGCGCATGCCGATCTGCGGCCCGGCCTTGGCCATCGGATCGGCCATCTGCAGCAGCTTCACCCGGCTCGGCGGCAGCGGCGTGCGGCCGGCAAAGCGTTCCAGCAGGGCGCGGAACCGCTTGGGCCGCCAGATGTGACGCAACAGCGCCGCCTTGCGTTTGTCAGAGGTCTCGAGCCCCATCACCGCCGCCTTGAGCAACCCGATATCGCCGGTGGCGGCGCGCAGCTTCAGGTCGCCCAGCGCGCCGGAGATGCGGGCAAAGACGTCCGCCTCGGTCTTGGCGGGCTCGGCGCGGTCAAACACCTCGTAGCCGACCTGCAGGTATTCGCTGTCACGCTCGGGGTTCTCTTCCTGGCGACGAAAGACCTCGCCGGCATAGGTGTAGCGCGCGGGCTCGGCGCCGCCGGCGCGCATCGCGTCCATGTGCATCTGCACCACCGGCACGGTGAAGTCAGGCCGCAGCATCTGCTCGCCGCGCACCGCATCCTGGGTGACATAGGCGCGGCCGCGAATATCCTCGCCATAGAGGTCGAGCAGGATCTCGGCCGGTTGCAGCACCGGCGTCTCGACCACCTGCGCGCCGGAGCGTTCGAAGCCCGCGCGCAGGCGCATCGCCTCGGCGATGATCTCCAATCGTTGCGGCATCAGGACTGCGCCTCGAGGATTTCGCGCACCTTGGCCACCAGCTCGGACCGCGGCACCTCGAACTGCGAGGGGCGTTCCTTCCACTCTTCGAGCGTGGCGTTCTCGGCGATCTGCGCGCCGAGGATCAGGTCCTTGATCTGGATGACGCCGCGCTCGGCCTCGTCACTGCCTTCGATCACCGCCACCGGCGACTGTCGCTTGTCGGCGTATTTGAGCTGGTTGCCGAAGTTCTTGGGGTTGCCGAGGTAGACCTCGGCACGGATGCCCGCCTGGCGCAGCTCGCCCACCATGGTCTGGTATTCCGGCATGCGGTCGCGGTCCATCACGGTCACCACCACCGGGCCGCGCTCGGCGGTCCGGACCCGGCCCTTCTCGCGCAGGGCGGCCAGCAGCCGGTCGACACCGATCGAGACGCCGGTCGCAGGCACGGCCTGCCCGGTGAAACGCTTGACCAGATCGTCATAGCGCCCGCCGCCGGCGACCGAACCGAACTGCCGCGGCCGGCCCTTTTCGTCGGTGATCTCGAAGGTCAGCTCGGCCTCGAACACCGGACCGGTGTAATAGCCGAGGCCGCGCACGACGGAGGGATCGATCTCGATCCGGTCGGGGCCATAGCCCTGCGCCGCCAGCAGGCCGGCGATCTGTTCCAGCTCGGCCACGCCTTCGGCGCCCACCGCGCTCTCGCCGATGGCGGCACGCAGGTTGGCCAGCGTCGCGTCGGCATCTGCGCCCTTGGAGGTCAGGAAGGCAATCACCGGCTCGGCCTGCTCCTCGGCCAGACCGACCCCGTCGATATAGGCGCCAGAGGCATCGAGCCGGCCCTTGCCGAGCAACTCGCGCACGCCGGCCTCGCCCACCTTGTCGAACTTGTCGATGGTGCGCAAAACGGCGGCCTGCTGGCCTTCGTCGGCCACGCCCATCGCCTCGAGCACGCCGTTCAGAACCTTGCGATTGTTCACCCGCACCACGTAGTCACCGCGGGCAATCCCCACCGCTTCCAGCGTGTCAGACAGCATCGCGCAGATCTCGGCATCCGCCGCCACCGAGGGCGCGCCCACTGTATCGGCGTCACATTGGTAGAACTGGCGGAACCGGCCGGGGCCGGGCTTTTCGTTGCGCCAGACCGGGCCCATGGCATAGCGGCGATAGGGCGTCGGCAGGTCGTTGCGGTATTGCGCATAGACCCGCGCCAGCGGCGCGGTCAGGTCGTAGCGCAGCGCCACCCAGGCCTCGTCGTCCTCCTGCCAGGCAAAGACGCCTTCGTTCGGGCGGTCGACATCGGGCAGGAACTTGCCCAGCGCCTCGACGGTTTCCACCGCCGATGACTCCAGCGCATCGAACCCGTAGCGATGATACACCCCGGCAATGGTCTGGAGCATCTCGGCCCGCTCGGTGACCTCATGCCCGAAGTAATCGCGAAATCCCTTGGGGGTGATCGCCTTGGGGCGGGGCTGTTTCTTCTGCTTGGCCATGACAGGCTCCGGGTTCTCTCTTCGCGCGACCGTGTAGCCGGAAGCCCGCCAAGGGGCAAGCGCAACCCCCTTTCGATTGCGCGCGACATCGCCCGGCTTTGCGCTATAACGCGGGCCATGACCGATCCCCTGCTCAGCGTCGAAGAACGCCTCGCCCACCTGATCCGCATGATGGATGACATGTCAGACGTGATCGCCCGTCAGGATACCGAGATCTCGCGCCTGCGCCAGCAGGTCGACCTGTTGATGCATCGCGAAGCCGAACGCCAGTCGGAACAACCCGGTGGCGTGGTGCTGGGCGACGAGCGCCCGCCGCATTACTGAGCCTCAGCCGCCGCTCTTGACGTCGGTCTCGATCACGTCGCCATCATGCAGCAACATCTCGAGCCAGGTGGCATTGTCGCCGTAGGTCTCGTAGGCGCTGACAAAGACCGTGTCCTTTTCGAGCTTGCTGACCTTGTCGCCGCAGGGCTTGCCCTGCGCCACCCGGCAGATCCGCGCCTTGATCTTCTCATAAGCGGTATCGACGGCGGAATAAGGATGCACCTCGGCCGGCAGACCGTAGCGCAGCAGTTCGTGCATCTCGGGCGCGCCAAAGACGGCGACGGCGGCGGTGAAGGTCCGGGCGCAGCCATCGTCGAAACCGGTGATGTAGAAGGGATGCGGCGTGGTCCGGCCCGGTTCGCTGTCATACAGCCGATAGGCCGCGCGCCGTTCCGGGAAGGCCGCGATCTCGGCGCCGCGCTTGGCGTTGGGCAGGTCGCAGACCGGCTTGACCAGACCGAAGGACAAAAGCGTGCCCGCCGGGACCGAGGGCGGTGCCTCGCGGCTGCTGCCGCCACCTAGCATCCGGCTGAAGAGACCGGGCCGCGCAATGGGCTCGTCGGCGGACGAAGGCTCTGCCATCACCGCGACCGGCGGGTCCTGCGCCAGCTCGAGCTCTGACAGACGGCCGACGCCGGACAGCGGATCGCCGCAGCCCGCAAGCCAAACCAGCGCGGCGAATGCGACGAGCGCCTTGGGGGAGACAGCGTTTTTCATGCCTGCGGGCTTATCCCACCGGGCGCCCCGGCGTCCAGTCTCGGCAGGATTGCAACGGCCAAAACCCGCGCATGGCTTACGCATTCCCAACCCGCGGAAACTCTGGTAAGAATGGGGTAATAAAAAAAGTGTAGAGGCAGGACCGGGCATGAAAACGGGCTATTGTGGCACGTTTGTCATCTCATGGTCGCAAACAGAAATAGACGGCTTCGCCGCGGCATCGCTCTCTTCCCTGAGGGTCGGCGCAGGCTGGAGCTGGCGGGGCGACGCGGTCTGCGTCGACGGCCCCAATGATGTATTGCGACTTGACGGAGCAGACGGGGACGAGGCGCTGCGCAGACGTGCGGCGCGCAAGGTACAACGATTGGTGGGGACCGCGCTCAAGCGGCCCTGGCCGGCACAGCCCGTCGAGACGGCGACGCTGGCCAGCGACAGCAGCTTCATCGTCACAGACGGCATCAAGAGCTATGCGATCACGGTGATACCGGCCGGGCGCGAGCGCCTGTTGATGTTTTTGGGCGAGATGCCCCCACGCGACCAGCCGCTCTGGGTGGTCAACCTCGACGTGGCGCAGCACCTGCGCGCCGAAGCTGATGATCCCGGCGTGATCTGCTTTACCCCCGACACGCTGATCGACACGCCGGACGGCCCGCGCCCCGTGCAGCACCTGCGCGAGGGCGACAAGGTGCTGACCCGCGACAACGGCCCGCAAGAGGTGCTCTGGACCGGGGCCCGCCGGATGTCAGGCGCGCGGCTCCATGCCATGCCGGAACTGCGGCCGGTGCGAATCTTTGCCGGCGCCTTCGGCACCGACCGCCCCGAGACCAGCTTTCTGGTGTCGCCGCAGCACCGTCTGCTGCTGCGCGGCGCCGAGATCGAGGCGCTGTTCAACTCGCCAGAAGTGCTGGTAGCCGCCCGCGATCTGACCGGCACCAGCTGCGCCCAGACCGATTACGCCGTGCGCGAGGTGACCTATGTGCACCTGCTGCTGCCCCGGCACGAGATCCTCTGGGCCAACGGGCTGGAGACCGAGAGCTTCCACCCCGCCAGCGCCCAGCTCTCGACGCTGGATGCCGGTGACCGGGCGCGGCTGATCGCCGGCCTGCCCGAGGTAGAATACGATCCGCTGGCCTATGGCGCCTACGCCCGGCGCAACCTGACCACCAGCGAAAGCGCCCTGCTGCGCCACCGCGCGGCCTGAGAAACGCAAACGGGGACCGGCCTTGGCCGATCCCCTGACAGGCTCACTTCAGAGCGAGGCTCAGGTGCTGCGGCTGTCGAGCAGACGCCGCGCGATCACCTGCGCCTGAATTTCCGCCGCGCCTTCAAAGATGTTGAGGATCCGCGCATCGCAGAGAATGCGCGAGATGGTGTATTCCAGCGCAAAGCCGTTGCCTCCGTGGATCTGCAGACCATTGTCCGCCGCGGCCCAGGCCACGCGGGCGCCCAGCAACTTGGCCATCCCGGCCTCGAGGTCGCAGCGCCGCCCCTCGTCCTTCTCCCGCGCCGAGAAATAGGTCAGCTGGCGCGCCACCATGATCTCGACCGCCATCATCGCCAGCTTGCCGGCCACGCGGGGGAAGTTGATCAGCGATTTGCCGAACTGCTTGCGGTCGAGCGCATATTGCATCGACACGTCGAGCGCCGATTGCGCCACGCCGATGGCCCGCGCGGCGGTCTGGATGCGGGCAGACTCGAAGGTCTCCATCAGCTGCTTGAAGCCCTTGCCCTCTTCCCCGCCAAGCAGGTTCTCGCCCTTGACGTGGAAGTTGTCGAAGCCGAGCTCGTATTCCTTCATGCCGCGGTAGCCCAGCACCTCGATCTCGCCGCCGGTCATACCTTCGGTCGGGAAAGGGTTGGCATCATCGCCCGGCGTCTTCTCCGCCAGGAACATGCTCAGACCCTTGTAATCGCTGGTCTCCGGATCGGTCCGCGCCAGCAGGGTCATCACATGGGTGCGCGCCGCATGGGTGATCCAGGTCTTGTTGCCGGTCACCTTGTAGTCGCCGATTTCGTCCTTGACCGCGCGGGTGCGCAGCGAGCCAAGATCAGAGCCGGTGTTGGGTTCGGTAAACACCGCCGTCGGCAGTTTCTCTCCCGAAGCCAGCGCCGGCAGCCACTTTTCCTTCTGTTCCTGCGTGCCGCCAGCGAGGATCAGCTCGGCAGCAATCTCGGAGCGGGTGCCCAGAGAGCCGACGCCGATGTAGCCGCGCGACAGTTCTTCCGAGACGACACACATCGAGGCCTTGGACAGGCCGAAGCCGCCAAATTCCTCCGGGATGGTCAGGCCGAAAACGCCCATCTCGGCCAGTTCCTCGATGATCTCCATCGGGATCAGCTGGTCCTTGAGGTGCCAGTCATGCGCAAAGGGTTCGACCTTCTCGACCGCGTAGCGGCGGAACTGGTCGCGGATCATCTCGAGCTCTTCATCCAGCCCAGAGGCGCCGAACATCGTCGCGCCGTGCTGCGCCTGCATGAGCTCGACCAGCCGCATCCGCGCAGCCGTGGTATTGGCGTGGGTCAGCAGGGTCTTGATCTCGGGGGTGTCGAGCACCGCCAGTTCGGAGGGCTCGACGCCGAAATCGCGCGGCCGCACGATCTCGCCCTGGTTCATCGGGATGCCGCCGCGGATCTGCGCCAGGTATTCACCAAAGGCGATCTGGTGGATCATCGCCTCGAGCGAACCGAACTTGCCTTGGGCGGTCATCCGTTCGGCCCAGCCCTGCATCTGCCGCAGCGATTCCAGGTAGGTCGCCAGCCAGGCCAGGCCATGCGCCGCATCCTGGTTGGCCTCGACCAGCTTGGCCGAAATCCGGCCGTCCACCACCACCAGGTCACGCAGATGGGCGCGGGATTTGTCGAAGATCACCTCGACCGGGGCAATCGCCGCGCCGGTGAGGTCTAGAAGATCGGGCAGTTCCACACTGGCCTCCACGGTCACGTCCTGTCCGTCATGCGGCATGAATCGTCATCCTTCTGCTATCCTGCACGTGCATAATACCTTCGCAGTTGCAGCGCAACAAAAATACGTTTGAGCGCCACCAGTGTTCCGAAAATTACGTGTTCGCTTTTCAAATGCGCTGCCGGATCGGGCATGCTAGGGCGCGGGCATGGATATGTCGCCTTCGGATTTCTCGTTCCTGATCCTCGCCGCCAGCGGCTTGGTCGCGCTCTTTGCCGGGGTGATCAAGGGCATGGTGGGTTTTGCCATGCCGATGATCATGATCTCGCTGCTGGGCATCTTCCTGCCGCCCGACGTGGCACTGGCCGGGCTGATCCTGCCCACCCTCCTGACCAACGGGGCGCAAGCCCTGCGCGACGGGCCGGGCCCGGCCTGGGCCTCGGTCAAGCAGTTCCGGGTCTACCTGATCGCCGGGGCGGTGATGCTGGTGGCCTCGGCGCAGCTTTACGCCTTTCTGCCGGTCTGGATGCTGTTTCTCGCCATCGGCGTGCCGATGGTGCTGTTCAGCTTGGTACAACTTTTGGGACTGCGGCTGCGGCTGAGCCGGCAGACCGTCGGCGTCGAGGTTGCCCTGGGCAGTGTTTCGGGTTTCATCGGCGGGCTGTCGGGGGTCTGGGGACCGCCGCTGGTGGCCTATCTGACCGCGCTGCATTGCGAAAAGCGCCTGCAGATGCGCACCCAGGGCATGGCTTTCGGCCTCGGCGCGGTGCTTTTGTTGGTGGCGCATGCCGGCAGCGGCGTGATCCGCAGCGAAACGCTGCTGTTTTCGGCCTATCTCTGCGTGCCGGCGCTGGTCGGCATGTGGCTGGGCAGCCTGGTGTCCGACCGGATCGAGCAGGAGGTTTTTCGCCGCGCCACATTGGCGGTGTTGCTGGTCGCCGGGCTGAACCTGGTACGGCGGGCCTATTTCGCGTGACGCCTCCCGGACCTGATCCGGGACCTCACCACCAACACTCAGCGCAACGCGAGTCGCGCATTGCCGGGCCGCGGCGCGGCGATCCCCGTCAGGTTCAGCAGCGCTTTATCCCAGCCAAATCCGAAGAAGTTCCGACCGGCGCGCCTCGGGCAGACCAATCGCCGCGCCGGCGGGCGGCCCGGCGATGCGCGGCGGCCTTTGGCCGCTGTTAACGCGCTTGGGACATAGGCCATTGATGGTGTGGATACCTCACCCCGAAACGGCATCGCAATGTGCCAAAGTGGTGATGTCGAAAACACCTGATCGGAGGAGGTATCCATGGAAAAGGTTACAGTCATCGGCATTGATTTGGCAAAGTCGGTTTTCCAGTTGCACGGCGCTGCGGCCACCGGCACGCCGGTGTTCCGCAAGAAGCTATCGCGGGCTCAAGTCCTCAAATTTCTGGGCGAACTGCCGCCTTGTCTCGTGGCCATGGAGGCCTGCGCATCATCCCACTATTGGGGTCGGGAGATCATGACGCTCGGGCATGAGGTTCGTCTGATCCCGCCGATCTACGTGAAACCGTTCGTCAAGCGCCAGAAAAATGATGCCAATGACGCCGAGGCCATAGCCGAAGCGGTCGTACGCCCGACCATGCGGTTCGTGCCAGTCA
>NZ_JBLXEC010000033.1:0-15669 GCF_048263515.1 Marinovum sp. | reverse complement strand
CAACCTTCGCATCGCCATACCGGCCCGCGGCATGTGACTCGCCGCACATCAAGGCCTGACACATGACCGTACCCGATCACATGTTCGAACCGTGCAAAAGAAAGCTTGCATCTCCCGAGGTATCCACACATGGGGAGTAGGTTTTGAGAAAGGCTTGCGCCGTGCCGCGATATGACGCCCTCATCCGCAAAACGCCGCGCCGGCGGGCGGCCCGTCATGCCGAAGGCATGCCTCTGGCATGACGCGCGGCGGCCTCTGGCCGCTGTTAACGCGCTTGGGGCATCTCGTAGGGTGAGTTTGCAACCCACCACCCTCGAACGGCAGGTTACCAACCCGACCCGTCAGACCTCTTCCACCGCCATCACCCCCGGCAGGCTCTTCAATGCGCCCTTGATCTCGGGGTTGACCGGGTATTCCGCGCCGGTGTCGATCTCGACCTCGCCGGGCAGGCCCGGGTCCATCAGGTAGAGGAAGATCGGCCCGCGTGCCGCCTTCTGCACCTTGTCTGCCGCCTCGGCCAGGATCGTCGCCACCGAGGGGATCGCCCCCGGCTCCTCGACAAAGACCTTCAGCCCGATCGAACCCGCATCCGCCACCGCCACGTCAATCGGCGCCACCGACCGACCGAGCAGCTTCAACTGGTCGCTCTCCATCGTCGCCTCGACCGTCACCACCACCTTGGCGCCGGTCTCGAGGAACTCGCGGCTCTTTTCCAGCGTCTCGGAGAACAGCGTGACCTCATAGGCGCCGGTGGTGTCGCTCAGCTGGCAAAAGGCAAAGCGGTTGCCGCGCGCCGATTTGCGCTCCTGCCGCCCGGCCACCACGCCGGCCAGCTTGGCCAGACAGGGCGAGCGCTCGGCCTTGGCCATCACCTCGTCGAGGGTCATCACGTCCTTGCGCTTGAGCGAGGCCATGTAATCGTCGAGCGGATGGCCCGAGAGATAGAAGCCCACCGCCTTGAACTCTTCCGCCAGCCGTTCCGCGGGCAGCCAGTCGTTCACCGGTGCCAGCCGCGGCTCGGGCAGATCGTCACCGGCCTCGCCAAAGAGCGACACCTGGTTCGAATTCTTCTGCTCGTGCACCGCCGCCGAGTAGTTCACCAGCGAATCGAGCGATTCAAACACCCGCCGCCGGTTTGGATCGAGCTGGTCGAAGGCCCCGGCCCGCGCCAGCATCTCCAGCGGTCGCTTGCCGACCCGCTTCAGGTCGACCCGGCGAGCCAGGTCGTAGAGCGTGGCAAACGGTTTTCCGTCCCGCCCCTCGACCACCAGCTTCATCGCCTCGAGCCCGACGTTCTTCAACGCGCCCAGCGCATAGACCAGCGCGCCGTCGACCACGTCGAAGGTGGCAAGCGAGCGGTTCACGCAGGGCGGCACCCAGGGCAGGCCCAGTCCCTTGCGGACCTCTTCGAAATAGGTGGCAAGCTTGTCGGTCAGGTGGATATCGCAGTTCATCACCCCGGCCATGAACTCGACCGGGTGGTTCGCCTTGAGCCAGGCGGTCTGGTAGGACACCACCGCATAGGCCGCCGCGTGCGACTTGTTGAAACCGTAGTTGGCGAACTTCTCGAGCAGGTCGAAGACCTCGGTGGCCTTCTTCTTGTCGACGCCGTTCTCGGCCGCGCCCTTTTCGAACTTGGGCCGCTCGGCGTCCATCGCCTCCTTGATCTTCTTGCCCATGGCGCGGCGCAGCAGGTCG
Source organism: Marinovum sp. (assembly GCF_048263515.1). NCBI lineage: Bacteria > Pseudomonadati > Pseudomonadota > Alphaproteobacteria > Rhodobacterales > Roseobacteraceae > Marinovum > Marinovum sp. Next base: position 13,971 of record NZ_JBLXEC010000033.1, on the reverse strand, counting down.
GCGCCGCCGAGGCTGTAGCCCGCCATGACCTGGGCGATCTGCATCACCTGTTCCTGGTAGACGATGATGCCTTGGGTCTCTTCAAGGATGTGGTCGATCAGCGGATGCACCGAGGTGATCTCGCGCAGCCCGTTCTTGACCTCGCAATAGACCGGGATGTTCTCCATCGGGCCGGGACGATAGAGTGCCACGAGCGCCACGATATCCTCGATGCAGGTGGGCCGCATGCGCTTGAGCGCATCCATCATGCCCGAGCTTTCCACCTGGAACACGGCGACCGTCCTGGCCGCGGCATAAAGCTTGTAGGTGCGCTCGTCATCGAGCGGAATGGCGTTGATCTGGTTCTCTGCCCCCTCGGCGGGCGCATAGAGCTCGACCCCGTCGGCCGAGACATGCAGCGGCCGCCCGGACTTGAACACCAGGTCCATGGCGTTCTGGATCACCGTCAGGGTTTTCAGGCCGAGAAAGTCGAACTTCACCAGCCCGGCCTGTTCGACCCATTTCATGTTGAACTGTGTCGCCGGCATGTCCGAGCGCGGGTCCTGGTAGAGCGGCACCAGCGCATCGAGCGGCCGGTCGCCGATCACCACCCCGGCGGCGTGGGTCGAGGCGTTCCGGAGCAGCCCCTCGACCTGCTGGCCATAGGTCAGCAGCCGGTCGACGACCTCTTCGTTGCGGGCCTCTTCGCGCAGCCGCGGCTCGTCCTGCAGCGCCTTTTCGATCGAGACCGGCTTGACCCCTTCGACCGGGATCATCTTGGACAGCCGGTCGACCTGGCCATAGGGCATCTGCAGCACCCGGCCGATATCGCGCACCGCCGCCTTGGACAGCAACGCACCGAAGGTGATGATCTGCCCCACCTTGTCGCGGCCGTACTTCTCCTGCACGTAGCGGATCACCTCTTCCCGGCGGTCCATGCAGAAGTCGATGTCGAAGTCGGGCATGCTCACCCGCTCGGGGTTGAGGAACCGCTCGAACAGCAGCGAATAGCGCAGCGGATCGAGGTCGGTGATGGTCAGCGCATAGGCCACCAGCGACCCGGCGCCAGAGCCCCGCCCGGGCCCGACCGGAATGTCATTGTCCTTGGCCCATTGGATGAAGTCGGCAACGATCAGGAAATAGCCGGGAAAGCCCATGCCCTCGATGATGCCCAGCTCGAAATCGAGCCGTTCCTGATATTCCTCGACGCTGACCGCATGCGGGATCACCGCCAGCCGCGCCTGCAGACCCTCGTTGGCCATGCGGCGCAGCTCGGCCACCTCGTCATCGGCGAACTTCGGCAGGATCGGATCGCGGCGATAGCAGCCAAAGGCACAGCGCTGCGCAATCTCGACGGTGTTCTCCAGCGCCTCGGGCAGATCGGCAAACAGCGTCGCCATCTCCTGCGGCGACTTGAAGTAATGCTCGCGCGTCAGCCGTCGCCTCTCGTGCTGCTGATCGACATAGGCGCCCTCGGCGATACAGATCAGAGCGTCATGCGCCTCGTACATCTCCGGTTTCGGGAAATAGACATCGTTGGTCGCCACCAGCGGCAGATCCATCGCATAGGCCATCTCGACAAAGCCGCGCTCTGACCGCGCCTCGGCCTCCGGCAGGCCGCCCTCGCCCGGATGGCGCTGCAGCTCGACATAGAGCCTGTCGCCGTAGATGCCTTTGAAACGCTGCATCAGCGCCTCGGCCGCCGGCCGCTGGCCACGCCGCAACAGCCGCCCCACCGGCCCGTCAGGCCCGCCTGACAGGCAGATCAGCCCCTCGGAATAGGTCTCGAGCTCCTGCAACGTCACCTGCGGCAACTGCCCGCCCTTGTCGACATAAAGGCAGGTGTTGAGCTTCATCAGGTTCTCGTAGCCGCGCTCGTTCTGCGCCAGCAGCACCACCGCCGCCGGGTCCACCGGCTTGTCTCCGGGGTTGAGCTCGACATAGGCCAGATCGACCTGACAGCCCATGATCGGCTGCACGCCCGCCCCTTGCGCGCCGACGGAAAACTCCAGCGCGCAGAACAGGTTGTTGCTGTCGGTCACGGCCACGGCGGGCATGCCCATGTCGGCCACCATGCCGGGCAGCTTCTTCAGGCGCATGGCCCCTTCGAGAAGCGAATATTCGGTATGGGTGCGGAGGTGAATGAATCGGGGGGAGCTCATGCGCGGAAGCTACACGAGCCGCGCAGTGGGGTGAATTCGAAAGTTCGCCGCCAGGCCTCGGAGACCGCCGCCCCCCAAGGCCGCAGCCCCTGGTTCGCGGGCTGCGGCAGGTACTTTGTCCGGGTCAAAAATTAGTGGTTCGCGGCCTGGTTGATTTCACTGACATCCGCTCCGAAGGTCCCCAGTGGCGCATTTTTTCCGCCGTAACCCACGGCCTTCTTGGTTTGGCCCAGATTGGTCCCGATGTCCTTCAAAAATTCGTTGATCTCCTTCACCGCTTGTCCGCCCGCCCCTTTTTCATTGGGCTTCTCGGCGTTGGCAACGGTTGCGGAAAATGTCAGAACAACGGCAGAAATGAATAGATTTCTCATGTACTTCTCCAATGCGAACAACGTCGCATGAGCTTCGCCGGAATTGGCGAAGGTCACTGATAGCACAGTTTTTAGGCATCTGACGAAAAACCGCGCAGCGCCTGGCGTTCAGACCCCCAGCCCCGCGGACGGAAAAACCGGGACGCCCGGGATGGACAGGCCGCCGGATTGCATTAACGTCGACCTCATGTCCGATCTCGATGCCCTGCCCGACTTCCTCGAAACCCTCGTTGCCGAGATCCGCGCCCAAGGCGACTGGGGGCAGGTCGCAGGTTACATCCCCGAACTTGCCCGGATCGACCCGGCGCAATTCGCCATCTCGGTGGTGCTGGCCGACGGGCGGCTGATGCACGCCGGGCAACATGACCAGCGCTTCTCGATCCAGTCGATCTCCAAGGTGTTTTCGCTGGCCTGCGTTCTTGCCCGGTTCGGCGAAAGCATCTGGCACCGGGTCGGCCGCGAGCCCTCCGGCGACCGTTTCGACTCCATCCTGCTGCTCGAGCAGGAACAGGGCCGCCCGCGCAACCCCTTCATCAACGCCGGCGCGCTGGTCACCACCGACGAGCTCTTGGCCGGCCGCGCTCCGAAAGAGGCGCTGTCCGAGATCATCGATTTCATCCGCACCAGCGCTGGCGACGATGACATCCACTTCGACGCCGCCACCGCCGCCTCGGAGACCGAGACCGGCCACCGCAACCGGGCGCTGGCGCATTACCTGCTGAGCTTCGACAATCTCAGGAACCCGCCGGAGCTCACCCTCGGCACCTATTTCCACCAATGCGCCATCGAGATGACCACCGACCAGCTGGCGCTGGCCGGGCGCGGCATTGCCGGTCTGCCGCAGGCGCCGCTGAAACTGACCGAGATCAAGCGCCGCCGGATTGCCGCGCTGATGCTGACCTGCGGCCATTACGACGGCTCCGGCGACTTTGCCTTCCGCACCGGCCTGCCGGGCAAATCCGGCGTCGGCGGCGGCATCCTGCTGGCGGTGCCCGGTCGCGCCTCGGTGGCAATCTGGTCGCCCGGGCTCAACGCATGGGGCAATTCGCAGATGGGCACCGAGGCCGCCGAACGGCTCGCGCGCTTCACCGGCTGGTCGGTGTTCGGCTGAGCGGCGAAAAATTCCGGCCCCTCGGACCTGGCGCAAGCCCTTGATTTCCCTCGCCCGGACCTTTGCTCGCCAATTGAGCACTACCGATTTTTTCTGCACCGCAGCCAAGGAAAAGCTTGCAAGCCCCGAGCGCGCCTTTCTAATCTGATCCCTGACAAGCACGCCGGTCTTCTACGCCGCATCGAAGGCCAGCAACATAAGTGCGCATGGTAGAGCGGCAGGTCATCGACATGGACATTGGATTTCTTCTCAACGGAGAGCCGGTCCGGATCCGTCCAGAGCCCCCCACCCGCACCCTGCTCGACTGGCTGCGCGACACGCGCGGCCTGACCGGCACCAAGGAGGGCTGCAACGAGGGCGATTGCGGCGCCTGCACGGTGATGGTGCAGGACCGGGACGGCATCCGCGCGCTCAACGCCTGCATCCTCTTCCTGCCACAACTCGACGGCAAGGCGGTGCGCACCGTCGAAGGGCTGCGCGACGACAGCGGCGGCATGCACCCGGTGCAACAGGCGATGGTGGACCATCACGGCTCGCAATGCGGCTTCTGTACCCCGGGCTTCATCGCCTCGATGGCGGTGGCCCATGCCAATGGCCAGACCGATCACGCCGACCGCCTCGCCGGCAACCTCTGCCGCTGCACCGGCTACGCCCCGATCCTGCGCGCCGCCCGGGCTGCCGAGACCGCCCCGGTGCCGCAATGGACCACGCAGGAGGCTTCTTCTGTTGAAAAATACCTCGGGGGAATCGCCAAAGGCGATGGGGGCAGCGCCCCCCTGCTGCCGCAGTCCTGTGACGAACTGGCCGAGATCTACGCGCAGACCCCAGACGCCACCCTGATCGCCGGCGCCACCGACGTCGGCCTCTGGGTCACCAAGCAGCTGCGCGATCTGGATCGCGTGATCTTCCTGCACAAGGTCCGCGACCTGCAGCAGATCGAGGATCAAGGCGACCGGCTGAAAATCGGCGCCGGCGTCACCATCGCCCGGCTCTGGCCGCTGATGGCCAAAATTTACCCCAGCCTGGGTGAGCTTTTTCGCCGCTACGGCTCGGTCCAGGTGCGCGAGGCCGCCACGCTCGGCGGCAATATCGCCAATGGCTCGCCCATCGGTGACAGCCCGCCGCCGCTGATTGCCCTTGGCGCCCGGCTGCACCTGCGCCGGGGCAACAGCCGCCGCGAGATCGCGCTCGAGGATTTCTTCATCGACTACGGCAAGCAGGACCTCGCGCCGGGTGAATTTGTCGAAACCGTGACCCTGCCCAAAGACCAGCCGCAGATGCGTTGCTACAAGATCTCCAAGCGGTTCGACCAGGATATCTCCGCCCTCTGCGCCGCCTTCAACGTCACCGTCGAGGACGGTCGCGTCACCGCGCTCCGCACCGGTTTCGGCGGCATGGCCGGCATCCCGAAACGCGCCAGTGCCTTCGAGGCCGCGCTGGTGGGTCAGAGCTGGTCCGAGGACAGAGTCAAGGCGGCAGCCGCCGCGCTGGAAGAAGACTTCGCGCCGCTCTCCGACATGCGCGCCTCGGCCCGCTACCGGATGGAGAGCGCGAAAAACCTCGCCCTGCGCTATTTCCACGAGCTGAACGGCGCGGAAACCTCCGTTCTGAAGGTGCAGCCATGAGCGTCGCCAAACCCCTGCCCCACGACGCTGCCGCCCTGCATGTCACCGGTGCTGCGCGGTACGTCGATGACATCCCCGTGCCGCGCGGCACGCTGCACCTGGCCTTCGGCCTCAGCCAGATCGCCCGCGGCCGGATCACCTCCATGAACCTCGACGCCGCGCGCGCCCTGCCCGGCGTCGTCGCGGTGCTGACGGCCGAGGACCTGCCCTTCGCCAATGACGTCTCGCCCTCGATCCACGACGAGCCGCTCCTCTCAGACGGCACCATCCACTACCTCGGCCAGCCGCTCTTCCTCGTGGTGGCCGAGAGCCATCACGCCGCCCGCAAGGCCGCGCGCCTCGGAAAGATCGAGGCCGAGGAAGAGCCCCCGCTCCTCACCATTGAGGAGGCGCTCGCCGCCAACAGCCGTTTCGAGGACGGCCCCCGCATCTACCAGAAGGGCGACGCCGCCACCGCCATTGAAGCCGCGCCGCAAAAGCTGAAGGGCGCGCTCACCATGGGCGGGCAGGAGCATTTCTACCTCGAAGGTCAGGCCGCCCTCGCCCTGCCGCAGGACAATGGCGACATGCTGGTGCATTCCTCGACCCAGCACCCCACCGAGATCCAGCACAAGGTGGCCGAGGCCATCGGCCGCCCGATGCATGCCGTCCGGGTCGAGACCCGGCGGATGGGCGGCGGCTTCGGCGGCAAAGAGAGCCAGGGCAATGCCCTCGCCGTGGCCTGCGCCGTGGCCGCGCGGCTGACTGGCCAGCCCTGCAAGATGCGCTATGACCGCGACGACGACATGGTGATCACCGGCAAGCGCCATGATTTCCGCATCAACTACGAGGTCGGCTTCGATGATCGCGGCCGCATCGCCGGGGTCAATTTCGTGCAATACGCCCGCTGCGGCTGGGCACAGGACCTGTCGCTGCCTGTGGCCGACCGCGCCATGCTGCATGCCGACAACGCCTATCTGCTGGATCACGCCCGGATCGAAAGCCACCGGCTCAAGACCAACACCCAGTCCGCCACCGCCTTTCGCGGATTTGGCGGCCCGCAGGGCATGCTGGGCATCGAGCGGGTGATGGATCACATCGCGCATCATCTGGGGTTGGACCCGCTCGTGGTACGCCGGGTGAATTATTATCACGCGCCGCCGAGAACCGGCCCCGGCACAGGCCAGCGCTATACGGGGCCGAACACAGGCAAAGGCAGCCGCTATGCCGAACCGGGCCCCGCCGCGGCCCCGGCAGAGGACCTCGCGTCGCGCGGCGCGGCCAGCAACGTCGCCCCGCCGGACGTGCCGACGCCGCCCAAGGGTGCCCAGACCACGCCTTATGGCATGGAGGTCACCGACTTCATCCTGCACGAGCTGACCGACCGTCTGGCCGAGCAGGCCGGTTACGCCGAACGCCGGGCAAACGTCGCCGAGTGGAACGCCGCCAACCCGATCCTGAAGCGCGGCATCGCCCTGACCCCGGTCAAGTTCGGCATCTCCTTCACGCTGACCCATCTCAACCAGGCCGGCGCTTTGGTGCATGTCTACCAGGACGGCTCGGTGCACCTCAATCACGGTGGCACCGAGATGGGCCAGGGCCTGTTCCAGAAGGTGGCGCAGGTCGCGGCCAGCCGCTTCGGTCTGCCGCTCGAGGCGATCAGGATCACCGCCACCGACACCGCCAAGGTGCCCAATACCTCGGCCACCGCCGCCTCTTCCGGGTCCGACCTCAACGGCATGGCGGTCAAGGACGCCTGCGACAAGATCAGGGCGAGGATCGCCGGGCACCTGGCGGAACTGCACCAGCAGCCGGTGGAAAGCGTCCGTTTCAAGGATGGCCGCGTGTTGGTCGGCGGCGAAACCTTCACCTTCGCCGAGGCCGCCAAGCTGACCTACGAGGCGCGCATCAGCCTGTCGGCCACCGGCTTCTACAAGACGCCTGACGTCGCCTGGGACCGGATCAAGGGCCAGGGCCGGCCGTTCTTCTACTTCGCCTATGGCGCGGCCATCACCGAATGCGTGATCGACACGCTGACCGGCGAGAACCGTATCCTGCGCACCGATATCCTTCATGATGCCGGCGCCTCGCTGAACCCGGCGATCGACATCGGCCAGATCGAGGGCGGCTACGTGCAGGGGGCGGGCTGGCTGACGATGGAAGAGCTGGTCTGGGACGACCGTGGCGCGTTGCGCACCCATGCGCCCTCGACCTACAAGATCCCCGCGTGCCCCGACACGCCCGACATCTTCAACGTCGCGCTCTGGGACGGCGAGAACCCGGCCGAAACGATCTATCGTTCCAAGGCGGTGGGCGAGCCGCCCTTCATGCTCGGCATGTCGGCGTTCTTCGCGCTCTCCGATGCGGTCGCGGCCTGCGGGCCGAACTACCCCGACCTCAGGGCCCCGGCGACGCCCGAGGCGGTGCTGGCCGCGGTCGCGAGGGCGCGGGGATGAGCGACTGGATCCGCATCCAGATCGCCGAGGCGCGCGGCTCGACCCCGCGCGAACCCGGCACCGCGATGCGGGTCTGGCCCGAGGCGCAAGAGGGCAGCATCGGCGGCGGCACGCTGGAATGGCAGGCGACGCAGATCGCCCGGCAGATGCTGGCCGACGGCACGCTGGAGGCACGGCGCAAGATGGCGCTCGGTCCCGACATGGGCCAATGCTGCGGCGGCGCGGTCACACTGGAGTTTGTGCGGAACGCCGAGATGCCCGCGCCCGAGGCGCAGCCCCTGTGGATCTGGGGCGCCGGTCATGTCGGCCGCGCCATCGCGGCGGTGCTGGCGCCCCTGCAGACCCCGGCGATCACCCTGGTGGATATCTCGCCGGACCGCCTGCCCGATCCGCTGCCAGAGGGCGTCACGCCGCTGGTGGCCGCAGAGCCAACGCGCGCCGTGCCGCATGCGCCGCGCCACGCCAGCCACCTGATCGTCACCTATTCGCATGATCTTGACCTCGCGCTCTGCGATGCGCTGCTGCGGCACGGCTTCGACGACTGCGGGCTGATCGGCTCGGCCACCAAATGGGCGCGCTTTCGCAAACGCCTTGCCGCGCTGGGCCATGGCAGCGCGCAGATCGCGCGCATCACCTGCCCGATCGGCGACCCCGCCCTGGGCAAGCACCCGCAGGCGATTGCGATCGGCGTGGCAGCCCGCTATCTGGCCCGGGCCGCCGAGACGCCGACCCTGAAGGAGAGACGCGCGTGAGAGAAACCCTGTTGCAGATCAAGGGCCTGACCAAGGCCTACCCCGGGGTGGTGGCGAACTCCGACGTTTCCTTCGACATCGGCCGCGGCGAGGTGCATGCGCTTCTGGGCGAAAACGGCGCCGGCAAGTCGACGCTGGTCAAGATGATCTACGGGCTGGTGAAACCCGACAGCGGCCACATGAGTCTCAACGGCGCGGGCTATGCCCCGCAGGACCCCCATGCCGCCCGCGCCGCCGGCGTCGCCATGGTGTTCCAGCACTTCTCGCTGTTCGAGGCGCTTTCGGTGGCGGAAAACGTGGCGCTCGGCATGGAAAACCCGCCGAAGCCGCGTGACCTCGCGCGGCAGATCCGCGAGGTGTCCGAGACCTACGGTCTGCCGCTTGATCCCGACCGCACTGTCGGCGGCCTCTCGGCCGGTGAACGCCAGCGGGTCGAGATCATCCGCTGCCTGCTGCAGGACCCCAAGCTCTTGATCATGGACGAGCCGACCTCGGTGCTGACACCGCAGGAGGTGGAGATCCTGTTCCAGACCCTGCGCAAGCTCTCGGCCGAGGGCACCGCAATCCTCTATATCTCGCACAAGCTCGAGGAGATCCGCGCGCTCTGTGAAACCGCCACCATCCTGCGGCTGGGCAAGGTGGTCGACACCTGCGACCCGCGCGAGGCCACCGCGCGGCAGCTGGCCGAGCTGATGGTCGGCGCGTCGTTCGATGCGGTGACCCGCGAGGCCCGTGCGCCGGGCGCGGTGCGGCTGGCGGTGCGGGGCCTCTCGGCGCGCTCGCCCAATGCCTTCGGCACGTCGCTCAAGGACATCTCCTTCGAGGTGCGCGCCGGCGAGGTGCTGGGCATCGGCGGTGTCGCCGGCAATGGTCAGGACGAGCTGCTGGCGGCGCTGTCGGGCGAGATCGTCACCGGGGCCGACATGGTGCATTTCGACGGCACGCCGGTGGGCCAGCAAGGCCCCGAGGCGCGGCGCACCGCCGGTCTGCTCTCGGCCCCCGAGGAACGCCTTGGCCATGCCGCGGCCCCCGACATGAGCCTGACCGAGAACGCCATCCTCACCGCCGCGGCGCGCGAGGGGCTGATGAAGAACGGCTTTCTCGACTGGGCCGGGGCGCGCAGCTTTACCGAGAAGGTGATCAAGGCCTTCGACGTGCGCACCCCCGGCCCCGGCACCGCCGCACGAGCGCTGTCTGGCGGCAACCTGCAGAAATTCGTCATCGGCCGCGAGGTGATGCAGCGCCCGCAGGTGCTGGTGGTCAACCAGCCGACCTGGGGCGTCGATGCCGCCGCCGCCGCCGCCATCCGCCAGGCCCTGCTGCACCTGGCGGCGGAAGGCGCTGCCGTGGTGGTCATTTCGCAGGACCTCGACGAGCTGATGGAGGTGGCCGACCGGTTCGCGGCGCTGAACGAGGGCCGGCTGTCGGACATCCGCCCGGTCCAGGGGCTGACGGTGGACGAGATTGGCCTGATGATGGGCGGCGCACATGACATGGAGGTGGCCCATGTCGAGGCTTGATCTGTCTGACCGCGCGCCTCTGGCCGGCGTCGGGTGGCGTATTTTTAAAGAGAAGAAGCGCAGGGTGGCGCAAATCCGAGGAGCTTGCGCATGATCCATCTGGTCAAGCGGCCGCAGCCGTCGCGGTTCTGGACCGCGCTCACGCCGGTGCTGGCGGTGATCCTGACAATGATCGTCGGCGGCATCATGTTCGCCGCGCTGGGCAAGCCGCCGCTCGAGGCGATCCGCACGATCTTCTGGGACCCGTTGTTCCATCCGCAGTTCGCCGCCTATTCGCGGCCGCAGCTCTTGGTCAAGGCCGGGCCGCTGATCCTGATTGCCATCGGGCTGTCGATCGGCTTTCGCGCCGGCATCTGGAACATCGGCGCCGAGGGGCAATACATCATGGGCGCCATCGCCGGGGCCGGTGTGGGCCTCGCCTTTTACCCCCTCGACAGCTTTATCGTTTTTCCGCTGATGGTGCTGGCCGGAGCCCTGGGCGGCTGGGCCTGGGGGATGATCCCGGCGGTGCTGAAGGTGAAGTTCGGCACCAACGAGATCCTGGTGTCGCTGATGCTGGTCTATGTGGCCGAGGCCTGGCTGGCCTCGGTGGCCTCGGGTCTGCTCAAGAACCCCGAGGGGCGCGGCTTTCCGGGATCGCGGAATTTTCAGCAGTATGACGCTGGCGCCAATACCGAGGTGATTGCCGGTACCGGCATGCATTGGGGGGTGGTGGCCGCGTTCATTGCGGTGATCTTTGCCTATGTGCTGCTGACACGGCATATCCGCGGCTTTCACATCCGCCTGACCGGCGAGGCGCCGCGGGCGGCGCGGTTTGCCGGGGTCAACCCGGCGCGGGTTGTGATCTTCTGCCTCGGGCTTTCGGGTGCCTTGGCGGGGATGGCGGGGTTGTTCGAGGTCTCTGGTCCTGCCGGGCAGATCACCATCGATTTCAACTCGGGCTACGGGTTCACCGCGATCATCGTGGCCTTCTTGGGGCGGTTGCATCCGGTGGGCATCCTGCTGGCCGGGCTGTTGATGGCGCTGACCTATATCGGCGGCGAGCTGGCGCAGCTGATGCTGGGGCTGCCGGGGGCGTCGATCCAGTTGTTTCAGGGGATGCTGCTGTTCTTCCTGCTGGCGACGGATGTCTTCACCAACTACCGGGTGGAGTTCGGCAAAGCGGAGGTGGTGTGATGCGGGGATATGTTAGGGTGCAAGCTGCGCAATCGCCGACCCGAGGGGTGCGCCGCGCCGGCTTTTCTAAAGACATCGAATGGAGCGCCGCCTGATGGATCTCGGAACGATCAACCCCATCCTGCTGGTGGCCTCGCTCATGGTCTCGGCCACGCCGATCCTCCTGGCGGCCATCGGCGAGCTTGTCGTCGAGAAATCCGGCGTGCTCAACCTCGGCGTCGAGGGCATGATGATCACCGGCGCCGTGGTGGGCTTTGCCGTGGCGGTCAACACCGGCTCGCCGGGGCTGGGCTTTGCCGCCGCCGCCCTGGCCTCGGCGCTGCTGTCGCTGACCTTCGGCGTGCTGACCCAGTTCCTGCTGTCGAACCAGGTGGCCACTGGGCTGGGGCTGACGCTGGTGGGGCTCGGGCTGTCGTCGCTGATCGGCAAGCCCTACGAGGGTATGAAATCCCCCACCCTGCCGGACCTGCATATCCCGCTCCTGGCCGACATTCCGTTCTTCGGGCCGATGCTGTTTCAGCATGACCTGATGGTCTATCTCTCGATTGCCCTGGTGGCGGCGGTCTGGGCGGTGCTGAAGTTCACCCGCGCCGGGTTGATCCTGCGCGCCGTGGGCGAAAGCCATGATGCCGCCCATGCGCTGGGCTACAAGGTGGTGCGCATCCGGCTGCTGGCGATCTTCTTCGGCGGGGCCTGCTCGGGGCTTGGCGGCGCGTATCTCAGTCTGGTGCGCGTGCCGCAATGGACCGAAGGCATGACCGCCGGCGCCGGCTGGATTGCCTTGGCCATCGTGGTCTTTGCCAGCTGGAAACCCTGGCGGGTGCTGATCGGTGCCTATCTCTTTGGCGGGGTCACCGTGCTGCAGCTGAACCTGCAGGCGGCGGGCACGAAGCTGCCGGTCGAATACTTGTCGATGTCACCGTATCTGATAACAATTCTCGTGCTGGTCATCATCTCGGCACGGGGCTACCACGGCGCGCCGGCCTCACTCGGCCGCCCGTTCCATGCCTCGCATTGAGGCCAACCCAACAAAAACACTCAGCAAGACTCTCAGGGAGTACCAACATGAACCGCAGAACACTTCTTGCCAGCGCCGCGCTGGCCCTGGGCCTGGCCGGGTCGGCCTTTGCCGCCAGCCATTCCGAAAAGACCAAGGTCGGCTTCATCTACGTCGGCCCCGTCGGCGACGGCGGCTGGACCTACGAGCATGACCAGGGCCGCAAGGCGGTCGAAGAGCACTTCGGCGACAAGGTCGAGACGGTCTATCAGGAAAGCGTGCCGGAAGGCGCCGACAGCGAGCGGGCGATGACGCAGATGGCGTTGTCGGGCGCCAAGATCATCTTCACCACCTCCTTCGGCTACATGGACCCGACGATCAACGTCGCCAAGAAGTTCCCGGACGTGAAGTTCGAGCATGCCACCGGCTACAAGCGCGCCGACAACGTCTCGACCTATTCCGCCCGCTTCTACGAAGGCCGCGCCATCCAGGGCACCATTGCCGGCCACATGACCAAGACCAACAAGATCGGTTATATCGCGTCGTTCCCGATCCCCGAGGTCATCCGCGGCATCAACGCAGCCTATCTGCATGCGAAGAAGGTCAACCCGGATGTCGAGTTCTCGATCGTCTGGGCCTACACCTGGTTCGACCCGGCGAAAGAGGCCGACGCTGCCAATGCGCTGATCGAACAGGGCGCCGACGTGATCCTGCAGCACACCGACTCCACCGCGCCGCAGGCGGCCGCCGAGAAGGCCGGCAACGTGATCACCTTTGGCCAGGCTTCGGACATGGCGGAATATGCGCCGATGCCGCGGGTCTCCTCGATCATCGACAACTGGGCGCCCTATTACATCGACCGCGTGCAGGCGGTGATGGACGGCACCTGGGAAAGCAAGGACACCTGGGACGGCATCGGGCCGGGCATGGTGGGCATCGGCGAGATCTCTGACGCGGTGCCTGCCGAGGTCAAGGAAGAGGCACTGGCGATGAAAGAGGCGATTGCGTCGGGCGAGTATCACCCCTTCACCGGACCGATCAACAAGCAGGACGGCTCGGTCTGGCTGGCCGAGGGCGAAGTGGCCGATGATGGCACGCTGGCGGGGATGGATTTCTACGTCGAAGGTCTGACCGGCGAAATCCCGAACTGATCCGGGTTTGATTTGAGAGCGAGAGCCCTTCGGCTGTGGTGGTCGGGGGGCTTTTTCGTTGGCGGCGGCTCGCCGCGCACAGGATCTGTGCAGGGGCGGGCGTTGACCGGTGGTGCCGACGACTGTCTACTTCTGGCTGAGGATTGACCCCGGGAGAGCCGCCATGACAGCGATCATGATATGCGATGTGGCGGTAAAAGACCGGGCGCGACTGCTGGACTACCTGAAGCTGGCCGCGGGCACGGTCGAGGGTTTTGGCGGACGCTACCTGGCGCAGGCGGGCGAGATCTCGGTGCTGGAAGGCGACTGGAGCCCTGAGGCGCTGGTGGTGGTCGAGTTTCCTACGGTCGAGGCGGCGCAGCGCTGGTATGCATCCGAGGCCTATGCGCCGGCGCTGGAGATCAACCCGCAGGCAATGATCCGGAAGATGGTGATCGTGGCGGGTTCGGATAGTTGAATGCCCGGACACTAAAGCCGTTTCCCGACACAAACGTCAGACCAAGCCGCGCATTGCCGGCGCGCGCGGTGGCGATCCACCCGCAGTTCGCAAACGCTTTATTTCAGCCAAGTCCGAAGAACCTCTGAGCGATGTGCTCACGACAGCCAAATCGCCAGCGCGTGGGGGCGCGCCGGCGATGCGCGGCGGCCTTGCGGCCTTGATTCCGCGCTGGGTGAGGTGACCGACGGAGCCT
>NZ_JBLXEC010000032.1:0-24127 GCF_048263515.1 Marinovum sp. | reverse complement strand
TCAGATGCTCCTCTCTCCACCTATGCCTGCCACGATAGCAGCGGGTTGGTGGGAAGGCAGTTCATCCCATTAGCTCAGGAAGGCGAAGTTCTGGAAAGCCTCGTGACCAAGCACTTGGTTGCGTGAGATGGCGCTCCCATTCCGCCAACACTCGAAGTGAGTGTTTGAATTCCCTCCTATCAGGTGCGCCAACTTTGCCAGGTCAGCCCCCCAGCGCCGCGACGTTCTGCTTGTCGGGGAAGCAGGTCGCTTTTTGTCCGTTGGCCTCTTGCCAGCGGCCGATCGAGCGGCGGGTCTTGTAGCCCGGCAGGCCGTCGGCGCCGCCGACGTCGTGGCCCATGCCCTCGAGCCGGCGCTGGGCTGCCGCGATGTCCGAGCGGTAGAGCGTGTCGACCTTGCCCCAGGAGGCGTGGAAATCGCCGACGCCATAGCGGATGCGGTCGCCGACATGGCCCACGAACAGCGCGTAGAGGTCAGAGGTGTTGTAGTCCTTGAGCACGTAGAAATTCGGCGTGACGATGAAGGCCGGGCCTTGGCGGCCGGCGGGCATCATCAGGTAGCCTTCGCCGGAAAGTTCGTGCGCCGGGAAGGGCTTGCCGGATACGCGGGTGATGCCCATGGCGGCCCAGTCGGCGATCTTGCGGCCCTGGTCGGGGCCTTCAAGCGTGCAGGAGACCGAGGCCGGCACATCGACCTCGAAGCCCCAGTCGCGGCCAGAGACCCAGCCGTGCTGCGCCAGATAATTGCCGATCGAGGCGATGGTGTCGGCCTCTGAGCGCCAGATATCGGCCTTGCGGTCGCCATTGCCGTCGGCGGCATATTTCAGGAAGTTCGACGGCATGAACTGCGGCTGGCCCAGCGCCCCGGCCCAGCTGCTCTTCATCGCGCTTTCCGGCGCATGGCCGGCCTCGGCGATCTGCAAAGCGGCGATCAGCTCCGAGGTGAAATAGGCGGCGCGGGTCGACATGAAGCCCTTGGTGCCCAGCACGCGAAAGACGTTGTGGGGGATCGCCACGCGGCCATAGCCGCTCTCGCGGCCCCAGATCGCCAGGATGATGCGGCCGGGCACGCCGATGCGCTTTTCGGTCGCGGCCAGAGCCGCGGCATGGCGCTCGGCCATCTGCTTGCCAATGCGGGTGGCACCGTCGATCGAGTTGCGGTTGAAGTATTTCGACGGCGCACCGAACTCGGCCTGGCGCTGGCGCTTCGGGGTCTCGGCCTCGCTGCCGGGCGGAACCAGGTCGGGCAGGTCCCAGTTCAGGGTGACACCGGCAAAGGCCGCGTCGAACGTGGCGCGGGACACGCCCTTGGCACTGGCACGGGGCCAGACCTCTGACTGGATCCAGGACTGGAACTGCCGCTCGACGGCGGATTTGTCCTGCGCCGCGGCCGGGTGACCGGCCCCGATCAGGGCCAGGCCCAGAAAAAACAGGGTGACGGAAAAATAAATCACACGCACAGGGAACCTCCGGCGGGTTTGAGTGTTGGGGCAGTGTATCGCAACAACGAAAGCCGCAAATACTTCATTCGGCGCCGTCACGGCAGGTTGATCTCCTCACGCAACAACCTGCCCAGATCCCGCCCTGTCCCCAGGTCTGTCGTGCCCCCTCCCCGGATGCACCGCGGCCAGGGCGGGAGACTGGCCCAGACAACGAAACGCCGCCCCAAGGGACGGCGCTGGCGAGCTTGCGATGAGACGGTGAGAGCGTCAGCGGCCCCAGGACCGGACGGCGCCGCAATCCATGTGCACGAAGTTCGAGCTGGAGTAGCGCCCGACACCGCCTGCGCGGCAGGCCGAAGCTGCCTTGGCGATCTGGCTGACGGAACGGCCCTTGAGGCTCACGTCGGCAGCCTGACCCTTCAGGTGCAGCGAATTCTTTGCAACGCCCGACGAGCGGGACCGCAGCATCGCGTTGGTTTTCGGGCTGCGATAGCCGGAAAGAAGCATGTAGGGCTCGGGCACATCCAGAAGGTTGTGCGAAGCCGCCAGAATGTCGATGGTTCGAAGGTCGATGTATTTCACGTCGTTCGTGCGCCAGTCGCGCATGAACTTGTGCACCTCTTCGACCGCATCCTTGATGTATTCGCCCTCGACCCAGTAGATCATGTCGAGCCGTTCGCCCGTCCTGGCCGAGTACATCTTGATGCGCCGAATGTCGCCACCGCCGCGCAGGAAGCCTGCTGCATTGGTGTAAGTCGGTGCTGCTGTTACCAAAGTTGCCGCGAACGCGCCCAAGAGGCCACGCCGCGAGATACCGCTGCCGCGAAGTTCTGTCATGTTGTATTGCGCCTGTCTGTCGCTCTCTAAAAGTTCAGCCCGCGATGTTACGCGGAACCTGCCATCTCATCCCCAGATGCGTGGTCTGTATGCCACATTGGGGTTTTTTCGCCAACCGAAGATTCCCGCCTGCCTACCATGCTGGGAGAGTTGGGCGAAAACTTGCCCAATATTCGAAGTGCGTGGCAAGAATGCGCACAAAACCTCCGATTCCAAACCCGTGTCAATTGCTGGTCAACTATCGGAAGTGTGCATTGCAAGACTTAAGAATATGTGAGTAGACAAAAGGATATGGCACTCTAGGTGCTGCTTTGGTTAAGAAATTGAGGCCCGGAGAGACGGTATGACGCAGACGCAGGCAATCGGACGGTTCAGGACACTCATGGGAAGCGCGGCGCTGGCGGTTGCAGTGCTGGGATTCGGGCCGTTGCCGGCATCTGCCGAGGTCACTGCCTTCAAACAGGCGGTCGCCGAGAGCGCCTCGGTCAACCGCGATATCGCCGCCTTCTACCGCGAAACCCGGTTCGAGCCGGTCTGGACCGGCGACAGCGAGGTGCACCGCGCCCGCCGCGCCGCGCTTCTGGCGGCGGTCTCCAAGGCCGGGCTCTACGGGCTGCCCACCGACAAGTATGACCCCGAGGTGCTGCGCGCCAAGATGGCCTCGGTCCAGGGCGAACGCGGTCTGGGCCAGCTCGATGTCGAACTGAGCGAGACGCTGGTACTGTTCTCCCGCCACATGCAGACCGGCATCCTCGACCCGCAGAAGATCGTCTCGGGCATCAAGCGCGAGGTGCCGCTGCGCGACCCGATCTCCTATCTGCGTGACTTCACCTCCGGCGATCCCGATGCCTTCTTCCGCACCGTGGTGCCCGCCACCGCCGAATACACCCGTCTGGTACGCGCCAAGTTCGAGCTCGAGCGGATCGTGGCCTCTGGCAGCTGGGGTGCCCAGGTGCAATCCGACAAGGTCAGCCCGGGCGACAGCGGCCCCGCCGTCGTTGCCCTGCGCAATCGCCTGATCGCCATGGGCTACCTCGACCGCTCCAACACCGCGGTCTATGACGGTGCACTGCAGAAGGCGGTTCAGGAGTATCAGACGGCGCAAGGCCTCGAGCCCGACGGCGTTGCCGGCCCGGCCACCCTGCGCGCGATCAATGTGCCGGCCAGCGAACGGCTAAAATCGGTGCTGGTGGCGATGGAGCGCGAACGCTGGCTGAACCGGCCGCGCGGCAAGCGGCATATCCTCGTCAACATCCCCGATTTCAAGGCGCGGATCATCGACGACGACAAGGTCACCTTCGAGACCCGTTCGGTGGTGGGCAAGGACCAGCCCGACCGCGAAACGCCCGAGTTCTCGGACGTGATGGAATACATGGAGATCAACCCGTACTGGAACGTGCCGCGGTCGATCACCACCGAGGAATACCTGCCGGCGATGCGCCGCAACCGCTATGCGGTCAGCCATCTCGAAGTGATCAACGCTCAGGGCAGGGTGGTGCCGCGCTCGGCGGTGAACTTCGCCGCCTATTCGGACCGGACCTTCCCGTTCCGCCTGCGCCAGCCGCCGTCGACCAAGAATGCGCTGGGACTGGTCAAGTTCATGTTCCCGAACAAGTACAACATCTACCTGCATGACACCCCGGCCAAGAGCCTGTTCTCGCGCGAAGTGCGGGCCTTCTCGCATGGCTGTGTGCGCCTGAACGAGCCGTTCGAATTTGCCTATGCGCTGCTGGCGAAACAGACCGACGATCCGGTCAATTTCTTTCAGTCGCGGCTGCAGTCGGGCCAGAACATCCGGGTCAATCTGGAAGAGCCGGTGCCGGTGCACCTGATATACCGGACCGCCTACACCGACGCCAAGGGCCGGCTGCATTTCCGCGCCGACATCTACGGCCGCGATGCCCAGGTCTATCGCGCGCTGCAGAACGCGGGGGTGGCGCTGACCTCGGTTCAGGGCTAAACCTCGCAGCGCAACGATTGCGAGGCGCAGGATGACCCACAGGGTTCAGGACATAGCGGTGGCGCTCGGCTGCGAGGCAGCGGGCGCCACTGACATTTTCGTCGACGGCGTGCGCGAACCGGCCGAGGCCGGGCCAGAGCATCTCGCCCTGGCGATGAAGCCCGAATTCGCCGAAACCCTGCCAAAGGGCCGGGCCCGCGTCGCGTTGCTCTGGGCCGGTGCCGACTGGCAGGCGATGGGGCTGGAGGCCGCGATTTTTGCCGAACGGCCGCGCTACGCGCTTTCGGGCCTCTCGGCGATGATGGACCCGGGTCCGCGCTTTCCCGAAGGCATTCACCCCAGCGCCGTGATCGACCCCTCGGCCGAGGTGGGCATCGGCGTCAGCATCGGCGCCTTCACCGTGGTGGGGCCGGGTGCGGTGATCGGCAAGGGCTCGGTCATCGGCCCGCAATGTCACATCGGCGCCAACGTGCGGCTGGGCGAGGGCGCCTTTTTGCATGCCCAAGTGACGCTGGCGCATGACGTCACCATCGGCGCACGTTTCATCGCCCAGACCGGCGCGCGGATCGGCGGCGACGGCTTCAGCTTTGTCACCCCCGAAAAAAGCGGCGCCGAGCGCGCGCGCGAAACCATGGGCGACCAGGGCGAGACCAAGGCGCAGCCCTGGGCGCGGATTCATTCGCTGGGCGGCGTGGTGATCGGCGACGATGTCGAGATCGGCGCCAATTCCTGCATCGACCGCGGCACCGTGCGCGCCACTGTCGTGGGCTCCGGCACCAAGATCGACAACCTCGTGCAGGTCGGCCACAACTGCATCATCGGCCGGGATTGCCTGCTCTGCGGCCAGGCGGCGCTGGCAGGCTCGGTCAGGACCGGCGACAACTGCGTTTTCGGCGGCCAGTCGGGCGTCGCCGACAATATCCTGATCGGTGACAACGTCATCACCGGCGGCGGGTCCAAGGTGCTGTCCAACGTGCCGAGCGGCCGCGTGCTGCTGGGATATCCGGCCACCAAGATGGATATCCAGACCGAAAGCTACAAGGCAATCCGCCGGTTGCCCCGCCTCGCGCGCGATGTCGCGGCGCTCAAAAAAGCGGTTTCCAAGCTGGTCGAGAGCGACTAAATCACCGGTGGACCACTAGGCGGAGGACAGGCCGATGGACGTCAAGGACAAGGTTGTCGAGATCATTGCCGAACAGGCGGTGCTGGAGAAATCCGACGTCTCCATGGACAACACGCTCGAAGAACTGGGCATCGACAGCCTGGGGCTGGTCGAGAGCATCTTTGCCATCGAGGAAGCCTTTGACATCTCGATCCCGTTCAACGCCAACGAACCCACCGAAAGCGATTTCGACATTTCCTCGGTCGGCAGCATCGTCGCCGGCATCGAACAGCTCATTGCCGAGCAAAGGGCCGAGCCCTGAACCAGTGACCAAGCGGGGCAGGACAGAATGAAACGGGTTGTCATCACCGGCGCCGGGACGATCAATGCGCTGGGGCAGAACGTGCCCGACACGCTGGCGGCCATGCGCGAGGGGCGCTGCGGCATCGGCCCGCTCGAGATCGCCGATCTCGACCGGTTGGCGATCCGCATCGGCGGACAGGTCCGCGACTTCGATCCGATGACCTTTTTCAACCGGCAACAGCTGTCGCTGTACGACCGGTTCACCCAGTTCACCCTGGTCGCCGCCCGCGAGGCGCTGGCGCAGTCCGGGCTCGTGTTCACCGACGAGCTGGCGGCGCGTTCCGGCGTGATCCTCGGCAATTCCGGTGGCGGCATGAACACGCTGGATGAGAATTACCGCTCGGTCTACGAAGAGGGCAAGAACCGGGTGCATCCCTTCGTGGTGCCCAAGCTGATGAACAACGCCGCGGCCAGCCACGTGTCGATGGAATTCAACCTGCAGGGCCCGTCCTTCACCGTCTCGACCGCCTGCGCCTCGTCGAACCACGCCATGAGCCAGGCCTTCCAGATGGTCCATGGCGGCATGTCGCCGGCGATGATCACCGGCGGCTCGGAAAGCATGCTCTGCTTTGGCGGGGTGAAGGCCTGGGAAGGCCTGCGGGTGATGTCCAAGGACGCCTGCCGGCCGTTCTCGGCCAATCGCAACGGCATGGTCCAGGGCGAGGGCGCGGCGGTCTTTGTCTTCGAAGAGCTCGAACACGCCCGCAAGCGCGGCGCCGAGATCCTGGCCGAGGTGGTGGGCTTTGCCATGTCCTCAGACGCCTCCGACATCGTCATGCCCTCGAAGTCCGGCGCCGCCCGGGCGATCCGCGGCGCGCTGGTCGATGCCAAGCTGAACACCACCGACGTGGGCTATATCAACGCCCACGGCACCGGCACCGCGGCCAACGACAAGACCGAAAGCGCGGCGGTCGCCGATGTCTTCGGCGCCCATGCCGACCGTCTGATGATCTCGTCGACCAAGTCGATGCATGGCCACCTGATCGGCGGCACCGGCGCGGTCGAGCTTCTGGCCTGCATCATGGCGGTGCGCGACGGGGTGATCGCGCCCACCATCGGCTACGAGGAACCCGACCCGGAATGCGCGCTTGACGTGGTGCCCAACGAGGCGCGCGAGGCCCATGTCGAGGTGGCGCTGTCCAACGCCTTTGCCTTTGGCGGGCTCAACGCGGTGCTGGCGCTGCGGCGGTTCTGAGGGCTTTTCCCGAGATATGAGATGGCTGGCGCCGGGCTGGCCTCTGGGTCCGTGGCGCCAGGTGGGGCTGGGGGTGAGCCCGGTGTCGGGCGGGGTGTGGCGTATTTCCGAAGAGAAGAATGCGGGGGTGGGGTGAGACCTTGGCGGCGTTGCGCTTGGGGCGGAGGGCGTGTGGCGTATTTTGAAAGAGAAGAATGTGGGGGTGGGGTGAGCCTTTGGCGGTGTTGCGCTTGGGGTGGAGGGAGTGTGGCGTATTTTGAAAGAGTAGAATGTGGGGGTGGGGTGAGACTGTGGCACCGTCGTTCTGGGGGTGCAGGGTGCGGCCTGTCTTGAACGAAAAGAAGCCCGGGGGTGGGGAGACCTCCGGGCTTCTGGCGTTCTGACAGGAGGGGAGCCCTGTCAGATCATTGCGCGCGCTCGGCGGCGTAGGCGATGGCCCGCTGGTAGTTGCCGCTGTCGTTCCAGGCCGACAGAACGCGGAAGTTGGCGGTGCCTTCGCCAAAGGGCGCGCCGGCACGCCAGCCGTTCTTGGCCAGCATGTTGGCCGCCGAGGCCAGGGCATCCGAGGCGTTGTAGGGATCGGCCCGGCCGTCGCCGTTGCCATCGACGCCATAACGCAGCCAGTTGCCGGCGAGGAACTGCATGTGGCCCAGCTCACCCGAGGGGCCGCCGCGGGTATTGGCGGTGATGATGCCGCGGTCGACCAGCTTCAGCGCGGCGATGGCGTGGCTCTCGAACCGCGGGTGGCGGCGGCAGTAGGAGGCCAGCGTCACCGCGCCGCCGACGATCGGGGTCTCGCCCAGATAACCGCCCCAGCTGGTCTCCAGCCCCCAGATGGTGGCCAGCACGCTGCCGGGCACGCCGTAGCGGCGCTCGATCGAGGCGAAGGTGTTGGGGTTCTTGGCCATCCGCGAGCGGGTGCGCTGGATGAAGGCATCGGCCGAGCTGCCCGAGCGCTTGGCCAGGAAGGTGGCCGGGTCACGTTGCAGGGTGCCGCTCTGGCTCGAGGGGTTGGATTCGAACCGCCAGGTGATGCCCGAGAGCTGTGCCCCCTGCAACGCCTGCATGCCGCGCTGGCCGACACCGTTGGCCTGGGCATCCTGGGCCAGCCCGGCCTTGTAGCCGTTGAAGCCCCCCTTGGACGTGATGCATTGCGCGGCCTGGACGGCAGGGGCGGCAAGACCCGCGATGAGTGACAGAGCGATGGTAAAACGGCGCATGAAAATGTCCCTGTTCTGGCAAGTGAGCGATTACAGGGAAGTGTAGCGGGCCGGGGCCTTGCGTCCAGAAAATTCCGGGAAGTTTTCGCGCCACCGGCGGGCCGGCCCCGTGCGACGCGAAAAGGGCGCCCCGAGGGACGCCCTTTGCCTGTGCCGGAGAAGAGGCCGGGCCTGCGCCCGGCACCGCCCTCAGCAGCTGTAGTACATGCCGAACTCGACCGGGTGCGGCGTGTGCTCGTACTTCTCGATCTCTTCCATCTTCAGCTCGATGTAGCCCTCGATCTGATCCTTGGTAAAGACGTCGCCGGCCAGCAGATAGTCCATGTCCTTCTGCAGCTCTTCCATCGCCTCGCGGAGCGAACCGCAGACGGTGGGGATGCCTTCGAGCTCTTCGGCCGGCAGGTCGTAGAGGTTCTTGTCCATCGCCTCGCCGGGATCGATCTTGTTCTGGATGCCGTCGAGGCCGGCCATCAGCAGGGCCGCGAAGCACAGGTAGGGGTTCGCCGAGGGATCGGGGAAACGGGCTTCGACGCGCTTGGCCTTGGGGTTCTCGGTCCACGGGATCCGGACGCAACCCGAGCGGTTGCGGGCCGAATAGGCGCGCAGAACGGGGGCCTCGAAGCCGGGGATCAGCCGCTTGTAGCTGTTGGTCGAGGGATTGGTGAAGGCGTTGAGCGACTTGGCGTGCTTCAGGATACCACCGATGAAGTACAGGGCTTCCTGGCTCAGGTCGGCATATTTGTCGCCGGCAAAGAGCGGCTTGCCGTCTTTCCAGATCGACATGTTGCAGTGCATGCCGGTGCCGTTGTCGCCATAGATCGGCTTCGGCATGAAGGTCGCCGATTTGCCATAGGCCTGGGCCACGTTGTGGATGACGTACTTGTACTTCTGCAGCTCGTCGGCCTGTTTGGTCAGCGTGCCGAAGATCAGGCCCAGCTCGTGCTGGCAGGACGCCACTTCGTGGTGGTGCTTGTCGACCTTCATGCCGAGGCGCTTCATGGTCGAGAGCATCTCAGAACGGATGTCCTGGCCGTCGTCGGTCGGGTTCACGGGGAAGTAGCCGCCCTTGAGACCCGGACGGTGGCCGGTGTTGCCCATCTCGTATTCGGTGTCGGTGTTCCAGGAGGCGTCGATCGCGTCGACCTCGTAGGAGACCTTGTTGATGGTGTTCGAGAAACGCACGTCGTCGAACAGGAAGAACTCGGCCTCGGGGCCCCAGTAGGAGATGTCACCGATGCCGGTCGACTTCAGGTAGGCCTCGGCCTTTTCTGCGGTGCCGCGCGGGTCGCGGTTATAGGGCTCGTTGGTGTCAGGCTCGACAACAGAGCAATGCACGCAGACGGTCTTTTCGGCATAGAACGGGTCGATATAGGCGCTGTCGCAGTCGGGCATCAGCTTCATGTCGGAAGCTTCGATCGATTTCCAGCCGGCAATCGAGGAGCCGTCGAACATGAAGCCCTCTTCGAGGAAATCCTCGTCGACTTCGCTTTCGATCACGGTCACGTGCTGCAGTCTGCCGCGCGGGTCGGTAAAGCGGATGTCGACGTAGGCAACGTCCTCGTCCTTGATCAGCTTGAGCAGGTCTTTTGCGCTCATTTGGTCATTCCCTTGAGTTTGATTTGGTGTTTCGGGGTCCCGGACCCGGCCCGGGACCTGATGCATGTCGCGCCGTGCAGGAGGCCCCGGATCAGGTCCGGGGCACGTGCGCTTTGGCTCAGAGCGCGTCCGAGCCGGTTTCGCCGGTCCGGATGCGGATCGCCTGTTCGACCGGGGTCACGAAGATCTTGCCGTCGCCGATCTTGTCGGTCTTGGCTGCCTCGACGATCGCCTCGATGGCGCCGTCGACCTGGTCGTCGTCCAGCACCACCTCGATCTTCACCTTGGGCAGGAAGTCGACCACGTATTCCGCGCCGCGGTACAGTTCGGTGTGGCCTTTCTGCCGCCCGAAGCCCTTGACCTCGACCACGCTGAGGCCCTGAACGCCGACGTCCTGCAGCGCCTCCTTGACCTCATCAAGCTTGAACGGCTTGATGATTGCCTCGATTTTCTTCATGTGGTGCCTCCTCGCAAAGGGTGTTGAGAGGCTCAGACCACTTCTCACCGGGGGCTACAATTGTGTAGGCTCGGGGAGAGGCGGATTTGAGCACCGGCCAAAACCATGCGCCTAAAGAACGGGCGATTTGCACATAAATCAAGCAGAATTGAATCTTGGGGGTCCGATGGGGGGAATTGCTGAGCGCGGCGCAGATGCGGGCCTTCGAACAGGCGGCGATTGCCAGCGGCAAGGTGACCGGTCTCGAGTTGATGGAGCGCGCCGGGGCGGGCGTGGTCGAGGCGGTCCTCGAGGAATGGCCGGAGCTGGGGCAGGGCGCGCACCGGGCGGTGGTGCTTTGCGGGCCTGGCAACAATGGCGGCGACGGGTTTGTCATTGCGCGGTTGCTGAAGGAACGCGGCTGGACGGTGGAGGTGTTTCTCTACGGTGATCCCGCGCGGCTGCCGCCGGATTCCAGGACGAACCATGACAGATGGTCCGAGATGGGCGAGACGCAGCCGCTGACGGTCGAGGCGGTCGCCCGAGGCACCCGGCCCGAGGTTCTGATCGACGCGATGTTCGGCACCGGCCTGTCGCGGGCGATCCCTTTGGACTGTGCAAACGCCTTTCACGCGGTAAAGCAGCGCGACACCGGCGCCGGGCATCGCTGTCATACGGTGGCGGTGGACTGCCCCTCGGGGCTCGATTGCGACAGCGGTGCCTTTCTGGTGCCTGCAAGGCCCGAGGGGGCAGAGGACGGATCGGAGGCGCACCGGCACTGGTGGCGCGAGGAGGCCTCGAAGCGGATCCTGCAGGCCGATCTGACCTGTTCCTTTCACCGCGCCAAGCTGGGGCATTACCTCGGCACACTGCAGACCCGGTTGCGTCTCGTGGATATCGGTCTGGGCCGCGAGGACCCGGCGCAGCTGAACCGGACCGAGACGCGCCCGCTGGACCGGACCTGCCTGCTGGAGGCCGACAGGCATTCCCGGCCGCCCGGGCGTGTCTGGCCCGGGCGGTGGCTCGGGAAAGGCGAGGCGGGCTCTCACAAATACGATCACGGTCACGCCTTGGTCCTCTCTGGCGGCTTCGGCAAGACCGGCGCGGCGCGGCTGGCCGCACGTGGCGCGCTCAGGATCGGTGCGGGGCTGGTGACGCTGGGGGTGCCGGGATCGGCGCAGATGGAAGTGGCGTCGCAGATCACCGCTCTGATGCTCAGGCGGGTCGAGGATGCCGAGGGTTTGGGCCGGGTGTTGGAGGACGCCCGGATCAACGCGCTCTGCCTCGGGCCGGGGCTGGGGGTCGAGCGGGCGAAGGCGCTAGTGCCGGTGGCGCTGGGGGACGGGGGGCCGACGGCGCCCCCTGCGCGCGGGGTGGTGCTGGATGCAGATGCTTTGACGGCGTTCAGAGAGGCGCCCGACGCGCTGTTCGATCTGTTGCACCCGGGCTGCGTGCTGACCCCGCATGGCGGTGAGTTCGCCCGGCTGTTCCCCGATATCGCGGCGCGGCTGAAAGAGACGCCGACCCGTGGCCCGGCCTGGTCCAAGGTCGACGCCACGCGAGAGGCGGCACAGCGGGCGGGCTGTGTGGTGCTCTTCAAGGGGCCGGCCACGGTGATTGCCGACCCGGAGGGGCGCTGTTCGGTCAATGCGGCGCTCTACGACCGCGCGGCGCCCTGGCTGGCCACCGCCGGGTCCGGGGACGTGCTGGCGGGCATGATCACCGGGCTGCTGGCGCGGGGCCTGTCACCGATGCAGGCGGCCGAGGCCGCCGCATGGCTGCATGTCGAGGCCGCGCGCCATGTTGGCCCCGGGCTGATTGCCGAGGACCTGCCAGAGGCGCTGCCACCTGTCCTGCGCGGGCTGGGGCTCTAGGCCACCAGTTCTGCCATTCGCGTGCCGCAGGCAATCTCGATGCCGTCGGCATAAAGGATATGTGGCGCGTCAAACCGCAGGGAGATCAGCCGCAGCCGCTCGACAGCGCCCTGGGTGATGAACTTGCCATCTACCAGCCGCGCGACCGGCACCAGCACCTCCTTGGCGCCAAACAGCGCCTGGGCGCGCCAGTCGCGCACCAGCACCCGCTGGCTGGCGGGCAGCACGAGGTCCTCATCGGGCCGTGTGTGACCCAGTGAGCCGGCCTTGATCCGCACTGTGGCGCAGGTCACCTCCAGCGTCTCGACCGCGCCCAGCAGCGCCATGCCGGTGTCTCGGGTGATGATCCGGTCGCCCGGGCTGAGGAACTGCACCGGCATCTCGCCGTCCAGCGTCCACAGCCGCGTGCCGGCCAGAAGACCGTTGATCTCGATATCCGCGCGCTCGTCCGTCCGGACGGAGTCCGGCCGGGGGATCTGTTCCACTGCGCGCCCGACCTCGTTGGGTTTCATGGGCTTACCTGTATTCACTGCTCGTTTTTTTTCACAGGTTATCTCAAGAACCGGTAAATGTCCTGATATTTTATCGCCCTGCGCCTAAATCCCCTCGCATCCTGTTTCCAGCTTTGCTAGAGACCTGCGGGCGCAAGCGCTTCTGGCGCGGCGCAGGATGCGGGTGTGGCGGAATTGGTAGACGCACCAGATTTAGGTTCTGGCGCCGCAAGGCGTGGGGGTTCAAGTCCCTTCACCCGCACCATTCCTCGCCCCGACCGCCCCGGAGCGAAGGACACCAGCATGACGCGCGCCCTCTCGATTACGGTCATCGGTCCCGGCAAGGTGGGCCAGACGCTGTTGCGGCGGTGCAACGATACTGATGGCTTTGGTGTCGCCGACATCCTCGCGCGGCGCATCGAGGCGGCCGAGGCGGCGCGGGATTTCGCCTTCAGCGGCAGGGCAATTGACACCTTCGAGGCGCTGCGCCCGGCGGATGTCTACCTGCTGACCGTGCCGGACGACCAGATTGCAGCGGTCGCGCGCAGGCTGGCGGCCTGTGACCTGCCACCGGCCACTGTCGCCCATTGCAGCGGCTTTCACCCTTCAGCGCTGCTGGCGCCGTTGGCCGAGGCCGGCTGGCAGACCGGCAGCGCCCATTCTGTGCTCTCCTTCGCCGATCCCGCGCTCTCGGTTGTGCAGTTCCAGGGCGCCTTCTGTGGCATCGAGGGCGCGGCGTCAGCGCTGCTGACGCAGGTCTTCACCGCCCTCGGCGCGCGCTGCTTTCCGATCCGCGGCGAGGCCAAGGCGCTCTATCACGCGGCGGCGGTGATCTCGAACAACTTCACCACCGTTCTGCAGGCGCTGGCGCAGGAGGCCTGGGCCGAGGCCGGGATGCCGGAAGACGTCATGTCAGAGCTGCATGCGGTGCTGTTGCGGGGCACGGTCGAGTCGGTGCTGGCAAAGGGGCCGCAGGCGGCGCTGACCGGGCCGGCGGCACGGGGCGACAGCGCGGTGGTCACGGCGCAGGGCGCGGCGGTGGCCGAATGGCACGACGACGCCGGCGCGGTCTACGCGCGGCTCAGCGCCATGGCGGCGCGGCTCAAGGCCACTGGCCAGACCCGCTAGGGCAGCAGCGCCAGCCAGACCCAGATCGTCAGGATCGACAGCGCGGTGGCGATCAGCACCGAAGAGGCCGCCACCCGCTTGGCCACGCCATACATGTTGGCAAAGACGTAGCAGTTGATCCCCGGCGCCATCGACGCCGTCAGCACCGCCGAGCGCAGCGCGCCGGTCGACAGGCCGGTGAGCGTGCCCAGGGTGAAGGTGATGCTCGGGTGAAGGATGAGAGACACGCCGCAAACCAATGCAATGATGCGGAAATCTCCGTCAGGGCGATAGCGGTACATGACCCCGCCCATGCCGAAGAGCGCACAAGGAATGGCGGCTCGGATCACCAGGTCGAGCCCGTCGGTGGCCACATCGGGCAGGTCGAGGCCCGAGAAGTTGACGGCAAAGCCCAGCAGGATGCCGATCACCAGCGCATTGCGAAACATCGCCTTCAGGACCTTGGCCGGCATCTGCCGCGCCGGGGTGCCGCGCGAGCGGGCGATCTCCATCGCGGTGATGCCGATGCCGTAGCAGAAGGGCGAATGCAGGGCGACGATGGCGTAGTTCGGGCCAAGGGCCGCGGCGCCATAGGCGCTCTCGGTGATGGCGATGCCCAGCATCACCGAGTTGGCAAAGAGGCAGCAGAAGCCGATGGCAACCGAGTCTTCCCAGGCGCGCTTGAAGACAAAGCGCCCGGCCAGCAGGCCAATGGTGAAGCCGGTGAAGGAGCCGGTGTAGAAGCTGACCAGCAGTGCCAGGTCGAAATGCGCGCCGAGATCAAGGGTCGAGATCGCCATGAAGAGCAGCGTCGGAATGGCGATCTTCTGGGTGAAATCCATCAACCCGTCGATGGCATTGTCGCTGATCCAGCGACGCCAGACGGCGAGATAGCCGGCGCCGATCACCAGAAAGACCGGCAGGATCACCTCGAGCAGCGCCTGCATGTCAGCCTTGCGCCTCGGGGCTGGCGTGGCGTGGGCGTATTTTGAAAGAGAAGAAACCCCGGGTCATGCAGGAAGTGTCAGCTGCATGAGATCGTAGGCCGGGGTGATGTGGTCGGGGGTCTCGGCCTCGAGCGTGGCGTAGTCGAGATCGATGTGCATGTTGGTCAGCACCGCGCGTTTCGGCGCCACCCGCGCGATCCAGTCCAGCGTCCGGGCGAGGTGCGAATGGGTGGGATGCGGCTTGCGACGAAGCGCGTCGACCACCCAGATGTCGAGCCCGTCGAGCATCGGCCAGACCGGATCGGGGATTTGCGCCACGTCGGGCAGATAGGCGAGGCCGGCGATGCGGAACCCGAGCGCGTCCATCGAGCCATGGTCGACCTCGAAGGGGGTCAGTGTGATCGGGCCGCCGGCGCCGGTGATGGTGACGTCGCCGTCGATGGTGTTGAGATCGAGGATCGGCGGATAGGGCGAGCCTGCGGGCTGGACGAAGGCATAGCCGAAGCGCGCCAGCAGCGCCTCCTGGGTCGGGCCGTCGGCCCAGACCGGCAGGCGGTTCTTCATGTTGAAGACAATCATCCGCAGGTCGTCGATGCCATGGGTGTGATCGGCATGGGCATGGGTATAGACCACCCCGTCGAGCCGCCCGGTGCCGGCGTCGAGCAGCTGGCTGCGCAGGTCGGGCGAGGTGTCGATCAGCACCGAGGTGGTGCCGGCGTCGCTGACCCGTTCGACCAGCATCGAGCAGCGGCGGCGGGTGTTCTTCGGGTTTGCAGGGTCGCAATCGCCCCAGTGGCCGCCGAGACGGGGCACGCCGCCGGAGGAGCCGCAGCCGAGGATGGTGAACCGGTAGTGATCGCTCATGACGGTGACCACGCGGCGGCCTTGGCAAAGAGCCGTTCGAAATTGGCCTCGGTCTGCGCGGCGAACTCGGCATAGTCCATGCCGAAGGTCTCGGCGGCGCGGCGGGCGGTGTGGGCGGTATAGGCCGGCTCGTTGCGCTTGCCCCGGCGCGGTGGCGGCGCGAGGTAGGGGGCGTCGGTTTCCACCAGGATGCGGTCGATCGGGGCGGCGGCAAAGATGTCGCGCAGCTCCTGGCTCTTGGGGAAGGCGGTGATGCCGGACATCGACAGGTAGAAGCCGAGGTCGAGGGCGCGGCGGGCCAGCTCGGCGCTCGACGAGAAGCAGTGCATGACGCAGGCATAAGGCGCATTGCGGTGCTCGGCGGTGAGGATCTCGGCCATGTCGTCGTCTGCGGCGCGGGCGTGGATGATCAGCGGCAGGCCGGTCTGCTGCGCGGCCGCAATGTGGATGCGCAGGGATTGCTTTTGAATATCAGCACTTTCGGCGGTGTAGTGATAGTCGAGCCCGGTCTCGCCGATGCCCACGAACTTCGGGTGCTGCGCCAGGCTCACCAGCTCCTCGACCGAGGTCAGCGG
This sequence comes from Marinovum sp., assembly GCF_048263515.1. NCBI lineage: Bacteria > Pseudomonadati > Pseudomonadota > Alphaproteobacteria > Rhodobacterales > Roseobacteraceae > Marinovum > Marinovum sp. The sequence goes on along the minus strand of NZ_JBLXEC010000032.1, from coordinate 8,119 downwards.
CTCTTCGGCGGCGCTCATCGGGTGGGTGCCGGCGGCGTAGAACACCGGGTCATAGCTCTCGGCCAGGGCGCGCACCTTGGGTTCGTTCTTCAGGCGGGTGCAGATGGTGACCATGCGGTGCACCCCGGCATCCACGGCGCGGGCGACAATCGCGTCGCGCTCGCCGTCGAAATCCGGGAAGTCGAGATGGGTGTGGCTGTCGGTGATCTTCGGGTTGCTCATATCCGCCTCAGGCGGCCAGGTCGGACGCCGTTTTCTGGAGTTTGATCATCGTATCTAGGATGAGCGCGGCAGGGTCAAGATTGACCGCCCGCCCGTGGCGGCTGCGCTCGGCGATCTGCTGGCCGATCTCGGCCCAGGCGCGGGCGCGGCGGGCATCGGGGGCAAGGCGGGCAAAGACCTCGGCCTCCTGCGGGGCGGCGGCCGGATGCGGCATCTGCCCCGAGGCCCCGGCGCGGGCCAGCCGGATCAGCGCCAGGTCGATCAGCGAGAAGATGGTGTTGACCCGGTCCTCGGCGCCGCGCGCGGTGGCGGCCTCGGCCAGCGCCAGGGCGCGGGCGCGGTCGAGCCGGGGCAGGGTGCCCAGCAGCGACAGGATCGCGGCGTAGAGCTTGGGGCCGTCGTTCAGCGACAGGCGGATGGCATCGCCGACGGAGCCTGCCGAGAGGGCGGCCAGCGCCTCGGCTTCTTCCGATGCGACGGTGATGCCGGCCTGGTCGAGGGCTGCGGTCATGTCACCCGGCGAAAGCGGCCGCAGCTGCAGCATCCGGCAGCGCGAGCGGATCGTCGGCAGAAGCGCCGAGGGCTGGTGTGTGACCAGCAGCAGGGTCGAGCGGGCCGGTGGCTCTTCCAGCAGTTTCAGCAGCGCATTGGCGGCGGAGGTGTTCATCTCGTCCGCCGCATCGACGATCACCACGCGCCAGCCGCCGTCGGCCGCCGAGAGGGCAAAGCGGCTTTTCAGCTTGCGCACCTCGTCGACGGTGATGTCGGCCTTGAGCCGCTTGGCGCGGTCGTCCCAGGGGCGGGTGAGCTTGAAGAGCCCGGGCTCGGAGCCTGCGGTGATGCGCCGGGCGACCGGATGCTCTGGGTCGATGTCGAGAGAGGTGGGCGGCGGCGGCGCGCCGAAGAGACCGTCGTCGGCGGCGCCTGGCGGGTTGGCGATCAGGTAGCGGGCGATGCGCCAGGCCAGCGTCGCCTTGCCGGTGCCGCGGGGGCCGGCAATCATCCAGCCATGGTGCATGCGGCCCGAGGTGACGGCCTCGAGAAAGGCCTGTTCGGCCGCGTCCTGGCTGATGAGGCGGGCGGTGTCGCGCGGATGGGGCGCGCCTTCGATCTGGTCGGGTTGGGGGCGGTCGTCGCTCATGGGCTCAGGTCTAGTGCGGAGTGCGGCGGGACGGAAGGGGGGATTGAGGGTGTGGCTTCGTTTCCGGGCTCGAGCCGCGCATTGCCGGGCCGCGGTGCGGCGATCCTGCGTCGGTTCGGCAGCGCTTTATCCCTGCCACATCCGCAAGTTACCGGAGCGGCGCGCTAACGTCAGCCAAATCGCCGTGCCGTGGAGGCGGCCCGGCGATGCGCGGCGGCCGTTGGCCGCTGTTAACGCGCTGAGAGCTTGTCGGAGGTTTGGGAGAGAGCGGCGCAATTGCGGGCCGCGGTGCGGCGAACCTGCGTCGGTTCGGCAGCGCTTTATTCCTGCCACATCCGCAAGAGACCGGAGCGACGCGCTAACGTCAGCCAAATCGCCGTGCCGGGGGGGCGCCCGGCGATGCGCGGCGGCCGTTGGCCGCTATTAACGCGCTGGGGAGCTTGTCGGAAGTTAGGAAAGAGCTGCCTCGCGTCTTAGGCTAGGAAATCTCACGCGCAGCCAAATCCGCCACGTCACGCGCCACGTCCTCCACCGGCCGTCCGCCGTCGATTACCCGGAACCGGGCGCTGTATTCCTTGGCCAATGCCAGGAATCCGGCGCGCATCTGTTCCTGCAGGCCGGCGCCGAAATCCTCGAACCGTTCCTCGACACCGCCACGCCCCTTGGCGCGGGCCAGGCCCAGCGCCGGGTCCATGTCGATCAGGATCGTCAGGTCAGGCTCGCGTGCGATCATCAGCGCATGCAACTGGTCGACGATGCCGCGCAGGTCTCCGCGCGAGAGCCCCTGGTACATCCGCGTCGAATCCGCAAAGCGGTCGCAGATCACCACCTTTCCGGCCTCGAGCGCGGGCAGGATCGTCCGCTCGAGATGATCGCGGCGGGCGGCGGTAAACAGCAGGATCTCGGTCTCGGCCGACCAGCGGTCGGGATCGCCCTGCAGCACCAGCGCCCGGATCTCCTCGGCCCCGGGCGAGCCGCCGGGCTCGCGCGTCAGGACAACCTCGCGGCCCTGGCCGCGCAGATGCTCGGCCAACAGCCGGGCCTGGGTGGATTTGCCCGACCCGTCAATGCCTTCGAAGGAAATGAACACCTGTGCGCGCGGTCAGGACGGCAAACCGGGCACCGGGGCGCCCCATTGCTTGAGCAGCACCTTGGCGGCTGTGGTCACCCGGCTCATGAAACCGCCGGCGGCCACGGCACGATCGGCCACCAGCGGCACCGTCGTTTCCGGCAGACCTTCGAGCGAGATGATCATCTCGCCCAGCTTGTCACCCTTGGCAAAGGGCGCCTCGATCGGGGAATTGTAGACCACCTCGGCGTTGATCTTGCCGCTGGCCAGCACCGGCACCAGCATCTCGATGTCCTTGGCCGGCACCAGCCCCACCTTGGGGGAAGAGCCCATCCAGACGTCGGCCTCCGCCACAACCTGGCCCTCGGCTGCGACCTTGGACTGGGTGAAATGCCGGAACGCCCAGTTGACGATTTGCTCGCTCTCCTCGGCCCGCGCCCTCTCGCTGTCGAGACCGGAGACGACAAAGACCACCCGCCGATCCCCCTGCTTGGCCGACCCCACCAGACCGTAGCCGGCCTCCTGCGTATGACCGGTCTTGAGCCCGTCAGCGCCGATATCCAGCCGCAGCAACGGGTTGCGGTTGGTCACGTTCTGCGGCGCGCGGCCGTCAAAGGCAAAGGTACGCTCGGCGAACATCGGGTAGAACTCGGGGAAATCCTCGATGATCCGCCGGGCGATCAGCGCGAGGTCACGGGTCGACATGCGGTGCCCGGCGGCGGGCCAGCCATTGGAATTGGTGAAGGTCGAATTGGTCATGCCCAGCTGCTGCGCGCGCCGCGTCATGTAGCGGGCAAAGCCCGCCTCGGTGCCATCGGGGCTCAGCGCCTCGGCGATCACCGCGCAGGCATCATTGCCCGACAGCACGATGATCCCGCGCAGCAGGTCCTCGACCGAGACCCGGTCGGTGGTGTCGAGAAACATGGTCGAGCCGCCATAGGACATGGCGTGCTGCGACACCGGCAGCTTTTCCTGCAGGTCGAGCCGGCCATCGCGGATCGCCTCGAACGCCATGTAAAGCGTCATCAGCTTCGACATCGAGGCCGGCGGCAGCGCGGTGTCGGCATCCTTGGCCAGAAGCACCGTGCCGGTGGTCAGATCGACCACGAAGGCCGATTTCGCCCGGGTGTCGAAGGCCTGCGCCGACACCGCGGTCGATGCGGCCAGCGCAAGGGCGAGGAGGGGGGCTGCGAAATGTCTCGTCATGGCTCGTCCGATTGGCAGAGGCCCTCGGCGGGGCGTTTCAGTTTGTCACGGCATAGGCATCGGTAAAGCCCGCCGCCTTGATCGTCTTGAGGAAACCCGCGCGTTCAGAGGAGCTGGCGGCCGGGCCGACAAGCACCCGCCAGAACGTCTTGCCCTGGCTCGACTGCTTCTTGATCACGGCGTTCAGCCCGCGCGATTTCATTGCCGCGGCGGTGTTCTGGGCGTTCTTCTCGACCGAGAAGATGCCAAGCTGGATATAGGGTTTGCTCAGCGGCGAGGCCTTGGGCGCCGGCGCCGGCGCCGGCGCCGGTTTCGGCTTGGGCGGCGTGGCGGGCGCGGCCGCGGCGTCGATCGCGGCTTCGGCCACGGCGGCCGGCGCATCGAGCTCGGTCGCGGTCACGGCATCGGGCGCACCCAGCCCGGCGGTGTCCACGGTCTCGGGCGTCTGCGGGGTTTCCGGCGTCTTCTCGCGGCGCAGCGCCGTGACGTTGAGGTTGGTCGGCTGACCGGCCACCAGCCCCAGCGCATCGGCAGCATCGGAGGAAACCTGAAGCTCGGGCCCCGGCGTCGCGCGTTCCTTGCGGAAGAGCGCGCCGATCACGAATTTGCCATTGCCGGGATTGCGGATGATCACCCGCTCGGGTTCCTTCACGTCCGGATGCGCCACCCAGACGCCGCCCAGCGAAGGCCGCCCGTCCCAGAGCCCGCTTTCGGTCACCTGAAAGACATCCGGCGCCTCGACGTCGCGCTCCACCAGCCGCGTGGCGCGGCTTGCCGGGGCGGCGGCCGCGGTGTCGCCGTCCTTGGGTTGCAGAAAGCCCGGAAGCTGCGCGCCGTTTTCGCAGGCCGCGACCAGCCAGACCGCCGTGCCGGCCGCCAGAAGCCGCATCACCCGCGTCCCGCGCGGCATCGCCCCCTGGCCTGACGCGCTAACTCGCTGAGAATTCATCATCTTGCCCTTTTCGCCTTTTGTGCCCGTCGTGGGGCCTTGCCGGTTTTCCGGTCTTGTGCTGACTGCCTGCGCCCTTGCGCGCGCCGACAGCTTATCCTCTGCCCGCATGCAAGAAAAGGCCCGCGAGCCGTGATCGGCGGAAATCCTGCATCAGAGCGCTTTGCAGAATCACTTGCCGGCGTTTAACGAGGCCCTGCGCGGAGGAGTGGCAGAGTGGTCGAATGCACCGGTCTTGAAAACCGGCGTGCGTGAAAGCGTACCGTGGGTTCGAATCCCACCTCCTCCGCCATCTTTCATTTTTCGTTTGTGGCGCAAGTTGCTGAAATTACTCTGTAAATCGAGTGATTTCATTGCCTCTTGGATTGTTCGGATCGGTTTCTGCTATACTTTTTGCTATACATTTTGCTATGCATTATCCGCCGATGCGGAGGGTGACATGGCAATCAAGCAGCGCGGAAAGAAGCTCTCCCTCTACAGACGGGTCCCCAAGCGGTACGCCGCGGTCGAGCCGCGCAAGCATGTATGGGTCGCCCTTGGCACTGACAGCTTATCGGAGGCCGAAACCAAGTCCGGCCTGCTGTGGGAGCAGCTGGTCGCCGGCTGGGAAGCGATGCTCGCCGGTGACACATCGGACGCCGAGCGGCGCTTCGAGGCGGCACAGGAGCTCGCCAGGGCGCAGGGCTTTCGCTATCTCTCAGCCCGGCAGGTTGCGAAACTGCCAGTCGACGAGCTGCTGGAGAGGGTCGAGGCTATTCCGGCTCGAGACAGCAAGGTTGACCGCGCCCAAGCCGCAGCTTTGCTGGGTGGTGCGCAGCGGCCCGAGATCACCGTGTCCCGCGCGCTCGAGCTTTACTGGGAACTGGCGCGGGAAAAGACCTTGGGCAAGAGCGCGGACCAGCTTCGTAAATGGGAGAACCCACGAAAGAAGGCTGTGCAGGCTTTCATCGGCGTTGTCGGCAACAAGCCGATCTCGCAGATCAACGGCGACGATATGCTGGATTTCCGCGCCTGGTGGCTCGAGCGGATCGAAAATGAGGGCCTCAAGCCCAGCAGCGCCAACAAGGACCTGATCCACTTGGGCGAGGTGCTGAAGACGGTCAACCAGATGAAGCGACTGGGTCTCGATTTGCCGCTCGCCGGGCTCAGTTTCAAGGAGGGCGAACAGACGCAGCGTCCGCCGTTCTCCACCGCCTGGATCCGCGACCGATTGATCATACCGGGGGCCTTAGCGGGGCTGAACAGCGAGGCGCGGCTTATTCTTCTGGCAATGGTCAATACCGGTGCCCGGCCCAGCGAATTGGCGGCGCTGACGCCGGAGCAGATCCGACTGGACGGGCCGGTGCCGCACATCGCGATCGAGCCGGTCTTGCGTCAGCTCAAGAGTGCGAATGCTCGGCGGGTGTTACCGCTCTGCGGCGTGAGCCTTGAGGCGATGCGCGCCGCGCCGGATGGCTTTCCACGCTATCGCGACAGTGCTTCCAGCCTTTCGGCCACTATCAATAAGTATCTGCGCGAAAACCATCTGATGGAGACGCCGCGGCACACTCTCTACGGGTTGCGGCACAGTTTCGAAGATCGCATGCTTGAGGCGGGGATCGACGAGCGCATTCGTCGCGATCTGATGGGCCACGCTCTCGATCGCGAGCGCTATGGCAAGGGCGCGTCTCTAGTGCATCTGCAGAAGTTGCTTCAGACCATCGCCTTGTGACGGGCAACTACGGCTCTGGCGCGTTCGATGGCGCTTTGCTGATGCTCCAGCAGGGAAATCTCGCGCTCGATCCTTTCGAAGACCGGAATGTAAACCGGGTCTTCGATTACCAGCTCTGCCAGTATGCCTTGGGCGGCCTGAAGCTTTGCAAGATCGTCGCTCATACTATTGCTATAGCAATCGGCCGACGGGATGCAGAAGGGATCACGAAGTCGTGAAAATTTTTTCTGTTTCTTGGTGATTTTCTGAAGGACAGGCTCGCCTTGAGCGCCTCTGGCACGCGACCATTTCGATCGGCCTCAATTTTTTTTCGCGATCGAGCGCAGTCCGGCGGGCTTCTTGCTATATTAACCATACCAAGCCCTCGAGCACCTCATCCGCTCGCATTTTCATCCCACCCGACCGACGCGCCCTCAGGTGTGTCGAGCCTATGCTATTGCCAAGGAGCACCGCCCATGCACCAACAGTCCCTTGCCTTGAAGGTGACCGAGACCTTTGTTGAACCTTCCACCGCCGCAAACGCGACATGGAAACCTGAAGCCGGCTTGGCTGACGGCTTTCTGGTCAAGGAAGAGGGCATCTACAAACACGACGGCGACCCCAGCGAAGATAGCGAGCCGCAGAGGATTTGTTCGCCCCTGCGTGTGCTCGGGCAGTGCCGCGACCCCCAAGGCAAAGGTTGGGGGAGCGTGATTTCCGTTCAGGACGCAGATGGCCGTTGGCACGAGTGCGTGGTTGAAGCCCGTCTGGTGCAGAAACGCGCTAGTGCGGCGCTCGACCCGCTATTTGCCCTTGGCTTGCAACTGGGCGATGTCGAAAAAGCTGACAAGGCCGTTATTGGGATGATTGCCTCCTGGCGCACCGAGCATCGCTATGAACGCACAGACCGGCTTGGCTGGCTGGGCGACGGCTTCGATGCCTTTGCCTTGGGCAGGAGTCGGGTCATCGGAACCCAAAAGATCATTCATACTGGGGCCTCCCAGGCCATGGACCGCGCGTTGAAGCCCCGCGGCACAATGGAGCAGTGGCGGCGGGATGTTGCCGAGCCCTGTGCCGGTAACCCACTGATGGTATTGGCGCTTTCCACTGCATTTAGTGGGCCGCTATTGTCGATGCTCGGCGCAGAGGGAGGCGGTTTCCATTTCCGAGGCCCGTCTTCCTGCGGAAAGTCCACTCTGTTGCGCATCGCTGTGAGCGTCTGGGGTGCGCCCGACTTCAAGCAGAGTTGGCGCGGCACTGACAACGGGATCGAAGGGATCGCCGCCGCCAGCAACAACACACTGCTTGCACTGGATGAACTGCATGAAGTTGAACCGAAAGTCGCTGGCGAAATCGTCTATATGCTTGCCAACGGCCGGGGCAAGGCCCGCATGGACCGCGGGAGACAGGCCGATGCTCGGCAGCGCTGGAGCGTTCCTGTCTTGTCCAGCGGCGAGCTGTCACTCGAAGCTCACATGCAAAGCGCGAGGCGAAAAGCAACCGCAGGGCAAGAGGTTCGGCTGATCGATCTGGCAGGAGGCGAAAGACGCTTTGGCGCGTTTGACACTCTTCACGGCTCGACGAGCGGTCAGGTCTTCGCTGACCGGATGCAAGAGGCTACCGCGATGTCTCACGGCATGGCAGGGGCTAAGTTCGTTGAGTATCTGATAGCCAATCACTGGAAGGCGGGAAAGTGGCAGCCGATCGTGGATGAATTCTGTCAAATCTGTGTGCGCAATCTTGATCTGCCGCCGGATGGTCAGGTGTGTGAACAGGCGTGCAATTTTGACCCCGTAACGGGGTGATCGGCGTCCAAAAATGACCCCCTTACACTGATGTGGA
>NZ_JBLXEC010000031.1:0-35817 GCF_048263515.1 Marinovum sp. | reverse complement strand
TGCGTCGGCATGGAGTTCGGCGCCTCGGCCGAGGACATCGCCCTGACCTGCCACGCCCACCCGACCTTCTCCGAAGCCGTGCGCGAGGCGGCACTCGCCTGCGGCGACGGCGCGATCCACATGTGAGCCTGTTGCAAGGCTGACCCGAAAACGCCCTCGCAGAGATGCGGGGGCGTTCCCGTTTGCGCCAGACACAAGCCGCGGCTTCGACGGGCCGCGGCGCGGCGATACTCCGGCTGTTCTGCTCAATTTATCCCTGTCACTGGCGCGCTTTGAATGATCGATGCGCTTACGTCACCCGATCGCCGGGCCATGGGGGCGGCCCGGCGAGGGCGCGGCGGCCTGCGGCCTTGTTCCGCGCCCGGGGGGTCTCGTTGTCGCGTGAAGCAAGGAGGCCTCAGCCGCCCTGTCTCAAGACGAGATCATCCCCTGATACTCCTCGGGAAAGTCGTGAAACCCTGCCTCCTGCATCAAGGCGATCGACCGGCGTTCGATGGTCTCTTCCAGCAGCGGCATGAACTCCCCGCGCGAGAGCCCCGGCGCGATCGGCTGCAGGAATTCGATCACCGCCACCCCCGGCTTGCGCAGCACGCCGTGCCGCGGCCAGAAGACGCCGACGTTGGCCGCCACCGGCACGCAGGCCTGGCCCAGTTCGGAATAGAGCACGTGAGAGCCCACCTTGTAGGGCAGATACCGGGTCGGCGCGACCCGGGTGCCCTGAGGATAGATCACCAGCTGGCCGGGGTCCGACAGGCCGGAGGCCACATCGGCCACCATCTTCTTGATCGCCGCACCGCGCTTGCCGCGCGCCACCGGCACGCAGCCGATGCGCCTGGCATATTGGCCCACCACCGGCGCCCAGAGCAATTCGCGCTTCATGATGAACTTGGCCGCCGGCAGCGCCGAATAGATCATGATGATGTCGAGGAACGACTGGTGCTTGGCCGCCACCATCACCTCGCCCTCGGGCACCACGCCGCGCACCTCGGTCCTGAGGCCGAGCATCCAGCCGGCGGTCCAGCGCACCCAGCGGCAATAGGTCTTGCAGGCGAGCCGCGCGCCGCTGCGGCTGGCAAGCGCCAGCGGAAAGAACCCAACCCCCATGATCGCCAGCATCACGTACATCTGGATGTTGAACAGAAGCGAACGGACATATTGCATCAGCGGAGCCCCCCAAGCACGCGCATCGCAGCGTAGCGTGTGGCGGCAAAGGCCACCACCGCCGCCAGCAGCGGCACCACCAGCGGCAGAAGCCAGTGATCGCCCTGGAACCGCAGACCGGTCAGGATGCTGGCCTCGGTGCTGGCGCCCGGCAGAACCAGCACCGCCAGAAGACCGGCCACTACCCCGACGCTGGCGCCCATGGCGGCGCGCAGGGTAAAGCGGCGGACGAAGGCGCGGGCGATGTAGCTGTCAGTTGCGCCCACCAGACGCAGCACCTGGATGACCTGGGCATTGGCGGCCAGCGCGGCATTGGCCGCCAACGTGATCATCGCGCCCATGGTGCCAAAGATCAGCACGATCGCCAGCCAGCCCAAGAGCTTGAGCCGCCCGGCCGCGCTGACCAGCGGCTTGCGCCAGCGGGTGTGATCGTCGAGCACCGCGCCGGGCAGTTCGGCCTGCAGGCGCAGGCGCAGCCCGTCGCCGTCATAGCCGCGACCGTCCTCGCGGACCTCGATCAGCTGCGGCACCGGCAGGCTCTCGACCGGCAGGTCAGGGCCGAACCAGGGCTCAAGCAGGGCGCGCTGTTCGTCCGGCTCCAGCGCCCGGGCCTCGGCGACGCCGCGGGTCTCGGACAGGATCTTGAGCGCCCGGTCGGTCTGCGCCGCCATCTGCGCGGCCGGGGCCGAAATCCGCAGGGTGGCGGTGCCGGCCAAGGCATCGCGCCAGTTCGAGGCAAGCCTGCCGGAGGCCAGCGACAGCGCCAGCGCAAAGACCGCGAGAAAGGCCATGGCCCCGGCAGTGAATACCGTGAGCCGCGCAGTGAAGCCGGTCGGCGGCACCACCCGGTCGGCGCCGGCGTCGAAGGACAGCATGTCGGTGACGGCTTTGACGTCGATCTTCACAGGTCCGCCCCCGCCAGTTGCAGCTTGCGCCCGGAAATCCGCAGCACCCGCGCTTGCACATGATGCTTGGCGGCGCGGATCAGGCTGAGGTCATGGGTGGCGATCATGATCGTCTTGCCCATCTTGTTGAGCTCGACCAGCAGCTGCAGCAGCCGCTGCGACATTTCCCAGTCGACGTTGCCGGTGGGCTCGTCGGCCAGGATCACGTCGGGCGACAGGATCAGCGCCCGGGCCAGCGCGGCGCGCTGACGCTCGCCGCCCGACAGCTCTGGCGGCAGGGCCTGGGCGCGGTGCGACAGGCCCACCCAGGACATCAGTTCCTTGAGGTTCGACTGTGCTGCCAGCTTGTCCTGCCCCGATACTGCCAGCGGCAGCGAGATGTTCTCGGCCACCGAGAGGTGATCGAGGAACTGGCAATCCTGGTGCACCACGCCGATCCGGCGGCGGGCAAAGGCGATGCCGTCTCGATCCAGACTGCGCACATCCTGGCTGAACAGCTTGACCTGGCCCCCGGTCGGCACCAGCGCGCCGTAGCAGAGCTTGAGAAAGGTGGTCTTGCCGGCACCTGAAGGGCCGGTCAGGAAATGGAACGATCCCGGTGCCAGCCTCAGCGACAGATCGGTCAGCAGTTCGCCGCCGCCATAGCTGTAGGCCACTTCATCAAGCTCGATCACGTATGCGCCCCGCCCAGGAAAATAAGGTTCGTCGTCAAGTCGGCCCCGTAATGCAACAGGGCCGCGCCACATGCAATCCGCGCCCTTGACGCCATTGCGCTTTTCCTTGCCGATCTGTGGACTTATGATCCAAGCTGAGGCAGGGGGAACACTCCGAACGATCAACAGGTGGGAAAGATGCGGCTGACGTGCCCGAATTGCGACGCGCAGTATGAAGTTCCGGATGATGTGATCCCGCCGGAGGGCCGGGATGTGCAATGTTCGAACTGCGGCAAGACGTGGTTCCAGCCGGCGGCTGGGGCCGTGGAAGAGGACGATTTCGACCTCGCCCGGCAATCGGCCAGGCCCGAGGTCGAGACCGCGCGACCTGCTCCGCCGCCAGAGCCCGAACCCGAGCCCGCGCCGCCCCCGGTGGCGGAGCCGCGGCCGCGACAGCTCGACCCCGAGATCGCCAGCGTGCTGCGCGAAGAGGCCGAGCGTGAGAGCCGGGTGCGCGAAGCCGAGCGCGGTGCGGTCGAGAGCCAGCCGGACCTCGGCCTTGATGACATGAGCCGCGACCTCGACGAGGAAGAGCTGCGCGCCCAGCAGGCGCGCGACCGCATGGCGCGCCTGCGCGGCAAGGACCCCGACGTTCCGGAGACCAAGGCCAAGGCGGCAGCCGCTGCTGCCGCGGCCAGCGGCTCGCGCCGGGAACTGCTGCCGGACATCGAAGAGATCAACTCGACCCTGCGCTCGACCGACCAGCCGCGCAAGTCCGAGGCCAGCGAGGAAATCGCCGCCGAGCCCGAGCGCAAGGCGCGCAGTCACTTCCGCCGGGGCTTCTCCTGGGTGTTGCTGCTGGTGGCGGTGGCGGCGCTGATCTATGCCTATTCGCCGCAGATCGCCGACATGGTGCCGGGCGCCGCGCCGCTGCTCGACGACTACGTGGCCTGGGTCAACCAGCTGCGCGGCTGGCTCGACAGCAAGGTGCTGGCGGCGCTGCAATGGCTCGACAGCCTGTCGTCGGAAGCGACGCAACAGGCGGGCTGAGCCCGCCTTTCACCCGCCCAGTCAGAACCGGTCGAGCAACCGCTCGAGGTAGTTGCGTTCGATCTCGGGCCGCGCGCCCTCGCCCGAGCGGCGGCGGATCTCGTCCAGCAGCTCGCGGGCGCGGCGGTAGACGTCTTCGCCCTGCAACAGGTCTTCGCCGCTGTTGACGGTGCCGGAATTGCCGGTGTCGCGGCCCAGCGGGTCCTGCCGTTCGCCTTCGCGGGCGCCGGCGGTGTCGCCTTGGCCGCCCTGTTCGCGATGCTCTTCGGCCAGTGCCTCGCCGAGGTTGCGCATGCCTTCGCGCAGCGCGTCCATTGCCTCGGCCTGGCGGTCGATCGCCTCTGGCAAGTCATTGCCGCGCAGCGCTTGTTCGGCGCCATCCATGGCGCGTTCGGCATCCTCGAGCGAGTCCTGCGCCCGGCGGCCGGCCTCGGTGCCCTGGCCCGGCAGCGCACCACGCTGCCGCTCAAGCTCGCGGCGCAAAGCCTCCTGCCGGTCGGCCAAGCCGCCCTGCTGACCGGTCTCGCCCTGCTGCTCGCCCCCGCCCTGGCCCTCCTGCTGGCCCTGGCCCTCGCCTTCGCCCTGCTGGTGCTCCTGCCCCTGGCCCTGCTGGCCGTCGCGGCCCTGGTTATTGGGGTTCTGCCCCTGCTGGGCGTTTGGGTTGAACTGTTCCTGCAGGTCGCGGAAGGCCTGATCGGACAGGCCCTGCTGGTCGCGCAGGGTCTCGGCCAGTCCGTCCATCGCCTGTTGTCCCGGCGATTGCTGGCCCTGGCCTTGTTGCCCTTGCGTGACCTGCATGTTCTCGAGCATCTGCTGCAGCTCGGCCAGCGCCTGCTCGGCCTCGGCCATGCGGCCCTGCTCCATCAGCTCCTGGATGCGGTCCATCATGGCCTGCAGGTCGTCCTGCGTCATCTCCATCATGTTCTCGGGGTTCTGCGCCTGTTGCTGGCCCTGTTCCCCCTGTTCGCGCTGTTGCTGTGCCAGCTGGCGCATGTAGTCCTGGGTGGCCTCGCGCAGCTCCTGCATCAGTTCGGCGATCTCCTGTTCCGAGGCGCCGTTCTTCATCGCCTCGGCCAGACGCTCCTGCGCCCGGCGCAGCCGTTCCAGCGCATCCGACAGGTCGCCATCCTCAAGCAGCACCGCCAGGTCCCACATCGCCGCGGCCAGTTCGTCGCGCTGAGCGGTGGTCATGCCGGCGTCGGCAAAGCTTTCGAGCCGGCGCTGAATGGTGCGCATCCGCAGATAAGGTACGGCAGACCGGAACAGGTCGTCGGGCCGGTGGGTGACCGCGCGCAGGATCATCGCGATGTCGGGGGCATTTTCGCGCGACCACAGCAGCGCGCGGCGCTGGTCGATGATCGCGGCGGCGAAGGGGTCGAAGAAGCGTCGGCCGGGCAGCGGCGCGGCGATCACCTCGGGCGCGCTGGCCTGGTCGCGGTCGTCGCGCACCTGCAGCTCGATCTTCACCGGAAGATTGGCCCAGGGATGCTGCGAGAAATCCTCGATCAGCGTCTCGTTGAATTGCGCGCGAGAGCCCGAGATCGGCAGCGGCAGCGGCACGGTGATTGCCTCGCGCGGCTCTGGCTCGGCGGCCAGCAGGTGGCGGCGGTCGATCTGGGCCAGGTCGAGCGTGATGACCGCTTCGCCGGAGCGGATGCCGTAATCGTCCTGCGCCTCGAAGGGCAAGGACATCTCGCCGCGCGCTGCGGTGGTGATCTCGTCGATGACGCGGACCTGCGGTCGGGTGTCGGGGGTCAGGGTGATCTGCCAGCTGCGCCCGCCGGGGCCTTCGATCGTCAGCCCGCCGGGCTGGCGCACTTCAAAGCTTTGCGAGGCTTCGGCGGCGCTGGGCACCTCGGCGGTGCGGCCAGAGACCGTTTCGCTCACCGTCAGCGCGCCGACCTCGCCGTAAAGCCGCAGGGTGATGCGGCTGCCCTCGGCAACCTCGAGCGTCGCGCCGGATTGATCGGCGAGATAAAGCGACGGCAGGCCGGTATAGGCCGGCGGCTCGACCCAGCCCTCCCAGGTCGGGCCAGAGGCCAGCCCCTGCCCGCCAGCCGCGACGCCGGTGACGGAGGAGACCTTCCAGAACGAGCCAAAGAGCAGCGCCACCGCCAGGGCCAGCACCGCCACGTAGCGCAGGGCATAGGGGTCGCGCTGCGACACCCGCAGGTCGGGCGAGACGGCGCGCGCCTGCGCTGCGCGGGCGGCCATGCGATCCTGATGCGCCCGCCAGACCGCGACCGAGGCAGCATCGCTGCCGCCGATCATCTGGGTGTCACGCAGGGTCTGAAGCGGGCGGCCCTTGAGCGTGGCGTCCAGCCGGTCCAGCGCCTCTTGCCGATGCGGCCAGCGGAAGCGGCGGAGGCCAAGCCCGAGTGTCACCAGAGCGCCAAGGCCGAAGACGACGATCAGCGTCCAGACCGCTTCGAGCGGCAGCAGGTCCTGCACCCCCAGCATCAGAAGCGCCAGCGCCAGCAGCAGAACCGACCAGAGCGGCCAGAACGCGCGGGTCGCACGCTCGGCCCAGAGGCCGAGATGGGTCAAGGTCACTGCGCCGCGTATGCGGCTTACACTCTCATGATACCGTGTCGTCCGGGGGATGATACCGCTCCACTCTGACCGGCCCGGACGCGGGAAAGCGTCAAAGCCACGCCGGGATGGTATCGCGGTTTATCATTTCGTCAAAGGTCGGACGCGGTCTGATGACAGCAAATTTATCGTCCCGCACCAGAACCTCGGGGATCAGGGGGCGGGTGTTGTATTCGCTGGCCATCACCGCGCCATAGGCCCCGGCCGAGCGAAAGGCCACCAGATCACCGGGCAACAGCGGCGGCATCATACGGCCCTTGGCAAAGGTGTCACCGGATTCGCAGACCGGACCGACGATGTCATAGGCGGTCTGCTCGACACCGGCCTCGGGCTCGATCACCGGCACGATATCGTGCCAGGCGTCATACATCGCCGGGCGGATCAGGTCGTTCATTGCGCCGTCGAGGATCAGGAACTGCCGGTCTTCGCCCTGTTTGACGTAGATCACCTTGGACACCAGAATCCCGGCGTTGCCGGCGATCAGCCGGCCCGGCTCGATCTCGACCTCGCAGCCGAGGTGCCCGACGCACTCCTTGATCAGCGCGCCATATTCCACCGGCAGCGGCGGCGCCGCGTTGGAGCGGGTGTAGGGGATGCCGAGGCCACCGCCGAGGTCGAGGCGCTGGATGTCATGGCCGTCTGCGCGCAGGGTCTCGGTCAGCTCGGCCACCTTCTGATAGGCCAGCCGGAAGGGTTCGAGCTCGGTGAGCTGGCTGCCGATATGCACATCGATGCCGATGACCTTGAGGCCCGGCAGGCTGGCGGCATGGGCATAGACCTCTCGCGCGCGGGAGATCGGGATGCCGAACTTGTTTTCGCTCTTGCCGGTGGCGATCTTGGCATGGGTCCTGGCGTCGACATCCGGGTTCACCCGGATGGTGATCGGGGCTTCGACGCCCAGCGACGTCGCGACCTCGGAGATCACCGCCATCTCGGGCTCGCTCTCGACGTTGAACTGGCGGATGCCGCCGGTCAGCGCGGTGCGGATCTCTTCGTGCGTCTTGCCGACGCCGGAAAAGACGATCCTCTCGCCCGGCACGCCGGCGGCTTTCGCCCGGGCGTATTCGCCGCCAGACACCACGTCCATCCCCGCCCCGGCCTGGGCCAATGTCTTGAGGATCGCCTGGTTAGACGCCGCCTTCATGGCGTAGCAGACCAGATGCGGCACACCGTCGAGCGCGTCGTCGAACAGGGTGAAATGGCGCAGCAGCGTCGCTGTGGAATAGAGATAGAACGGCGTACCGACCGCGGCGGCAATCTCGGCCACGGGCACGTCTTCGGCGAAAAGCGCGCCGTCGCGGTAGAGAAAATGATCCATGGCGGCGGTCATAGCAAAACCGCGGCCGGGATCAATGGGCGATCAGCGCCGCAGGGCCACCTGCAGCGCCCGGGCCTGCCGTTCGGCCACGGCGCTGAAGCGCCGGGCAAAGCGCGGGTTCATCACGCCTTCGCCGCTGGCCAGCTGATACAGCGCATGGCGCGGCGCGCCGGTGCCGCTGACGATCATCGGGCCTTCGGGGGTCAGCCCGATGTCCCAGCCCATGATGCCGCAATCGGGCAGCAGGGTATGCGCCGCGCAGGCAAGATCAAGCACAGCGCGCCAGTTCGGCAGCTCCTGCCCTGCCAGCGGCTTGCCGGTAACCGGGTGATGGTCATGCCAGTCGCTGTCGGGCCCCCTGCCACGCCGACACTGGCCCAGCGTGCCGCTGGCCAGGTCGATCGGGCAGAGCATGCGGCTGTCGCCCGTCACATCGGGCAGGCAGGCCAGAGCATAAAGCGCGCCGGGCGCCTGCGGCTCGTCGGCCAGGGTGACGACGCGCAGTTTCACGAGGCCCGAGCCTGCCAGACCGGTGATCTGCGGGTGCTGGCGCAACGCGGTCTGGAACACCAGGCCGGTCTTGCCGTGATCGCGCATGATCTCTTCGGCCAAGGCGGCCAGTTCGGTGAAGCGGCCATTGGCGAAGCGCAGGAAGCGGCCTTCGTCGTCGATCCGCTCGATCCGCTGCACGCCGGTGCTGAGCTTGCCGAAGGTGGGCTTGGCCAGCAGCGGATAGCGCGCCCGATTGGCGAGGAATTCCAGCACCTGCGCCATGTGCTTGAGCCGCAGCACGCCGCCGAACTCATGCGCCTTGCCGACGGTGGCCTGGGTCCTGGCGGTGGGCAGGCCACGCTCGGCCACATAATGGATCAGCGCCACCTTGTCGGTGACGATGGCGTCGTGGTCCCAGACGCCCTCGGGCGAAAGCGAGAGATTGAGTTCGCGGCTGGCCTGTTCGCCCAGAAACCGCGCCCGGCATTGGCCGGTGTGGGCGCTGTCGTAGAGCCCGAAGTCGTAATATTCGCCAGCGCCGATACCGGTGCCGCGCATCCGAAGCGCGAGGATCTGGGCATATTGGCGCAACGGTCCGACGCCATGTTCGCGGGCGACCCGCATCACCCGGCCCTGTCCTCCGGCCTGCGGTGCAGGCGGTGCCGGAACGGCTGATTTACTGGCAAAAACATCGGTCATGGCGCGCTGTGGAATCCTCGGCTGAGTCTCGCCACAATTTCACAGGCAAATATGGCCGCAATGCGGCGCGCCGGTCCCGTTGCACGGTAAATTAAGCGTGACAGGACGCCCTAAGGGATAGGTCGGCTGCGCAGGAACAGGTAGAGCGGCAGACCGCAGGACAGCCCGATGAGAAAGGTCGCCGGGATCGCCAGCAGCGCCTCCCAGTTGCGCCGGACCGAGACCTCGGCGAGGACCCACAGGGTCAGCGCCAGAGCGGCGATGGTCAGGTCCCAGACCAGCCCGCTTGTCGCCGCATTTGCGTGCCATGCGGCGACAAGTCCGGCAAGGTCAAAGCCGTTACCAGCGAACCAGCCAAGGAAATAGGCCATCGGGTGCAGCGCGCC
Source organism: Marinovum sp. (assembly GCF_048263515.1). Classification (NCBI taxonomy): domain Bacteria; kingdom Pseudomonadati; phylum Pseudomonadota; class Alphaproteobacteria; order Rhodobacterales; family Roseobacteraceae; genus Marinovum; species Marinovum sp. Next base: position 26,561 of record NZ_JBLXEC010000031.1, on the reverse strand, counting down.
CCAGAGCGCCAGGGCGAGGTAGAGCCAGCGGAGGGGCGAGATGCCGGCCATGCGCTCAGTTCGATCCGCCGGTCACACCGACCTCGGACGTGCCGGTGACGGTGACAGAGACCGGCACATCGCCTTCGGGCCGCGTGGGCGCGCCGTCGACGCCGCAGGCGGCGAGCCAGAGCGCTGCCGCCAGAAGGCCCAGCGCCCTCATGCCAGCGCCTCTTTCCAGCGTGCCACCTGTTCGCGGACCCGCTCCGGCGCGGTCCCGCCATAGGATGTGCGCGAGGCTACGGAGTTGTGGACGCCCAGCACGTCAAAGACCTCGGCGGTGATGTGTTCGTGCACCGCCTGCATGTCTTCGAGGCTGAGGTCCGGCAGGTCGCAGCCTTTGGCCTCGGCCTTGGCCACCAGCGATCCGGTCACGTGGTGCGCGTCGCGGAACGGCATGCCCAGCACCCGCACCAGCCAGTCGGCAAGATCGGTCGCGGTCGAGAAGCCGGTGGCGGCAGCGGCCTCCAAGCTTTCGCGATTGGCGGACATGTCCTTGACCATGCCTTCCATCGCCGCCAGCGCCAGCATCAGGTTGTCGGCGGCGTCGAAGACCTGTTCCTTGTCTTCCTGCATGTCCTTGGAATAGGCCAAGGGCAGCCCTTTCATCACCGTCATCAGCGCCACGTTGGCCCCGAAAATCCGGCCGATCTTGGCGCGGATCAGCTCGGCCGCGTCGGGGTTCTTCTTCTGCGGCATGATCGAAGAGCCGGTGGAGAAGCGGTCGGACAGCGTCACGAAGCGGAACTGCGCCGAGGACCAGATCACCAGTTCCTCAGCGAGACGGCTCAGGTGCATGGCGCAGATCGAGGCCGAGGACAGGAACTCCAGCGCGAAATCGCGGTCCGACACGGCGTCGAGCGAATTGGCGGCGGGGCGGTCGAAGCCCAGCGCCTCGGCCGTGGCGTGGCGGTCGATCGGGAATGAAGTGCCGGCCAGCGCGGCGGCGCCCAGCGGGCATTCGTTCATCCGGCGGCGGGCGTCCTGGATGCGCGAGCGGTCGCGGGCGAACATCTCGACATAGGCCATCATGTGGTGGCCCCAGGTCACCGGCTGCGCCACCTGCAGGTGGGTGAAGCCCGGCATCACCCAGTCGGCCCCGGCCTCGGCCTGGGCCAGCAGCGCCTTGATCAGCGCGCCCAGCGCCTGGTCGACGGCATCGAGTTGATCGCGGGTCCAGAGTTTGAAGTCGGTCGCCACCTGGTCGTTGCGCGACCGGCCGGTGTGCAGACGGCCGGCCGGTTCGCCGATCACCTCTTTCAGCCGTGCCTCGACATTCATGTGAATGTCTTCCAGAGCGGTGGAAAAAGCGAACTCGCCCCGCTCGATCTCTGACAAGATCGTGAGAAGCCCTTCCCTGATCGCCTCGGCGTCTCTACCGTCAATGATGCCTTGGGCGGCCAACATGGCGGCATGGGCGCGCGAGCCCTCGATGTCCTGCGCGGCCATACGCTGATCGAAGCCGATCGAGGCATTGATCGCCTCCATGATCGCGTCTGGTCCAGCGGCAAAACGGCCGCCCCACATCTGGTTTGAGGATTTGTCTGACATGAAGCTCACTCGTCGGGGATTGAATGCATCGGCTCTTGCTGCCGCTGTCTATATGGGCTTGGGGGCAAGCGCAAATGCTGCCGATCCCGCCGCCCTCGAGGCGCTGCGCGACGGCGACATGCAGAAGCTCAGGGTGCACCCCGCCCCGGTCTCGGTCACCGCGACCGATTTCACCGATTTCGACGGCGAGGCGATGAGCCTGACCAGCTATCACGGCAAGGTGGTGCTGCTGAACTTCTGGGCCACATGGTGCGCCCCCTGCCGCAAGGAGATGCCGATGCTGGCCGATCTCCAGACCGAGCTGGGCGGCGAGGATTTCGAGGTGGTCACCCTGGCCACCGGCCGCAACCCGGCGCCGTCGATGACCCGGTTCTTCGAGAGCATCGACGTCGACAACCTGCCGCTGCACCGCGATCCCGACCAGGCGATTGCCAGGGGTCTGGGGGTTTTCGGCCTGCCCACCACGGTGATTCTCGACCGAGACGGCCACGAGATTGCCAGGCTCGAAGGCGAGGCCGACTGGTCCAGCGAGAGCGCCAAGGCCATTCTGCAAGCGATGATTGACAGCTGAGCCCTTGGTTTCGCCCGGCTTTTGCCACCGCCTGACCAAACGGCAACAGACCGCCGACCCGTGCCGCAGTGCAGCATTTTAGATGCTGCGCGCGCGGCATTTCGTGTTACACTGTCCGTCAACAGGAATGCGTGGCGCGGTGCCATGCCCGGGCGTGGCCCGGTTCCGGGAAGGACGACACGGAGACATGCAGGCAGGATTGAAACAGGCATTGGACGGCTGGAACGCCTGTCTTGCCATTGGCGCGATGGCCGCCCAGGCCCAGAGTGTCATTGCCTATCGCAGTCTCGGCATGCTCGGCGGCTGGTCCGTCGCGCAGGATGAAAACACCCGGATGTTCACCGAAAAGCCCGCGGCCTTTCTCGAGGCCAACCTGGCCGCCGCGCTGGCGCTGATTGCCGGCAAACGCCCCGAGCAGGTGACCCTGGCCTGGGTCGCGCCCCTGTCGGAAGCGGTGGGCGACAATCACATCCGACTTGCCAACCAGGGCCCTGCCGGTCCGGGCGCCTTGTTCGGACCCCATGCATAAACAGGAATGACTGATGAATCTGCTTGTCAAACACCTTGAAATGTCGGCCGCCTATCTGCAGCTGGCCAACCGCGCCTTCGAAAGCAACATGCGTCTTGCACAGGTCCTGGTGACCTCGGCGGTCGAAGGTGCCCGGCTGTTCTCGCCGGTGGCGCCGCTGAAGACCATGCCGGCCAATGACGTGCCCGCGGCCGACGCCAAACCCGCCGCGCGCAAGGCCCCTGCCCGCAAGACAGCGCCCAAGGCCGCGACCCCGGTCGAGAGCACCCCGGCGCCGGTCGCCAAGGCGGTGAGCACGAAGGCTGGCGACGCGCCGAAAGCGGACGCGCCTGCGGCCAAGGTCGAAGCGCCGAAAGCCGAGGCGAAGCCGGCTGTCGTGAAGCCCGAGGTGAAGGCCGAGGCGCCGAAGGCGAAAGTCGAGGCCCCGAAGGCCGAAGCGCCCAAGGCCGCGCCGGTGAAAGCCGAAGCGCCCAAGGTCGAGGCCAAGCCGGAAGACGTGAAGCCGGCGGCGAAGACCGAGGCTCCTAAAGCAGAGGCACCGAAGGCCGAAGCTCCCAAAGCCGAAGCCCCGAAAGCGGAAGTGGCCAAGGCAGAAGCGCCGAAAGCTGAAGCTCCCAAGACCGAGGCACCCAAGGCTGAAGCTCCGAAGGCCGAAGCCCCCAAAGCCGAGGCCGTCAAAGCCGACGCTCCGAAAGCCGAAGCGCCCAAGGCGGACGCCGCCAAGACCGAAGCGCCGAAGGCAGAGGCCCCCAAGCCCGCACCGGCGAAACCGGCAGCGCCCGCAAATCGCCGCGGCCGCAAGCGCGCCCCCTCGGCACCGCGCCAGATGCCCGGCAAGACGACCTGATCTTCCTGCCCTGAAAATCCTGAAAAGCTGCCGAAGTCTCTTCGGCAGCTTTTTTCGTGCCCCCAAGCCGCGCCATCGACGGGCCGCGGCGCGGCGACCTGCGGCCTTGATTCCGCGCCGGGGCATTGGAGTTAGCCGTGCTGCCCGAGTTTCGAGGTTGCAACCCAGCTCAAGGCGATGAAAAGCGCCGCGGTGGCCAAGCACAAAGCCACGCCGCCCAGCTGGTAGGACAGCCCGGACATCACCGTCCCGAGAAGCCGCCCTGCGGCATTGGCCATGTAGTAGAACCCGACGTCCAGCGTCACCCGCTCGGCGCTGGTGAAGGCCAGCACCAGGTAGGAATGCAGCGCCGAGTTCACTGCAAAGAGCGCCCCGAAGAGCAGCAGCCCCACCACCAGCACCACGGTCAGCCAGGGCGCCGGCGCGCCCGCCAGGTAGACCAACCCCGTCAATCCCGCCGGCACAAAGAACAGCGCCGCCACCCAGTGCCGCGCCAGGGCGACGATCTCGGTATCGGGGCGGGTCTTTGCCCGCAGCAGCCGCGGCGCCGAGGCCTGGACCGCGCCATAGAGGATGGTCCAGACCGCCATGAAACTGCCGATCAGGAAGAAGGCCGCGCGGTTGCCGGCCTCGCTGCCGTCTGACAGCACCGCGTAGAAGTAGATCGGGATGCCAACCACGAACCAGACGTCCCTTGCGCCGAATAGAAAGACCCGCGCGGCGCTCAGCCAGTTGATGTCGCGGTTCTTCGACAGCACCTCGCTGAATTTCGCGCCCTTGCGCCCGGCGGGCAGCCCGGCGGGCATCTTCAGCACCACCACGGCCAGGATCAGCGCCAGCACCGCCGCCATGCCCAGCACCGAGGGCACGAACCCCAGCACGCCCAGCGCCGCGGCCCCGAGGAGGAAGCCCAGGCCCTTGACAGCGTTCTTCGACCCGGTGAGCAGCGCCACCCAGCGGAAGAGCCCGCCCTCGCCCTCGGGCGCCAGCAGCTTGACCGCGGATTTCGACGACATCTTGGCCAGGTCCTTGGCCACGCCGGACGCCCCCTGCACCGCCATGACGTAGAGCACCGAGGCCCCCACCGCCCAGGACGGATCAAGCTGCGCCAGTGCCAACAGCGCCAGAACCTGCAACCCGAGCCCGGCATAAAGCGTCGAGGTCAGGCCGAAACGCGCGGCGATCCAGCCGGCCGAGAGGTTGGTGACCACCCCGGCGATCTCGTAGAGCACGAAGAGATAGGCCAGTTGCACCGGCGAAAAGCCCAACCCGTGGAAATGCAGCAGCACCAGCATCCGCAGCGCGCCATCGGTCAGCATGAAGGCCCAATAGGCCGCCGTCACCGCCACATAGGCAGAGAGCCCCGCCGGTCGGCTCACAGCGCGCCCCCGACCAGCAGCGCCACGTCGACCAGCCGGTTGGCATAGCCCCATTCGTTGTCATACCAGGCATAGACCTTCACCTGCGTTCCGTTGACCACCATGGTCGAGGGCGCATCGATGATCGAGGAGCGCGGGTCGTTGGTGTAGTCCGACGAGACCAGCGGCCGGGTCTCGTAGCCGAGAATACCCTTCAGCGGCCCTTCGGCGGCAGCTTTGAACAGCGCGTTGACCTCGTCCACCGTGGTTTCGCGCTCGACCTCGAAGACGCAATCGGTCAGCGAGGCATTGAGCAGCGGCACCCGCACCGCGTGGCCGTTCAGCTTGCCGGTGAGTTCCGGGTAGATCAGCGTGATCGCGGTGGCCGAACCGGTTGTGGTGGGAATCAGCGAGTTGAGCGCCGAACGCGCCCGACGCAGGTCCTTGGCGGGGCGGTCGACGATCGTCTGGGTGTTGGTCACGTCGTGGATCGTGGTGATCGAGCCATGGCGGATGCCCAGCCCCTCGTGGATTACCTTGACCACTGGGGCCAGGCAATTGGTGGTGCAGCTCGCCGCGGTGACGATGCGCTGGCTGGCGGGGTCATAACTGGCCTCGTTGACGCCCATCACCAGGTTGGCGGCATTGCCGTCCTTGACCGGGGCCGAGACCACGACCTTCTTCACCCCGGCCTCGAAATAGGGCGCGAGCGCCGCTTCGGTCTTGAAGACGCCGGTGCAGTCGATCACCACGTCGACGCCCTCCAGCGGCAGATCGGCGATGGCGGACTGCTGCAGGCAGGGGATGCGGGTGCCGTCGATGCTGATGCTCTCGTCATCGGAACTGAATTCGGCGGGCCAGCGGCCGTGCACGCTGTCGAATTCCAGCAGATGCGCCTGCATCGCCGGATCGCCCACGGCGTCGTTGACAAAGGCGATCTCGGCGCCGCGTTCCAGAAGCGGGCGAAGGGCGAGCTTGCCCATCCGCCCCAGGCCGTTGAGAGCATAGGTGGTCATGTGGTTTCCTTGATCCGGCCGATATCATCGACGCTGGTTTGCAGTGAGACCCGGTCGAGCGCGTCGAGCGGCAGGGCGGCAAAGCCCGAGATCCGCTGGTGCATCATCGCGTAGGTCTGGTGAAAGGCGAGGCTGCGCTCGGCCTCGGTGCCCTGAACGCCGGCGGGATCGGGCAGGCCCCAATGGGCGCTGATCGGCTGGTCCTGCCATGTGGGGCAGTCCTCGTTGGCGGCGCGGTCGCAGACGGTGAAGACAAAGTCGAAACGCGGGGCCTCGGGGCCTTGGAAGGTCTCGAGCGGCTTGGGGTGCAGGCCCTTGGTGGCGATACCCTTGGTCCTGAGCAGGTCGAGCACCCGAGGATTGACCTCAGCATTCGGGTGGGTCCCGGCAGAATATGCGATGAGCCGGGCACCGGCGATGTGGCGCAGCAGCGCCTCGGCCATGATCGAGCGGGCGGAATTGCCGGTGCAGAGGAAGAGGACGTTGTGGCGATGCGTCGCCTCCAGCGGACCGGCGAGCGGCGGCCAGAGGTCAGGGCGACCGCGGCAGCAGTCGAGGAAGAGATCGCGCATCAAGCCCTGGGCGGCCCCGGTGTCGAGCGCATAGCGCAGCGAGGTGCCTTGCCGGGTCTGGCTGATCAAACCGGCGCGGGTCAGTGTGGCGAGGTAGACCGAGAGGGTCGAGGATTTCAGCCCCAGCACCTCGGCAATCTCGCCGGCGGGCAGCGCATCGGGGCAGCGCCGCACCAGCAGTCGAAAGACGGCGAGGCGCGCGGGATGCGACAGGGCGGCGAGTTGATCGGTCAGCGATTCCATATTTCATGGATATTGGAAATAGAAGCGCTCGGCAAGCGGGGTTTTGTATGCGTGCGGGGGCGGTGGGTTGCAAACCCACCCTACGCCGAAAGGCCCATGGTGTTCGGCAATCGGGGCGGCTAGACTTTGGCCATGCTCCTGCCCCGCCGTCACTTTCTTGCTCTGACCGCCGCCGCGCTGGCCCTGCCGGCGCACGCCGAAACCGCGCCGGTGATTGCCGCGGCGGCCTCGCTGCGCTTTGTTCTGCCGGTGCTGACCGAGGCCTTTGCCACGGCCGGCGGTGGGCCGTTGCGGGTCACCTATGGCTCGTCCGGCACACTGGCGCAGCAGCTGAGCAACGGCGCGCCGTTCGAGCTCTTTCTCTCGGCCGATGCCGACTATGTGCTGCGGCTGGCCGAAGCCGGCGTGCTGCGGGACGCGGGCGCAGTTTATGCGCTGGGACGGCTGGCGCTGATCGCACCGAAGGGCGGCCTGACTGTGGATGGCGCGATGGACGGGCTGGCAGCGGCGTTGGAGCGGGGCGAGATCCGCCGCTTTGCCATCGCCACGCCGGACCATGCGCCCTACGGGATGCGCGCCCGAGAGGCGCTGATACACCGCGGGCTCTGGGAGCAGATCGAACCGCGGCTTATCTTTGGCGAAAACGTCGCCCAGGCGGCGCAATTCGCCACCTCGGGCAATGCCGATGGCGGGTTGGTGGCGGCCTCCTTGGCGGTGGCCCCGGCCGTGCTGGCGCTGGCCGACAGCGCGGTGATCCCGGCCGAGTGGCATGAGCCCCTCGACCAGCGCATGGCGCTGACCCCTGACGCTGGCGAAACGGCGCGGGCTTTCTACGACTTCCTGCAGACCCCGGCGGCGCAGGAGATATTCGCCGCCCACGGCTTTGCCGCGCCGGAGCCTGCCTGATGGACTGGCAGGCGCTCTGGCTTTCGTTGCATCTGGCGGGCTGGACGGTGGTGATCCTGCTGCCGGTGGCAGTCTTTCTCGGCCGGTTCATGGCCTACCACCGCTTCACCGGCAAAGGCGTGGTCGAGGCGCTGGTGATCCTGCCCTTGGTGCTGCCGCCGACGGTGCTGGGCTTCTACCTGCTGGTGGCCTTTGGCGCCGGCAGCCCGGTGGGCCAGCTCTGGGAAAGCACCTTTGGCGGGCCACTGGTCTTCAGCTTTGAAGGGTTGGTGGCGGCCTCGGTGCTGTTCAACCTTCCCTTCGCGGTGCAGCCCGCCCAGCGCGGCTTTGAAGCGGTGCCGCGGGAAGTGCGCGAAGCAGCAGCCTGTTGCGGCATGGCGCCGTTGACAGCGCTCAGGCGGGTCGAGCTGCCGCTGGCCTGGCCCGGGGTGCTGACCGGCATGGTGCTGACCTTCGCCCATACGCTGGGCGAGTTCGGCATCGTGCTGATGGTCGGCGGGGCGATCCCCGGCGAGACCCGGACCATCGCGATCTCGATCTACGACCGGGTGCAGGCCTTTGACATGGGGGGCGCGGCGCAGATGTCGGCCATGCTGCTGGCGATCTCGCTGGTGACCATCGCGGTGACCTTCCGGCTTTCGGCGCGGGCCGGTCGGAGGCTGTCGTGACGCTGGAGGTGGCGATCGCGGCGGAGCGGCCGATCCCGCTCGACGTGAGCTTCAAGGTCGCGCCGGGGGAGCTGCTGGCTTTGGTCGGGCCGTCGGGGGCGGGGAAAACCACCGTGCTGCGGGCGATTGCCGGGCTTTGGCAACCTGACCGGGGGCATGTGCGGGTGGGCGGCGAGACCTGGCTCGATACCGCGCGCCACAGCAGCCTGCCGACGCATCGGCGGCGGTTGGGGATGGTGTTTCAATCCTACGCGCTGTTCCCGCAGATGACGGCGCTGGGCAATGTCATGGCGGCGGGCGCCACGGCAGAGCGCGCCCGCGAGGTGCTGGCGCTGGTGCATCTGGCGGGGCTCGAGAACCGGCGGCCCGCTGAACTCTCCGGCGGCCAGCAGCAGCGCGTGGCGGTGGCGCGGGCGTTGGCGCGCGATCCGGCGGTGCTTTTGCTCGACGAGCCCTTCTCGGCGGTGGACCGGGGCACGCGCGAGGGGCTTTATGCCGAGATCGAGCGGCTCAGGGCGCATCTCAACATGCCGGTGGTGCTGGTCACCCATGACATGGAGGAGGCGCGCCGGCTCTCTGACCGGATCGTGGTGATCGACAAGGGCCGGGTGCAGCGCGACGGTCCGACCGAAGATATCCTCTATGACCCGTTGGCCCTGCGCGGCATGGGCCTGCGCGAGGCCGGGGCGACGTTGAGCGCGCAGATCGACGGGCAGGAGGCCGACGGGTTGACCCGGCTGCACACCGCCACCGGCCCTCTCTGGCTGCCGCGGATCGGCGGCGCGACAGGCGAAGTGGTGCGGGTGCGGATCATGGCGCATGACGTCATGCTGGCGCGGGCCCGGCCCGAGGGGATCTCGGCGCTGAATGTCATCCCCGGGGTGATCGAGAGCATCCTGCCCGGTGACGGTCCGGGCGCGCTGGTGACGCTGCGGGTGGGCCAAGAGCGGCTACTGGCCCGGATCACCCAGCGCTCGGTGCAGGCGATGGGGCTGGAGGTGGGCCAGAACTGCTTTGCGCTGGTCAAGTCGATGGCGGTGGCGCGGCACCAAGTGGGACGCGAAGAGGCGTGAGGGCAGCGCGCAGGCTCAGGTCTGCGCGGCGGCGGCGCCGGGGGTCAGCTGTTGCATGGCGTCCCATTGGCTGAGGAATACCGTGCCGTTGAGCGCATCGAGGAAATGCGTCTGTTCCAGCCGGTCCATCACCGGGCCCTTGACCTCTGACAGGTGAAAGCCGACGCCCATTTCGGCGAGCCGCGCATTGATCGCCTCGAGGCTTTCCAGCGCCGAAAGGTCGATCTCGTTCACCGCCGAGCACATCAGAACCACGTGTTTCACCGGGCTGTCACCGGCAACACGGCCGAGGATCAGGTCCTCGAGAAAGCGCGCGTTGGCAAAGAACAGGCTCTCGTCGACCCTGAGCGTCAGCAGCGTCGGGTCGGTCTCGACCTTGTGGCGATGGATGTTGCGGAAATGCTGGGTGCCGGGGACGAGACCCACCTCGGCCACATGCGGCCGCGAGGCCTTGTAGAGATAAAGCAGCAGCGAGACGATGACGCCGGCCGAGACACCGACCTCGACCCCGAGACCCAGCGTCAGCAGGACGGTGGCGAGGACGGCGGCGAAATCGGCCTTGGAATAGGCCCAGGCGCGGCGGAGGATCGAGAAATCCACCAGACTGATGACGGCGACGATGATTGTCGCGGCCAGCACAGCCTTGGGCAGGAAGAAGATCAGCGGCGTCAGCGCCAGCGCGGCGATGGCGAGGCCCAGCGCGGTAAAGGCGCCGGCGGCGGGGGTCTCGGCGCCGGCGTCGTAGTTCACCACCGAGCGGGAGAAGCCGCCGGTCACCGGGTAGCCTCCGGTAAAGGCCGCGCCGATGTTGGCGGCACCCAGCCCGATCAGCTCCTGATCCGGGTCGATGCGCTGGCGCTTCTTGGCGGCGAGGGTCTGGGCGACCGAGATCGACTCGACAAAGCCGATGACCGAGATCAGCAGCGCCGGCACCAGCAGCATGCTCAGTAGATCGGGCGAGAAGTCCGGCAGGGTGAGCGGAGGCAGGCTTTGTGGAACCGCACCGACGATGGCGACGCCCTGAAGGTCAAGCCGCAACAGAGCGGTGAGCGCGGTGGCGGTGACCACTGCGGCCACCGGTCCGGCCTTGGTGGCGATATCGGCGGCCCCTGCCCCGAGCCCCATGCGCAGCAGCAGCGGCTTCAGCCCCTTGCGAACCCAGAACAGGAAGCCAGTGGCGCTGGCGCCGATCAAAAGGGTGATCCAGTTGATCTGGTAGAGATGCGCCAGCAGCGACTGCACCAGTTCGATCAACGTGTGGCCCTCGGCGGGGATGCCCAGCACATGCTTGAGCTGCGAGGTGGCGATCAGGATGCCCGAGGCGGTGATGAAGCCGGCAATGACCGGGTGCGACAGGAAGTTCGCCAGAAACCCCAGCCGGAAGACGCCCATTAACAGAAGGATGCCGCCGGACAGCAGCGCCAGCGACAGGGCGGCGGCGGCATAGCCCATGGAGCCTTCGGTCGCCACCTGCCCGATCGCGGCGGCGGTCATCAGCGAGACCACGGCCACCGGCCCCACCGCCAGCACCCGCGAGGTGCCGAAGACGGTATAAAGCAGGATCGGCGCGATCGAGGCATAGAGCCCGGCCTCCGGCGGCAATCCGGCCAGAAGTGCATAGGCCAGCGACTGCGGGATCAGCATGATGGTGACGATCACCGCCGCCAGCAGGTCGTTGCCAAGGGTCGCGCGGTCATAGCGGCGACCCCAGTCGAGGATCGGCAGGTAGCGGCGCAGGGGGCTGAGCATGGGGTGGGCTCCGGAAAACGACGTTGGGTCCCCGGACCTCGGGTCCGGGGCGGCGGTCAGGCCTTGGGGCGGTGAGGCCCCGGATCAGGTCCGGGGCGGGCGGTCGCGCTTTGCTGGCACAACCATTCATACGAGGTGAGGTTCCGGGGTCAGAGCCCGTTGACCGGCACCTTCAGCACCGGGTTGCCGTCCTTGTCGCGCGGCACGGTGCCGGCGCGCATGTTGACCTGCAGCGAGGGGATGATCAGCCGCGGCATCGCCAGGGTGGCATCGCGTTCGGTGCGGAACTTGATGAAATCCTCGCGGGTCTTGCCGCCGCCGACGTGGATGTTGTGCGCCTTTTCCTCGCCGACCGTGGTCTCCCACTGGATGTCGCGGCCGTTGGGGCCGTAGTCGTGGCACATGAAGAGCCGCATCTCGTCGGGCAGGCTCAGCACCTTCTGGATCGAATCGTAGAGCTCTCCGGCATCGCCACCGGGGAAATCGGCGCGCGCCGAGCCGCCATCGGGCATGAAGAGCGTGTCGCCGACAAAGGCGGCGTCGCCGATGACATGGGTCATGCAGGCCGGGGTGTGGCCGGGGGTGTAGATCGCAAATGCCTCGAGCGTGCCGATGCTGTAGCGGTCGCCATCCTCGAACAGGCGGTCGAACTGGCTGCCGTCGCGCTGGAACTCGGTGCCTTCGTTGAAGACCTTGCCGAAGGTGTCCTGCACCACCATGATCTTCGACCCGATGCCGATCTTGCCGCCGAGCTTGTCCTGGATGTAGGGCGCGGCCGAGAGGTGGTCGGCATGGACATGGGTCTCGATGATCCATTCGAGGCTCAGCCCCTGGCTCTCGATGGTGCGGATCAGCTCGTCGGCGTGGTCATAGGTGATGCGCCCGGCGGCATAGTCGATATCCATCACGGAATCGATAATGGCGCAGGCCGGCGAGTTCGGATCCTTGACGATATAGGAAATCGTGTTCGTCGCCTCGTCGAAGAAGGCCTGCACCTCCGGGCTGACGTTCATGTTCACGGGATAGTCGGTCATTGCGCCTCTCCTGATCCTCGGCACCCTGTCGCGCCGCTGGTTCTGCTTGCAGATAGCCTAACATATGCCCCAATTCAACACATCGCAATATTTGAATACATAGAAATTTTGCGCCCCGAGACGTGGGGTCATGGCCGAAAATTTTTCCTTGCCCAGAAGAATTGAACGAACGTTCTCACCTGCGTCAACCGGGCCCCAAATGGTCTGCGCGCGGCACCCCGAAATTTGACGCGCGTCTAGCCGGGTTAACGAGATATCGCGTCTATCGTGAATGCATCGTCAATATATTCACAAAGCGTTAACGCGGCTCAGACGAGTCGGAGGCCATTCCGAAGGGCAGATTCCTGTACCGATGCCCCAACCCCACTGTGGCGCAAATGCCACCGGGCAAGGGCTCGCCCGAACAGCTAACAATTCACTTTACCAAAACCGGCCAAATTCCTAATATTGCGTTACAAATTGAAGACTGAAAGTCTCAAAATAAGCTCGAAGAAATCGGGCAACTATAAAAATAACCGTCCATAGGGCGGATGTAGAGGTAGAGCAAATGGCTAGAATCAGTGTCTTTGGCATTGGGTATGTAGGCGTGGTCTCAGCGGCCTGCCTGGCGCGCGACGGTCACGATGTGATTGCGGTAGACGTCGATCCCGGAAAAATCGAAGCAATCAATTCGGGGCTTTCCCCGATCGTCGAGAATGGTCTCGACGAGCTGATCGCACAGGTCGTCAAGGCGGGCAAACTGACCGCGACAGATGACGTGCAGCACGCGATCGACAATACCGACGCGAGCTTCATCGCCGTCGGCACGCCCAGCGCGCCGGATGGCTCGGTCGGTCTGAAATACGTCGAGATCGTCTGCCGCAACATCGGCGAGGCGCTGGCCAGGAAGGACGGCTACCACACCGTGGTCATCCGCTCGACCATCGTGCCCGGCTCGACCGAAGGCACCTGCATTCCGACCCTCGAAGCGGCCAGCGGCAAGACCGCCGGCACCGACTTCGGCGTCGGCTACTACCCCGAATTCCTGCGCGAGAGCACCGCGATCGAGGATTACTATGATCCCGGCCTGATCGTCTTCGGCGCGCTCGACCAGGGCACCGCCGACATCCTGACCGAGATCAACGAAGGCCTGCCCTGCGAGATCAAGGTCGTCGACGTGCGCACCGCCGAGATGGTGAAATACACCTCGAACACATGGCGCGCCGTGAAGGTGACCTTTGCCAACGAGATCGGCAATATCGCCAAGGCCTCCGGCCTCGACGGTCAGACGGTGATGGAGATTCTCTGCTCCGACACCAAGGTGAACATCTCGTCCTACTTCATGCGGCCCGGCTTTGCCTTCGGCGGCTCCTGCCTGCCCAAGGACGTCCGTGCGCTGCGCCACTTGGCCAGCACGCAGGGCACGCCCGCACATCTGCTGAACGCGGTGCTCGAGGCCAACGAGGCGCAGATCCGTCGCGCCGAGGAAATGGTCGAACGCACTGGTGCCAGGAAGGTCGGCTTTGTCGGCATCTCCTTCAAGCCGGGCACCGACGATCTGCGTGAAAGCCCGCTGGCCGAACTGGCCGCACGGCTGATCAAGAGCGGCGTGCAGGTGGATATCTACGATCCCTACGTGCATGAGGCCTATGCCAACGAGAACTCGACGGCAGGGCGCGGCAACGACGTGATCCCCGACCTCAAGGACCGGATGACCCCGGACCTCGATGCGATGATCAACGATGCCGGTGCCATCCTGGTGGGCAACTTCTACCGTGAAACGGTGGATACGCTGGAGGCGGCTGCCAAGCACCGCCCCGTGCTCGACCTGACCCGGATGAGCCGCTCGAAGGTGTCTGACGGCACCTATGAAGGGATCTGCTGGTAATCCGGCACTCCGACACCCCGATCGCAGAGAGGAGCCTGGCCATGCTTGCGCTCTCACATCTTGCCTATTTCTCAGTGGTGATCCTGCTGGTGACCCTGGTGCCCAAGTCGGCCCTTGGAGAGATCAGCTATGCAACCAACACGATCTTCATCATGGGGTTCCTGGGCACCTGGCGCTACAGCTGGGCTGCGATCAACTTCACCCGCGCGGTGATCTTTCGCCGGATTGTCCATCCCAAGCGCAAGCGGGCCGCGCGCAAGCGGTTCGCCAAGCGCGCGGGCAAGTCGCACATGTACATGCTGGTCACCTCCTACATGGTCGAGCCGCATGTGACCCTGCCGGTCTATCGCAGCGTCTTTCGCGCGGCATCCCGGGCACGGGACGGGGCGACGATCGTGGCCTCGGTGGTGGATGGCGCCGACGAGCGGCTGATCCGCCAGATCTACGAGACCCAGGTCGAGGACATGACCGGCGTTCAGCTGATCATCGACCGGATCGAGGCCAACGGCAAACGCGACGCCCTGGCCCAGACCCTGCGCATTCTCGGCAGCCACTCCCCCACCCACCGTGACATCCTCGTCTTCGTCGACGGCGACACCATGGTGCCGGAAGACATCTGGATCGAGAGCGCGCCGGTCTTCACCAATCTCAAGGTCGGCGCCCTGACCACCGACGAAGACGTCGAGGTCGGCCGCGAAAGCCTGTTCAAGGACTGGTTCGTTCTGCGCTTCAATCAGCGCCAGGTGATGATGTGCTCGATGGGCCTGTCCAAGCACGTGCTGACCCTGACCGGGCGGATGAGCGTGTTCCGCGCCGATCTGGCGACGCGGCCGGACTTCATCGAAGGCATCAACCACGACTTCCTCGATCACTGGCGTCTTGGCCGGGTCAAGTTCCTGACCGGAGACGACAAATCGACGTGGTACTGGCTGCTGAAGAACGGCTACGAAATGCACTACCTGCCCGACGTGCGCTCGGTCAGCTATGAATTCCAGCCCCGCCCGACCTTCCTCGACAGCTCCAAGACGCTGATGGTGCGCTGGTTCGGCAACATGATCCGGACCAATGGCCGCGCCCTGCGGCTGTCGCCCACGCTGATCGGCGGCTTTACCTGGTGGTCGATCTTCGACCAGCGGATCTCGATGTGGACGACGCTTGTCGGGCCGATCACCGTGGCGCTTGCCGCGCTCATGGTCAGCCCCTCGGTGATCCCGCTCTACATCGCCTGGGTGATGATCACCCGCTACGTTTTCTGCGTGATCATCGCGCTGTTCCGGGGCACCTGGTTCCCGGTGACCCATCCCCCGATCCTGTATTTCAGCCAGGTCGTGGGGGCGGCGTTGAAGACCTTTGTCCTGTTCCGCATGGACAAGCAGAAGTGGACCCGACAAGGCAGCGGCTCCGGCGCCGCCCTCGTCGCGCTCCGTGACAAGATCAAGGCAACCGAAAGTGCCGCCCACCATGTGCTTGCACTGGTCTGGCTGACGATTGCCATCCTGTATTTTACGAAAGTCTGAGGTGCGCGATGCTCGACAAGATCACCACTGAAAAAGACGAACGCGGCGCTCCCAAAGCGCCTCAGATCCCCACTGAGTTCGGTTTTGACAATGAACACCCGGTTCTGCCGGTCCCCTTCACCGCCCAGATCGGCGAGATGCGGTTCTCCGGAACCGGCATCTCGGTGACCGCGGCCTACGTGGAGTTGCAGACCGCGGTCCCGCCGACGCTGATCAACAGCCGGCAGCCGGTGCGGCTGCGCTTCGATTTCGGCGGCTTCACCATCACCCTCTTCCCCGAGGCCAAGGTCAGCACCAATGCCACCGGCGACGAGTTGACGCTGCAGTTCATCGACCCCACCGGGCCGCATCTGCCGCAGCTGCGCTACATCCTGAACACCTATATCGCCGGCGACGTCGTCAGCCTCGGCTCGATGATGAGCTACACCGGCCCGACCCAGATCAAGACGCCGAAAAGCACTGACGGCACCAAGGCCGACACCCGCCGCCGGATCAAGAGCATCGGCGTGGTCATGGCCTCGATGCTGCTGATCTACCTGGCGCTCAGCGCGCTCTACGTGCGCTACACCACCAATTACGAGCTGCGCCCGGTGTTCATCATGCGCGCCGGCAACGAGATGCGCGCCACCAGCGGCGGCCAAATCATCTATCTCAACCCCGAGGCCGGCAAGGGCGAGGTGCTCTATTCGCTCTCGGCCACCACCGGCGACGTGCTGAACTTCCAGTCGCCCTGCGATTGCTCGGTCACCCTGACCGACGGCATGTTCGAAGGCGCCACCGTGCTGCCCGGCGACAGCATCCTGATGCTGTTCGGCCAGGACGAGAGCGTCAGCGTGCAGACCCAGATGAGCTCCGAAGGCCTGTCCCGCGCCATGAGCGGCGAGCTGGTGCACCTTCAGATGGATGACGGCCGGGCGATCCCGGCGCAGGTCATCCTGACCTCGGCCACGGCGGCGGCGGCCGAAGAGGGCGACCTCTTCCTGCCGGTCCGTCTGCGGCCACAGCCCGGCGCGCTCACCGCCGATGACATCGGCAAATCCGCAAGGGTGCGGATTTCCAAGGCACTTTTCGCCAAACCGTTTGAAAATGGGACGGACGGACAATGAAAGAGATCACGCCTCTGATCATTTGCGGCGGCAACGGAACGCGGCTCTGGCCGATTTCGCGCACGCACAGCCCGAAGCAGTTCCAACGGGTGGGCGACGCCGCCTCTCTGACCTTCTTTCAATCCGCCGTCGAGCGGCACTCCGGCGAGGGCTTCGACACGCCGCTCATCGTCTCTTCGGCGAAACACGGCCGCACCTTGCACCGCCAGCTGCGCCAGATCGGCCGTGGCGCCGATGTGATCCTCGAACCGATGGGCCGCAACACCGGCCCCGCGGTGCTGGCCGCCGCGCTCAAGCTCTCGGCCAAGGACCCCGATCAGCTGATGCTGGTGGTGCCGGCCGATCACGTGATCGACGGCGACATCAACTCGGCCATCAAGGCGGTGCAGCAGGGCGCCGAGGACGGCTACATCATCACCTTCGGCATCAAGCCGCGTTATGCCGAGACCGGTTTCGGCTATATCACCGACGGCGGCCCGATCATCGCCCACCCCAACCTGCGCGAGGTCGAGCGCTTTGTCGAAAAGCCCCCCACCCGCAAGGCGCGCCTGCTGGTCGAGAGCGACATCGCCTATTGGGCGAGCGGCATCAGCCTGTTCAAGGCCTCGACGATCATCGAGGAATATGCCCGCTACGATCCCGAAACGCTGGGACACGTCGCCGCCGCAATGAGCGGCGCGACCGAGACCTCGGAGGGCCTGCTGCTCGACGGCAATGCCTTCGGCCAGGCCGATGCCGAGCCCACCGAAAAGGCGATCTTCGAACAGACCCGGCGCATCGCGCTCTGCCGGCTCGACGTCGAATGGAGCGATGTCGGCAGCTGGACCGCGATGTACGGCATCTCGAACGGCGATGCCTCCGGCAACGTGATCCAGGGCGACGTGATCTCGGTCGAAAGCAAGAACTGCATGATCCGCTCGGAAACCCGGCTGGTCACCTGTGTCGGGCTCGAGGACATCATTGTCGTCGACACCGCCGACGCGCTGCTGGTCACCAAGGTCGGCCATTGCCAGAGCGTCAAGAAGGTGGCCGAACACCTGAAATCGAACGAACGCATCGAGGCCGAGAAACACCAGCGCACCGATTACGAATGGGGCAGCATCCGCCAGCTGGTGGCGCGCGATCACATGACGCTGTGCGAAGTGACGGTCAAGCCCGGCGCGGCCATGCGGCTCGACCCTGCCCCGGGACGCGAGGCGATCGTTGCCGCCGGCGAGGTGCTTCTGACCAATGGCCGCACCCAGGCGCGGATGGCCGAGGGCGACCGGGAGCCGCTCTGCGATCAGACCCATACGACGTTGAGCAACCCCGGCGATGATCCGGTTGAGGTTCTGGTCTTTACCATCACCCTGAAGGAGGCCCCGCAGGAGTTGACCAGCAGCGCACGCTATGGCTCTTGACCGCCGGATGATCCGGCCCGGCCTCTGGGCCGCAGCCCTGCTGGCGGCGCTGGCGCTGCCGGCCGCGGCGGCGCCCGACAGCCATGGCCAGCAGCAACGCCAGGCCGTGCTGCGGCTGGCCGAGGCGGTCGAGGCCGATGCCGACGCCCGGATCGACGCCCGCACCCTGATGACCGAGGCGGGCCTTGCCCTGCCACCCCGTGCCGATGTCACGCCGCTCGAGGCGCGTGGCGGCCAGGAGATCACCTCGGGCAGCTTCGACCTGCGGATCGCGCTGGGCCGGCTGGCGCAGGCCTTCGGTCACGAGGATGTCAGCGCCGTTCTGGCCGCGCAGGGCGCGCAGGGCAGCACGGTGCGGATGATCGAGACCGGCAGCGTCGGGCTGGCCGAGCTGGCCTCGCTGATGGACGAGGACGCGGTGTCGGGCACCGGCATCCTCGAGCTGCGCGCGCCGCTGATCATCTGGCATGGCGCCGAGCTGCGCGTCGGCCGCGACGAGATGCTGCAGCTCAGCCGCGAGCACGGCGCCTTCGTGCTGAACTTCGGCCGGCTGGTGATCGATGGCGCCACCCTGCGCGGTGTCGGCGGCGAGAACCCCGACAACGAGGAATTCCACCCTTTCGTCACCACCACCGGCGCCGGCATCCTGCAGATCCGCGAGGCCGAAATCACCGACCTGGGCTTTGGCAGCACTGGCAAGTTCTCGGGCCTTTCGGTCATTCGCGGCGCGCTCGACCGGCCGGCCGGCGGGTCTTTCATCACCGACAGCAAGATCGTCCGGGTGCGGCGGATCTCGGTGCAGGCCGCCGAAGGCCTCGTGATCGACGGCAACCGCATCGAGGACGCGGGCTCGGCGGCGCTGGTGCTGCTGCACAGTCGCGACACGCGGGTCACCGCCAATCTGCTGGCCGGGCGCTCGGTGACCAATGCGATCCGCGTGCTCGACGGCTCGGTCGGCACGGTGCTGTCGGGCAATGTCATCCTCAAGGGCGACCGCGTCGGCATCCTGGTCAAGAACGCCCCCAACCGCACGTTGGTGACCGGCAACGTCGTCTGGGGCCGCGAGGGCAGCGGCATCAAGATCGACCGCGCCCGCTGTGCCAGGGTCACCGGCAACCTGGTGATCGGCAACCGGCAGAAGGGCATCGAGGTCCGCCGCAGCCTGGCCGCCCATCTGGATGGCAACATCCTGGTCAGCAACCGAAGCGCCGGCATCTGGATTTCCGATCAGCCCATCGGCGCGGTCACCCGGATCGAGCACAATCTGCTCGACGCCAACGGCGCCGGCGTGGCCACCGCGACTGCGGCGGCGCTGCTTCTTGAAGGCAATGATTTCACCCGGCAGTTTCCGCGATTTCTGGCGGGTGACCTCGGGCGTCAGGGGCGCTACATTGCAGCCGACATCACCGGCCGTGCGCCGATCGCGCTCGACGCTGCGGGCCCGGTGCCGATTGCCGACCTGCCGCAACACTGCGGCGACGGAGACTGAGCCATGGCGCTGCGACGGACCCTGGGATTTGCCTCGGCACTGGCCGGACTGGTGCTGGCCACGGCCGCGCTGGCCCAGCCGCTGAGCCTGCCGGCCTCGAAAGAGAGCCGCAAGGTCGCCGTCGTGGTCGAACGCGGCATCACCCACACCCGCCAGCTGCGCAGCGCCGAGCTGCGGCGGCTGCGCAAGCGCATGGTCGGCGGGTTGCCGATGCGCGAGGCCGATCTGCGGCGGCTGGCCGAGGCCCGCGACGGGCTGGCGGCGCTGCGCATGGTCAAGCTTCTGCGGCCCCGAGGGCTAGAGGCGCATGCCTCTGACATCGCCTGGTACGCCAGCATCGCCGCCGGCGCCGGGCGCGCCTCGATGTTCGACGATTTCGTCGGCGCGCTCTACCTGCTCGATCCTGCCAGCGAACCGCGCGGACGGGTGTCGCAATACATCCGCGTGCTTTATCCACATGTCTGGGCCGGCAATTCCATGGCGCAGGATGCGCTGATCGCGCTCAACGGTGCCGACAAGCTCTTTGGCCCGATGTCAGAGGCGACCCGCAGCCGCATCGTGCAGGACGGCGGCGCGCGGATGGTGCTGTCGCTGGCAATGACCGACCTCGGCCGCGGCGATCTCGATGCCGCCGGGCTGACGCGGGTGACCGGCTATCTCGACGTGGCAGAGCGCAAGGGCGATCTGCCGATCCGCACCATGGCCCGGACCCTGCGCCAGAGCGCCGACGCACGACTGCGGACCCTGGAGGAGAACTGATGACGCGATCTGCGACGATCCGGCGGCTGGCGGCCTCGCTGACGCTTGGGCTGGCGCTGGCCGGTCCGGCGCTGGCGGAAGGGTCGTCCTATGGCTGCCGCGGCATGGCCCAGGGGCATTTCATGGCCAGCGTCGAGGGCCGCGACGGCGTGTTCTTTCGCATCGATCCCGACCTGCACAACCATCACCCGATGGCCCCCGAGACCATCGCCGATCTCGCCACGCTGACCGAGGCGCTGGCGGCCCGCGGCACCGCGCTGATCTATGCGCCGGTGCCGGTGAAATCGCTGGCCATGCCCCGCGCGCTGTCGCCGGCGACCCGCGATTACGGCTTCGACTATTCGCTGGCCACCACGGTGCAGCTCGACGCGATGGAGCGGCTGGCCGCCGCCGGGGTGCGCGTCGCCGACATCCGCTCGGCCATGGTCGCGGCCGACGGCCCCCTGCCCTTTTTCCGCACCGATCCCCGGCTGACGGCCGAGGGCGCGCGCATCGCCGCCACCGCCATTGCCGCGCAGATCTCCGAGGTTCCCGGCATCGAGGCGCTGGCCAAGAGCCGCTTCGAGTCGGTCTCGACCGGCAATGCCACCGTCGCCTCGCACGCAAGGCAGGTCCGGCAGCGCTATTGCGACGAGCCGCTGCCCACCGCCGAGACCGAGACCTTCCAGACCCGCCGCACCTACGAGGCCGAGGGTGCGCGCGGGGTGGTGGCGCTGGTGGGCAGCGCCCATTCCGACACGCCCGAGGCCAATTTTGCAGGCTTCCTCGCGCAGGAAAGCGGGCTTGACGTGGTGCAATACTCGGTGCCCGGTGGCGGTGCCTTTGCCGCCATCTCGACCTATCTGACCTCGGCCGAGTTTCAGGCCGCGCGGCCCAGCGTGCTGGTCTGGGAACTGCCGCAGGACGCGGCGCCGGGGCTGGCCGACGACCAGCCGATGGCCGAGCTGATTGCCGCCGCGCGCGGCAGCTGCGACATTGCCCTGCCGCTGGAACGTGAGGCCGACCTGCCCGGAACGATGCGCGCCGACCTCACGGCGCTGGATGCGGAGAGCGACTACATGCTGTTTGTCGATGGCGACGGTGCCCCGGCGCGCCGGCTGGTGCTGGCCTACGAGACTGCCGCGGGCGAAACCCGCCACCGCGAGGTGCTGCGCCACCGGGCGCAGTTGCCCACGGGGCGGTTCTATGTGCCGATGACCGGGCTCTGGCCCGACGGCGCGACCTCGGTCACCGTGACGCTGGACGCCGAGCTGGGCGACGCGCCGGAGGTGTCGGCATGTCTGCGCTGAGCCGTCTTGTGACCGCCCCCTGCCTTCTGGCGCTGCTGGCTCCTCTGGCCCTCGTGACGCCCGGCGCGCTGCCGGCAGCACCGCTGGAGCTGGCCTTTCTGCCGCCTGACGTGGAAGAGCAGAACCTCTGCGGCAACACCCGTGGGCCGCAGCAGGTGCACGAAGGCTCTCCGGGCGAGCAGGACGAGCTGACCGAGATCGAGCGCGCGCGCTATCTGCAACGCGACATCCGCCGCTATCAGAGCAGCGACCCCGACCGCTATTTCGACTTCATCACCACCCTGCGCAAAAGGCTTTCGACCTCTGACGACCGCTTTGCCGGCGCTGACGAGGTGATCGACCTGATCGGTCTGCATATCGACGCCAACCGGCTGGAGGCGCTGGAAGAGGCCGGGCTGGTGACGGCGCTGGCGGCCAGCCGCCCGACGCTCAACAACGGCCAGCGGATGCAGCTGGCGCAATATTACCTCAACGGCATCGGCGTGCCGACGGACGAGGCGACCGGCCTCGAACTGGTGCGCGAGGCGGCCTTTGGCGGCCATCCCGACGCGCTTCTGATGATCGCCCGGCGGATGTCAGAGGGCCGCCCCCTGCCCGGCTGGGACGCCCCAGAAGAGCTGACGGTGACCATGGCTTTCGGCGGGCTGCTGGGCCAGATGGACGCCGGTGTCTGCGCCAGGGCCGAGCGCATCGCCCGCGAATACCTCAAGGGCGAGATCGTGCGGCGCAACCCGGACATCGGCTGGGCCTGGTACCGCTTTGCCGCCGATCTGGGTTCGGCCAGCGCGGCCTGGCGGGTGGTGGAATATCACCTCACGGCCACGGCGGACGATCAGGACATCGCCGAGATGCAGCACTACCTGCAACGCGCCGTGGCGCGGGGCATCGTGGTGGATGACGGCGCCAGGGGGCGGCTCGAGGACGGCGGCATCGACGCCGACGCCCTGCGCGAGATCCTCGCCTTCAACCAACCCGAAGACCGGGGCCGGCGCCGCCCCTCGCTGACGCCGCTGCTGGAGACCGGGGTCAATATCGACGCCATGGAAACCAGCCTGTCGGGCCCTTTCCTGACCTACCTGCGCGAGATCGCCGCCATTCCGAATGCCCCCGGTCCGGTCTTTACCCAGCTGGCGCAGGAGCTCTCGGTCAGGCTGGGCCGCTGGGCCTCCGAAGAAGAGATCATGGCGCAGCTCGAAATCGCCACCGCGCGCAACGACCCGGACGGGATGCGGGCGCTGGCGGCGCGGCTCTTGCGCTATCGCGACGATCCCGAGCAGCTCAACCGCGCCATCGACCTGTTGACCCTGGCTGCCACCCGCCATCGCGACGCGGCGGCGATGAGCGACCTCGACACGCTGTTCCGCTGTCAGGCCCCCGAGGCGCCGCTTCTGCGACAGGCCGCGCCCTGGGCGCGCGCCTATGACGCCACCACCCACCGCATGGTGGCGCTGACGCCGTCGAACCTGATGGCGCTCGATCCCTACAAGGACCCCTGGCGGTTGGCACGGCTGCAGTCGCAGGCCCTCGACGGGCGCACCGTGTCGCTGGCCAATTTCCTGCAGCTGGTGCAGAGCGACCCGATCGCCACCGAGACCATGCAACTGCTCTGGGCCGACCGCACCGACAATTCCGACAAGACGCTGGAGGAGTTCGCCAAGCTCGAATTCGAGCTGGCCACCAACCCGGCCGAACGGGCACTGGCGCTGGAGTTCTTCCGCCGGGTCTATCTCAACAACGGGGTGACCACCGCGCTCGACCTCTCGGTCGCGATGATCAACGACAGCGGCATGAGCCCGGCCATGGCCGAAGAGGTCCGCCAGCTGCTGCGTCAGGCCAGCCACCGCGGCGAAGGCGCCGCGATCCGCCTGCTGGCGCGGCTGGGCAAGACCCCCGAGGCCGAACGGCAGGTGTTCGACGAATTCGCGCAGACCATCGAGGACCGCGGCGACTTCCTCGCCATGATGTTCGCCCTGCCCTATGTGGCCGAGGCCAAGCGCGCGGATTACTTCGACCGCGCGGTCAGCCTGATGGCCTGTTCGACCAAGGACACCGATGAACTGGGCGAGGCGCATGCGATCCACGGCACCGCCGAGATGTCGTTCCACTGGCGTGAGGTCGGGCTGGCCATCGAGGGCTACAACACCCTGTCCAAGCTGCGGCTGACCAACAGCCAGATGGCCGGGTTTGATACCAAGCGCGCGCCGCAGCCCGACGTGGTGGTCGCCCGCGACCGCGCGGACGACCTTCAAGGGCAATGGCGGCTGTTCCACTTGACCGCCGGGCCCGACCTCGAAAGCTACGATCCCCTCGCCGCCGCCGCCCACTTCAAGACCCTGGTCGATCGCGGCGACACCATGCCCCGCGCCTTCGAGCAATATCTTGCGGCACCGCAGGCCCTGCGAGAGGCGATCGACGATGCGCTGGATTTCAAACTGCTGGTGGCCCGCGCCGCCCAGTCCGGTGATCCGCAGGCGATGTGGCGCCACGCCCGGCTGTTGCAAAGCCAGGCGACAAGCGCGCAAGCTCTGACCGAGGCCATCGCCGCCCTGCGCGCCGCCGCGCGTGCCGGCGCGGTGCCGGCGATGGGTGAACTCGGCCAGGTCCTGGCCATGGGCGCGGGCGTACCGCGCGACGAAACGGAGGCCCTTGAATGGCTCGACAAAGCTGCCACCGCCGGAGACAGGGACGCCGCCGATCTCGCGCGTTGGCTGCGGCCGCGCTGAGCCTCGGGCTGGCCACGTCGGCGCTGGCCCTGACCTGCCCCGACGCCCCGGAGCCGGTGCTGACACTGGCCTACGAGAGCCGCTATACGGCTGACAGCGAGACCCGGTCAGAGGTCGACACCGAGGCCGAGGCCGAGGTCGAGGCGGCGCTGGCGCCGCTCGACGATTTCATCCGAGACCTCGCCACGCTCGTCAACCAGGTGCATGCCCCCGGAGCGCCCCGCGCCGAGATCGCCGATTGCGTGATCGCGCAGCTCTCGACCTGGGCCGAGGCCGGCGCGCTCGAGAGCCTGGCCACCCAGACCGCGCAGCTGACCATCGGTGCCCGCCTGGCCGGACTGGGGTTGGTGCTGCGCCAGGCGGTGCCACACACAACCCGCCACGAGGACCTCTCGGCGATCCAGCGCTGGCTGACCGAACAGGCCTACCGGCAGCTGACCTTCTGGGAGGAAGAGGCTCCCTCGGGCGCCCGCCGCGGCAACCTGCGCGCCTGGGCGGCGCTCGCCGTGGCCGCCATCGCCGATCTCGGCGGCGACCGCATGCTGCGCGCCTGGGCGGCCTGGTCGACCGACTACGTGCTCTGCACCGCCGCCCCCGACGGCAGCCTGCCGCAGGAGATGTCCCGCGGCCGTCTCGCCTTTCATTACCAGATGCACGCGGTGGCGCCGCTGGTGGTGACCTCGCGCCTGCTGGCTGACCACGGCTACGCCCCCGGCGCCCGCTGCGACACCGCGCTCGACCGGGTGGTGGGCTTTGTCGTCGCCGACCTGCCCGACGGCGCCGCGACCCGCGAGATCACCGGCGAGGAACAGAGCTATTTCGACGGCAGCCGCGAGATCTCGGCCTACAACCTCGCCTGGCTCGAGGCCTATCTGACGCTCTCGCCATCGGCGGATCTGGAAGTGCTGGCAGCGCTTTACCGCCCCCTGGCCAGCTCGAAGCTGGGCGGCGACCAGAGCCTGATCTGGCGTCACGGGGCTGATTGAAAAAATGCCGGGATTGCGGGCAGAAATTTGCAAAAAGCCACTGGACACTGCCGCATGGCTCTCCTAGAACGCATCCACCCGAACGCAACGCGTTCACCCGTGCCCGGGTAGCTCAGGGGTAGAGCAGTGGATTGAAAATCCTCGTGTCGGTGGTTCGATTCCGCCCCCGGGCACCATTTCTTCAACTAACACCTTGGTATCACTCCAGCTTTTTACTCGAGCTAGGAGCCGTAGACCATGTCGGAGACCATTTCACCCACGTTCACCTTCGTAAAAGATGGTGTCTACTACTTCAGTCGTCGCATCCCGAAAGAGCTGCTTCGCCATTATTCGTCACCTCGGATCGCTTATTCGTTGCGGACCCGCTCGGCAAAGATAGCTGATGCGCGAGCCAGAAAAGCTGCAGATCAACTCGACGACTATTGGTTCCACCTGAGGTCCCGAAACGCGGAACTACCGGGAAAGCACATGTTGCGTACGGTGGCCGGACGAGGTCGAAGATCAGCGGAGGCGAGAGACCGCGCCGTTGCTCTTGCCGTAGCTGACGATTGGTGACCAATGGAGGGTGGGCCCCTGTCAGGAGGTATGGGGGGTAAAGCGAACGCCCCGT
This sequence comes from Marinovum sp., assembly GCF_048263515.1. Classification (NCBI taxonomy): domain Bacteria; kingdom Pseudomonadati; phylum Pseudomonadota; class Alphaproteobacteria; order Rhodobacterales; family Roseobacteraceae; genus Marinovum; species Marinovum sp. The sequence goes on along the minus strand of NZ_JBLXEC010000031.1, from coordinate 659 downwards.
CTATTGATAGGACGCTCAGATTTTTCTGGCTCAAATATCCGCGATGTACTCAGCGCCTTCTATCGGACCAAAGGGATGCGTCACCTTAGCCAGGGCGTTGCAGTGGCGTCCTTTGCCGTGGATGACCTCCTTGATCCCCAACTCCTCTAAGCAAGCGTGACCCCTGTGACCAAAGCTGATGCTTGTGGCATGTTCAGGACCTTGATTGTGTGTTGGAGTAGGTGTCAGGTCGCCACAACTCTCAAGGCTGCAGCGAGAACTGCACCGACTGTCTTTCGATCAGTGTCGGGTACTTGAGATGGTGGTACCTAAACCATGGGCAATCGGCTCTTCGACAATGTCGGGAAGCTAGGTCGAACTTAGGTCTCGAGTGTTCGATACCGCCTTTCAGCTCGTATTCTTACCGAGCCAAGCCAAACTCAGCCAACTGGGCGAGGACTGTACTAAGGGCAATCTTGGACAGGGTCTTCTTGGCGAACGGTAAATCCGTAGTTAAAGCTATAGGTCTGGCTGCTCTTCCCAACCGGACATGGGCGCATACGGAGATGAACCCTGAGCGCAAGTCGCCAAAATGGTCATGAGCAGGGAGCAAGCAGTTTCGGCAGCCTTGCCAGATTGCAGGCCGCCATCGTAAGCGTGAAGCGGGCCCGTACCCGCTC
>NZ_JBLXEC010000030.1:0-42656 GCF_048263515.1 Marinovum sp. | reverse complement strand
TGAAGACAAAAGCGCCCAATGTGATGTGCGCCGCCACAGGCTTCCATCGCAACAACACAAGGTGAAAGCCAATCCAGAAAATCCAGCAGTCGATGCCGCTGGAGGCGTTTGCGAAACACGACCGCGCCTGATTCATCCAGCCCGGCCAGACTGCAAACGGTCTTGCCCAGGTCTATTCCCAAAACCTTGATGTCCATCAGATGCTCCTCTCTCCACCTATGCCTGCCACGATAGCAGCGGGTTGGTGGGAAGGCAGTTCATCCCATTAGCTCAACGGTAATGTCTTGAGCATTATGATGAAGTCGACCATCTCGGAACGATGCACCATGGGCCTATGCGGATCCAAGCTGACTCAGAAGATGACCTTAGAGCCGACAATCTCGCACATCTTGGATGGGTTGCTTCGCGATCAACTCTCTCTGCATGTCGAGCCCCGCCACATTTGACGGCAGGGCTCAGACCGACTTCAGAACGCCGCCAGATCCCGCAGAAACAACGCGATGCCCGGGAAGTAGATCAGCAAGGCCGACATGAAGGCCAGGATCAGGAAGAAGGGGAGGGTGCCGCGGATGACATCCATGTAGGACTTGTTGAAGATGGCGATCGCGGTGAAGATGTCGCAGCCAAAGGGTGGCGTGGCCGAGCCGATGGCCATCTGCAGCGTGACCATGACCCCGACGAGAACCGGATCGAGCCCGGAGGCGTCGACGATAGGGACGAAGATCGGTGTCAGGATGACCAGCACGACGAGCGAGTCGACGAACATGCAGCCCACGAAGAAGCTTAGCGCGATGATGAACAGGATGTACTCGTCCGAGGCGCCTTCGAGGTTGAGCGGCTCCAGCAGGCCCTGCGGTATCTGCTCGAAAGAGATGTACCAGGAAAACGCCTGGCCCATTCCGACGAGGATGAAGACCACCGCTGTGATCAGGCCGGTGCCGAGCGCCGATTGCAGCACGTCGTCGAGCTTGAGCTCGCGGTAGATTACGCATTCGACGATCAGCGCATAGAGCACCGAAAAGGCGGCGGCTTCGGTCGGGGTCACCGCGCCGGAATAGATGCCGCCGACGATGAGCACCGGGAAGCCCAAGGGCAGGATCGCCTTGCGAAAGGCCGCGCGCCGTTCGGCACCGGTCTTCTTGGGCACAAGGGTGATCGTGTCGCCCTGCAGGCTGCTGTAGACGTAGCAATAGATCGAGAAAAGCACCGCCAGCACGATCCCGGGGCCGATGCCGGCAATGAACAACTCGCCGACGCTGGTGTTGGCCAGAGTGCCGTAGAGGATCATCCCGATGCTCGGCGGAATGAGAAAGGCGATGTCGCTGGCGTTGATGATCAGCGCCATGACGAAGCTGTCCTTGTAGCCCGCCTTCAGCAGCTTCGGCCGCATGATCTGGCCGATCGAGACCACGGTCGCCTGGGTCGAGCCCGAGACCGAGCCGAACAGCGTGCAGCTGATGCAGGCGGTGATCGGCAGGCCGGCCCGACGGTGACCGAAATAGGCTTCGATCAGCCCGAGCAGGTTGTTGGCGGTATGGCCGCGCGCCATGATGTCGGCGGCCAGGATGAACATCGGCACGGCGATCAAGGCGTTGGGCGAAATGCCCGTCACCATCTGCTGCAGGATGACGCCGGTGTCGATCTCGGAGAAGTGGACAAGGCCGATCAGCGTCGCCACGGCAAGCGGCACCACCATCGGAAAGCTGAGAAACAGCAGGATCACCATCGCCACCACCAGCGTGAAGGTGATGACCCAGATGTCGAGCTCGGCGTTCACGATGTCGCCCAGAAATTCGAAGATACCCGACATGTCAGACTCCAATGTCCTCGGCTTGCGCATCCTCGATCTCGTAGGAATGCCAGGCGCCGGGGTGGGTGAGGTTCATCACGAAGGCGATCAGGTATTGCAGCCCCGCCATGAACAGGCCCACCGGGATCACCGCGTAGATGATGTAGACGGGAAACTGCAGCGCCGGGCTCAGGCGGTTCAGGCCCTTGATCTCGAGCACGTAGAACACCGACTTGTAGGCGAGAAAGAACAGCAAGAGCGCGGTGGTGATCGAGATCAGCGTCAGGATGATCTTCTTGGACCGGCGGCTCAGCGTGTCATAGACCGCGGTCATGCGGATGTTGCGGCCCTTGCGGACGGCATAGGCAAATCCCACGAAGGTCACGCCGACGATCAGGAACTGGTTCAGCTCTTCGGCAAAGAACAGGCTCTTGCCAAAGGCATAGCGCCCGATGGCATTGGCGGTCGAGTTCAGCATCATCAGCAGGATCGCCGCAATGATGATGGTCTTCTCGATGGCTTCCGTGGCTTTGCTCAGGCCCAGCAGTACGGCTTTCATGTGTCTCACTCCCCCGGACGCCTTGCGCCCCCTCCCGGATGAAAGGCGCAGCCCGAGAGCCGCGCCTTCCGGCAAGTTTCGCAGGCGCTACGAGTTGCCAGCGACCTCTTGAAGCAGACCTTCGAGGATCTTCCTGGCGCCTTCGCGTGCCGCGGCCTTGTCGGCGGCGTCATAGGCGTTTTCGACGACGTTGTAGAAGGTCTCGTGGAGCGCGGTGCTCTTGGCTTCGAAGACCGCGCGTTCTTCTTCGCTAAGGGTGACGATCTGCAGGTCAGGGCGCTCGGCCTTGATCTTGTCCAGGTTCTCCTGGTTGATCCGGATCTGGTAGTCATGCGCCGCCTGTTCAGCCTCGGCGATGGCTTTGGTCACCATCTCCTGCTCATTGGCGGGCAGATCGTTGAACCAGGCGCTGTTGGTCGACACGGTGCCGACATAGGGCTGCTGGGCCGGGAAGATCAGGTAATCCTGCACTTCGTGCCACTTGGCGTTGTAGATGAAGTAGATCGGGTTCACCATGCCATCGACGGTCTTGAGCTGCAGCGCGCCATAGACCTCGCCCCAGGACAGGGGCGTCGGGTTGGCGCCGAAGGCCTTGTAGGTCTCGACCGGAATGGTCGAGGTGAAGGTGCGGATCTTCTGGCCGTCGAAATCAGCCGGGTTGCGGATTTCCTTGTTCGCGCCCCAGACCATTTCGCCTTCCGAAATCATCGTCAGCAGCTTGAGGTTCACCTTCTCGAACTTGCCGCTCAGGTCTTCGTAGATCGTCGGGCTGGTGGTCAGGACCTCTCGGATCACGTCCACATCGCCGCCCAGCACGTAGGGCAGGTCGAGAACCTGCGCTTCGGGCACATAGGAGCCGAGGTGACCGGTGCCGACCGAGACGAACTGGATGGTGCCCTTGGACGCCAGTTCCACGATGTCGTTCTCGGTCCCGAGCTGGCCGTAGTAGTAGATGCGCACCTTGATGTCGCCGTCGGACTGCGCCTTGATGCTTTCGGCAAAGGCCTGGGCAAAGATGTCCTGCACATCGCCCTTGTCTTCTTCCGAGGCGAATTTCCAGGTGTCGGCGGCAGCCGCGGTGGAGAGACCGGCGGCAAGCAGCGCCGGGAAGATGAACTTGCCAATGGTGTATTTCATGGTTGGTCCCTGATTGGCCCGCTTATGCGGGGCCTTCTGAAATGAAAACAAGCGGGCGGGGTTCGGCGCCGGCCGAGGCAGCGGCAGCACGTTTGCAGAGGGCGCCGTATCCGGCGGCCCCCGATGGGGTGGTGGCGACGCCAAGCGCGGCAAGCTCGTCGGCAGCGGCCTGGCCTTCGTCTTCGGTCAGCGTCTCGTACCGTACGTCGCAGCGTTCCAGCACGCTCCAGGCCACGATCGAGGCGTCCTTGCAGTCGAGACGGCCCATGTTGGATTCAGGCCCTTCGCCGCGGGTCGGTTTGCCGGCCTTGTGGCTGGCCTGAAGACAGGCGGCGGCTTCAGGCTCGACAACGATCAGCTCAGGCTGCTCGGCCCAGTTGAGGCGGATCATATGCGCCATGGCGGCGGCCAGACCGCCGACACCGGCCTGAAGGTAGACATGCGTGGGCCAGTTGCCCGACGCCTCGAAGGAGGCGCGCAGCTCCTCGGCGATGACGCAATAGCCTTCCATCACCCATTTCGGGATCTCGGTGTAGCCTTCCCATGTGCCATCGGCCAGCAGCGTGGCGCCGCTGCGCTCAGCATCGGCAATCGCCTCTGCCACGCTTTCCTCGTAGACATCGCCCGAACGGACCACCTCCGCCCCCAACGCCTTCAGCCGGTCGGCAAATCCTGCGGGCACCGTGGCGGCGAGGTGGATGCGCGCCTTGGCACCCATGTCACGTGCACCGGCGGCGACGCCCATGCCGTGATTGCCGGCGCTTGCGCAGACGAAGGTATGCGTCGCGGCAAAGTCGCGCACATCGGCGTCGCCCATGCGCGCCGGGGTCAGGACCTCGCCGGTCTTGGCCTCCCAAGCCTCGGCCAGGATGCGCGCCACGGCATAAGGTGCGCCGAGCGCCTTGAAGGCACCAAGCCCCATGCGCCCGGTCTCGTCCTTGGCAAGGACCTTCACCCCGCCCGGCCCGTCGATCTCGATCAAGGGAGACACGTCGTAGTGCTCCTGCGATCGAAAGAACTCCATCGCGCGGGCCACGTTCGGGTCAAAGCTGAGTGTGTCTTTATCAAGCATGTCGGGTGTATCCACTGAGGTCATGGCGCAATTTTTACCCCAGCCGGAGACTTCCCATTTTTCGTTCTTGGCCCTATCTTCGATAAATTCTTTCACATCGCCCCAGACCAGCGGGAGAAATGCTCATGGCAGCCGAACTTGACGACGCCGACCTGACGATTCTCCGGGTGCTGCAGGACGATTGCCGGGTCGGGCTCGAGCGGCTGGCGCAGGAATGCAACCTGTCGGTGCCCTCGGTGCAGCGGCGGGTGAAGCGGCTGAGGGACTCCAGGCTGATCCAGAAAGAGGTGGCGATCCTCGATCCGTCGCAGTTCGACTACAAGATGACCTTCATCGTGCTGGTCGAGCTGGACCGGGAAACGCTGCAACAGCTTGATCTCTTCCGCAAACGCGCCAAGGCCGAGCCGCAGGTGCAACAGTGTTACTATGTCACCGGAGAGGCCGATTTCATCCTGGTCTGCACCGCCAAGGACATGCAGGATTTCGAAGCATTGACCCATCGGCTGTTCTTCGAGAACTCCAATGTCCGCCGCTTCCGCACCTCGATCACAATGGACCGCGCCAAGGTCGGGCTGCATCTGCCGATCTGACCGGCGGGCCCCGAGTCGCCGCGCGGCACCGGGTCGGTTGTAAAAACCGATCTTGACCAGCCCGGTTGGTGAGAAAAATTCTCGCGATCGGGCCGAAACTTGATGCCTGTTGCGCAGACCCGTTTTGTATCACCATCAGGACAACTGGCTGGTGGCAGGATGAAAGACTTCGAGACGCGACTGACAGAGATCCGGCGGGATCTGCACCGACATCCCGAACTGGGGTTTCAGGAGACCCGGACCAAGGCGTTTGTCGCCGACCATCTGCGCGCTCTGGGGCTTGAGGTTCACGAAGGTGCCGGCGTTGTCGGCGTGCTTCGCTCCGGCGGCGGCAACAAGGCCGTAGGCCTGCGCGCCGACATGGACGCGCTGCCGATCACCGAGACCTCGACGCATGACCATGTGTCCACCGCGCCCGGTGCCATGCATGCCTGCGGCCACGACGGCCACACCACCATGCTGCTGGGCGCGGCAGAGCAGCTGGCGCGGGACCCGGCGTTCGACGGCACCGTGGTCTTTCTGTTCCAGCCCAACGAAGAGCACGGGCTTGGCGCGCGCGCGATGATCGATGAAGGCGCGTTGGAGCGGTTTCCGATCGACGAGATCTTTGCCATCCACAATCTGCCGGGCGCGCCGGTGGGGCAGGTGTCGACGCGGGCCGGCATCATCTGCAACAGCGAGACCTTGTTCGAGATCGCGGTCAAGGGTCGTGGCGGCCACGCCTCCATGCCACAGGTCGGTGTCGATGCGCTGACCGTCGGCGCCGAGATCGTGCTTGCCCTGCAGACCGTTGTCGCGCGCAAGCTGGCGCCAGCTTCGGGGGCCGTGGTGTCGGTGACCGAATTCCTGACCGATGGCCAGCGCAACGTGCTGCCGGGCCATGCCACGCTCAAGGGCGATTTTCGCGCCCGTTCGCTCGAGGATCGCATCGCCATCGAAAGCTTCATGCGCCAGATCACCCAAGGCGTCGCCGCGGCGCACGGGATCACCGCAGAGGTCACCTTCGACACGCAGTTCGTCGAGACGATCAACGCCGCCACGCCCGTCGAAGCGGTCTACCGCGCCGCCGAGGCCGCCGGCTGCCCGCTGATCCGCGACCGCGCGCCGATGAGCTTTTCCGAGGATTTCGCGCAATTCTCTGCCGCGGTTCCGGGCTGCTTTCTGCTGCTGGGCAACGGCGAGGCCGGGGCTTGTGGCCGCCCGCTGCATGCGTCCGACTATGATTTCAACGACGCCCTGCTGCCGATCGGCGCGAATTTCTGGGTGCAGCTGGTCAAGGACCGACTGCCCGTGCGAAAGGACACCCTCTGATGACTGCCCCTGACCGCGGGTTCCGCGAAGACGAATTCGCCGCCCGGACCGCCCGAGCGCAAACCAGAATGGCCGAGACTGGCCTCGCCGGCCTGCTGCTGACCACCGAGCCGGAAGTGCGCTACTTCAGCGGCTATCACACCCTGTTCTGGCAAAGCCCGACGCGGCCCTGGTTCCTGTTTGTCCCGAGCAGCGGCAAGCCGATCGCGATCATCCCCGAGATCGGCGCCGACCTGATGCGCCGCACCTGGATCGAGGATATCCGTACCTGGAGCGCGCCGGCGCCGGAGGATGACGGCATCAGCCTTCTGACCGATCTGCTCTCGGATCACGCGCAGAGCGGCGAGACCATCGGCCTGATGAAAGGCCACGAGACCCACCTGAGAATGCCGTTGAATGACTACGAACGGCTGCTCTCAGGTCTGCCCGGTCTGCGCATTGCCGATGCCACCGGCATTATCCGTGACTTGCGGATGGTGAAATCCGAGGCCGAGATCGAGAAGATCGCCCATATCTGCGCTATCGGCTCGCGTACCTTTGCGCAGGTGCCCGACATCGCTCAGGCCGGCCTTCCAATGGAAGACCTGTTCCGCGCCTTCCGCCGCGAAGCGCTGGCGCAGGGGGCGGACGACGTACCCTATCTCGTCGGCGGGGCTGACACCGGCGGCTACAGTGACGTGATCTCGCCGCCGTCGCGCCGGCCTCTTGCGCAGGGCGATATCCTGATGCTCGACACCGGCGCCACCTGGGACGGCTATTTCTGCGATTTCGACCGCAACTTTGCCATCGGTGCCGCCGACGACGCCTCACGCCGCGCCTATGACGTGCTCTGGCGCGCGACCGAGGCCGGGATCGCCGCCGCGCAACCGGGCGCCACCTGCCGCGATCTCTTTCGCGCCATGCAGGATGTGATTGCCGAGCTGGACGACCAGGGCGGCGACGTCGGACGGCTCGGTCACGGGCTGGGCATGCAACTGACCGAATGGCCGTCGCACGCCGCCTGGGACACCACCGAGCTGACCGAGAACATGGTGCTGACGCTCGAGCCCTCGCTGAGCTATGGCGCCGGCCGGATCATGGTGCACGAGGAAAACATCGTGGTGCGCCGCCAGGGCGCGCAATTGCTGACCGAGCGCGCCGCGCCCGAGCTTCCCATCATCTGAGGACCCGCCATGAAACTCGACTTCCAGACCGACCGCGGCATCGGAACGCGCGCGAACCTCGGCGTGATCGTGCTTGAAACCGACGAGACCATGGAGCCGGAATTCGCCCGGATCATGGCCCGTCAGGGCGTGGCGCTCTATCACACCCGGATCGCCATGGCGCCGGAGATCCGGCCTGACACGCTGATGCTGATGGAGCAGGACCTGCCGGCCTCGGCCCGCCTTCTGCCGCCGTCGCTGCAGTTCGACGCCATCGGTTTCGGCTGCACCTCGGCCTCGACCGTGATCGGCTCTGACAACGTTGCCGCGGCCGTGCGCACCGCTTGCCCCGGCGCCAAGGTCACCGACCCACTGGCCGCCATCATCGCAGCCTGCCGCGCGCTGGGGGTGCGGCGGCTTGGCTTCGTGACGCCCTACATCGCCGAGGTCTCGGCCAGAATGCGCCAGAAGCTCGAAGTGGCCGGCTTCGAGATCGCGGGCTTCGGATCCTTCGAGGAGGGCAACGACCGCGTCGTCGCCCGGATCACCGCCGACTCGATCCTTCAGGCCATCGAGACCGTCGCGGCCCAGGCACCCTGCGACGCGGTCTTCGTCTCCTGCACCAACCTGCGCTGCCTCGATATCATCCCCGAGGCCGAAGCCAGGATCGGCGTTCCGGTGATTTCGAGCAATACGGCGCTGGCCTGGCACATGCTGCGCATGGCGGGGGTGGAGGACACTTCGGAGGATCTCGGGGAGTTGTTCAAGCGGCGCCGGACGGTCTAAAGGCGCCGTTTGCCTATACCGGGCGGTGCGTTCCTTGCCGAGCAACCGTGAATTGGTACGAGGCCTTCACGTTGTCAGGCCTGACGTTGCTTTGCATACGGGCACCTTCGCAAGGTGGTGTGGCTCTGAGATTGTGGCGTGGTGGAAGTCGACCTCGTCCTCACCGCACACGAGACCGCAGTATTGGATTTGGCTCGCCCGGCCTGAGATCTTGTCCGTTCCCGAAACAGGAAAGCCTCGATCTCCCGGTACAGGCCCACGTGCACATCGGAGCCTTGCGAAGTCCTAGAAAGGGGCGTGTAAGGGAGGGGGATGCATCCAGGTGCCGGCAGTGTCCTGGCGCGAAACCTCCTCATTGGGCGCTGCCGGAAGCGGCGAGGCTATGAGGAAGTTCATGTCTGCTCAGAGGTCTACAACGAACCGATGTGGCTGGCCTGGCCCTCGGCCTTGGTCTCACCGTTCGAAAGATCTCCGCAACCCCATGACCGCGAGCAGGATCGCATAGACCGCCATCCCGGCCGAGGTGCCGAGGCTCAGGGCCACGGGGCCGAGATCACCGATCAGCAGGACCTTGCAGGCGATGTTAACGGCGAGCGAGATCAGCAGCAGTCGAAACGGCGTGGTGGTGTCCTGCCGCGCCTGAAAGCCCACCACGAGCGGTCGGACCATCAGGGCCGGGACCAGCCCGAGGACGTATCCGTTGAGGATGGCGGCCGTGGCGCGCGTGTCGGCGGCGGTGAAAGTACCGCGTTCGAACAGCAGGCGCAGGAGTGGCTCGCCAAAGGCATAAAGGCCAAGGGACAAAGGCACTCCGACCAGCGCGCAGATCAGCAGCGCCTGCGACAGGGGATTGCGGCCGGGCGAGGCACCGACCGCCCGACGCTTGGCAAGCTCCGGCAGCAGCACCGTGCCCAAAGCCACCGAGATCAGCCCGATGGGCAACTGATAGAGCCGATCCGCGAATTAGAGATGCGCCAGGGTCCGCTCGGCCAGCATCGAGGCGAGGATCGTGTCCAGCATGACCGCGACCTGCAGCGCGCCAGAGCTCAGCACCGCCGGCAGGAGGTTGCGGAAGAAACGCCGCGTCGCCGCGCCGAGACCCAGCGCCGGCCATGTCACTCCGATCCCCGCAAAGGCGCTGGCGCGCAGGATCAGCCCGACCTGCAGCACGCCGCCAGCAAAGACCGCCCAGGCGGTCGCATGGCCCGAAAGCGCCAACCTCTCTTCCAGCAAGAGGCCCAGGATGATGCAGAGGTTCAGCAGGCTCGGCCCCAGCGCAAAGGCCGCAAACCGCCCTTGTCCGCTGAGCTGCGCGGCAAAGAAGGCCATGACCGAAATGCACAGCAGGTAGGGAAAGGTGATGCGCAGGAGGTCCCGGGCGATCGGATAGACGGCGTCTTCGGGGGAATAGCCGGGGGCAAAGACCAGCAGGACGGCGCCCGGTGCCACCAGAACGCCGGCCAGCAGCAGCAGGTTCACCAGGATCAGCCAGCCCAGAACCTCGGCGCGGAACCGCTCGGCCTCGGGGCTGCGTGCCGGGAACCCGGCGTCGATCGGCTGGAAGGCGGCGGTGAAGGCGCCCTCGGCGAGGATGCCTCTGAGCTGGCTGGTCAGCCTCAGCGCCAGCATCAGGGCGACCGCGACCGGTCCGGTGCCGAGGATGGCCGCGAGCAGCACGTCGCGGCCGAAGCCGAGGATGCGGCTGACAAGGGTCAGCCCGGCGACAAGGCCGAAGGCCTTGTGCCAGCGCGCCAGCGGGCGGGGTTTCACGGTCAAGCGCGCATCACGGGGTCAGCGGCCAGATCACCGGCGCCAGCAGCACGGTGACCAAGCCTGCCACGATGTTCATCGGCAGGCCGATCCGAAGGAAATCCGAAAACCGGTAGCCGCCGGCGCTGTAGACCATGGTGTTGGTCTGATAACCGATCGGCGTCGCAAAGCTGGCGCTGGCCGCGAACATCACCGCGACGACAAAGGCCCGGGGGTCGAGCCCCAATTGCGCGGCGATCCCTGCCGCAATCGGTGTCATGATGACTGCGACGGCGTTGTTGGTGACCACCTCTGTCAGGATCGAGGTGATCGCATAGATGACCGCAAGCGCCAGCAACGGCCCCATCGCCGCAAGCGGCCCGGAAAGGCCGTTCACGATCATTGCCATGGCACCGGTCTTGTCCAGCGATGTGCCCAGCACCAGCATCGCGACGATCAGCAGCAGGAGCTTGCCGTCGATGGCCCCGAGCCCTTCGTCCGGGCCGACGCAGCCCGTCACCAGAACCAGCGCCGCGCCGATGATCGCCAGCGGCAGGATCGGCGCGAGGTCAAGCGCCGCCCCCAGCACCACGGCCGCGAGGATGGCGAGGGCGAGAGGCGCCTTGTGCCGCAGAAAGGCGCGTGCGGCGATCGGCGCCAGCGGGATCAGGTCTTCCTCGCGGGCGAGCCGCGCGATGTCCTCGACGGGTCCGTCAAGCAGGACAGTGTCACCGGGGCGCAGGTGCAGCGCCTCCCGGCCCATGTCGACGGCCTCACCCCTCCGATGCAGGGCAATCGGATAGACGCCGTAGCGCCGACGCCAGCCAAGCTGCGCCACCGGGCCCATGTCGGTCTTGGCAATCGCCTCGATGACGCGATGCTGACGGGTAGAGGCCAGCTCCGCCCCGGCGATCCGGACCCTTGGGTCGCTTTCGCGAAAGCCCATGATCTCGGTATCCGAGGTGCGCAGAACGATGCGGTCCCCGGTGGCCAGCGTCATCCCGGCCAGCGCGTGGCGCAGCGAGACGTCGCCTCGGATCAGGTCGATGACCCGCGTGTCGCGGCGACGAAACTCGGGCAGGTCGCCGATGTCCTTGCCGATCAGGTCAGAGCCTTCAGGAACGAAGAGCTCGACTGTCCAGGACTTCCGTTCGCCCAGAGCGGTCAGGTCGCTCAGCGCCCTCTGGCCGGGAAGCAGGCGGGGCGCCGCCACGGCCAGAAACGCCCCACCGACCAAGGCCAGCACGATGCCCAGCGGCGCGATCTCGAACAGGGTGAAGGGCACCATCCCGAGTTCTCGCGCCACGCCGTCGACCAGCAGGTTGGTCGAGGTGCCGATCAGTGTGCAGGTGCCGCCGAGGATCACCACATAGCTCAGCGGGATCAGCAGGCGCGAAGCGCTGGTGCCCAGCTCGCGCGACAGGCCGAAAACCACCGGGATCAGCACCATCACCACCGGCGTGTTGTTCATGAAGGCCGAGGCCACGCCGGCGAGCGCGAAGAAGCCCAGCAGCGTCAGCACCGGGCGGCGAGAGACCTGCTGGCTGAGGCGTTCGGCGATGGTGTCGACCACGCCGGTCCGCACCAGCGCCGCGCTGATCACGAACATGGCGCCGATGGTCGCCGGGGCGGGGTTGCTCAGCGCCTTCAGGACGTCGTCGACCGCCGCCAGCCCCAGCAGCAGCGCAACCGCCACCCCGGTGAGCGCCACCACCTCTGCCGGGAGGCGTTCGCTGAGGAACAGCGCGAATATCGCTATAATGAGAAGGAGGGCTCCGTATGGCGCAAGTGGGCCGAGTTCGAAGAGCATGGTTGATTTACCAGGGGAGCACCGCAGAATGCAGCGCAGGCAAACGCACCTTGGTAGGCGAGATCGGTTGGCCAAGTCAATTGGGGATCATCGGCATTGCTTGGGGATTGGGAGCCCGGCTGCAGATGGCCGCGAAATTTCCGAAAGTCTCCAAGCCAAGACGCTTCGTCCTGCGCGTCCTCTTCCATATGGCCCCGCCGGGCCAGTCCACGGGCCACCGTGAGGCAGACAATTGCCCAGGCGCCTCCGGCGAGCCAGCCGGCCGCCACATCTGTTGGCCCATGCACGCCCATGTAGACGCGGCTTACCCCTACCAGCAACGTCAGCAGAACGGCCACGGACAGGATGTAGACCTTTAGGATGGGCCGGGGCTGGAGGCGTGCGATCAGGACCCCCAGCGAGAGATAGGCGACGGCGGCCATCATCGAATGGCCTGAGGGAAAGCTCGCGGTATGGACCAGCGATCCGTGCGGAACGATGTCTGGCCGGGGGCGGTCGAAATACTCCTTGGCGACGCCGCTGATGGCGATGCCGCCGCCGACCGTAACAAGGATGTAGAGCATCGAGGTCCATCGGTGCCGCAGCAGAAAGAACAGCGAGACAACCAGCGTCGTGAGCGTCAGGACCGCAACTCCGCCCAGAGCCGTCAGGTCGCGCCCTATTTCCTCGAGCCACCAAGGGCCGATCGGGTCCGACAGGTCGCCGGGCGTGCGCAGCAGAAGAAGGATGTCTCGGTCAAGGTCCAGGGTGGCGCCTTCGAAGACTTCGTCGACCAGTTCGGCCAGCGCCCAGATCGCCGCAATGATCACGCCCAGCAGAAGGAGTGTCGTCACTTCGACATGGGAGCGGACCCATTGGATCACGGCCAATCGCCGGGTGGACAACTTGGTGGCAGAGGTCATGAGAGCAAAACGCCGCCCGGCGCGCTCGGTTCCGAAATCCACTTGGTCGCCGCCCGCTGCGGGGCTCCCGCCCGATCACTGCCGTTCACCCGCCGACCGCAAGGCGAGGTCGATATCCCTCTCGGCGCGTTCAACATCGCCGTCCTGTATCTGCGGCGCTGGCACGCCGCTCGGCCCGTGGCAAAGCGTAACCTCGATCGGATGGTGATCAGAGCCGACACCGGGCAGCACGTCGAAAGAACTCACCGTCAGACCTTCCTGGTGGAGCAAGTGGTCAAGCGGCCAGGACATCCACCAGGATTGCGCATCATAAGTCGCCTGGTAGCCATGACGCTCTCTCGGATCGATGAGACCGCCGACGCGCTGCATCCTCTCGACGGTCTGCTCCCAGGGAACGGCGTTCAGGTCACCGGCAATCAGGGCCGGCGCCTTGGCGTCCCGCGCCTGAAACGCAGCCCAGAGCAGCTGTGCATCCCGGCCGATCGAGGATTGCCCCGGATGTGGCGGCCTGGGGTGGAGCCCGACGAAGAAGACCTCTTGGCCTGACCGAAGCGCGACCTTGGTCAGGATCGCCGGCGCGTCTTGTTCGACCGGAAAGATGGTCTTGGTTTCGCTGAGCACCAGCCGCGAGAACAGATGCATGCCGAAATAGCCGCCGGTGATACGCTGGACCTTGTGCGGCATCTCGCGATCGAGGGTGGCCAGTTCGGCGTCCCCCCATTCGTCGGTCTCCAGTGCCAAGAACAGATCGGGGCTGCGGCTTCGGACCAGCTCGATCAGCACCTCGGCGCTGCGATTGCCCATCTTGACGTTGGCCACCATGACCGAGAAGGACCGCGCGCCGTTGCAGGCCTGCTCGCTGTCCGCGCGATCACTCTCCGGCAGGTAAGGGAGCAGTTTCATCGTATTGTAGCCCAGCGCCGCGACGGCGATCACGGCCAACGTCACGCGCAGCCTGGTGTTTGCCGACCGGGCCAGCGCGATGACGATGAGGACGAATGCAAGGCCGATCAGGTATTGCAGCCGGGGGAAGTCGGTCATCCTCAGCCACCAGGAATTTGTCTCGAAGAGCGCTCCGAAGGTGGCAACGGCGAGGGCAAGAGTGGCCAGAGTAAGCAGTCCCGGGCCGAGATATTTCACCACCTGTCTCCTTCGCTGTTGGTCTAAACGAACGTTGCGAAGGCTGATGGGGTTCCTGATGGCGACATGATGAGAGCAGGTGACCCAAGGTGAAGGAGGTCTGCTATCTGTCGCCCAGCGGCCTAGGCCACCTGGACATCCAGCCCGATGCGAGGACGCAAAGGCTCTGCATTTTTGACCGGAAAGCGTCTGCTTCCAAGGTCTGCTGGTCTGGTCCGCCGCCCATGTCCTGCAAGTCAAGCCGGGTCTCAAGCCGCGTTGCCTAAGTGGCAACGACCTTGAGGGCAGGCCTTGACGGCGGCCCTTCAGTTCCCACTACGCCCCTACGACGTCACTTCTTTCCAGCCGACTCAACCACAGGCTAGCGAGCACCGGCAGCATGGAGAGCGCAGCGAAAACGAACTCCCCAGTCACCGCGATGATCACCACCGACAGGAAAAATCCAAGGGCGATGAGCAGCAGTCCCGGCAGCCGGAACCGCCGGATCCAGGAGAGCAAGCCGCCGGCAACTTGGATGAGCCCCAAGCCCATGAGTGGCATGACGCCAAGCCCGGCTTCGGCGAAGAACTGCACCTCTTGTTCCGTCTGCAGGATCTTGGCGATCCCGGCAGCGAGGCTCATCAGGGACAGGACGATGAGCGCTATTTTCCGGGTCAGTGACATTCACACTCCTTCTCCGGCGGCGACTTCAGGGTGCCTCTCACGGCATGCCCCGGCGCGAAACAAACCCTTCCACGCTCAGATAGATCGGTTTGCATAAGGTGAGAATAAATCACCTTATCGGTAAATATTATTCGTTATCCTCACATACGATCCGCCGGTACCCTTGCGGCCATGGAGAACCTCAGGAGATCATTACCTGATCTGCGCCCCAACGTCATCAGCGGTGGAGCCCGTACTCATGCGATCAGGATTGTCGCTGGCCACGATGTTGACCTTATGGTTGTTCGGACCCGGGGTTCTCAACAGACATTGGCCGCGCCGCCACACTCCGCCGGGTCCGGGGCCTTTGCATCAAGCAAAATTTGTTTGGGCCGTGCGCCTGCTGAACGATCCCGCGTGCAGTGCACTCTTCGAGGCGAGGGGGCGCAGACCTTCCCAATGGCTCCGCCACTGACCCGATCGGCACAAGCGCAGCGCGGATCACCGCGTCACCCGGCTTCCTGGCCGACACTGACAGGGCCTCGTCTATTCACTCCAGGCCCATTCTGAACAGACCCGTTCCCATCGCCGGATGCGGCAGACGTGCCCGACCTTCGGGCGACGGCCCTCCTGAACCTGCGCCACGGAACGTCCCTAGTCCACGAAAGGAAGAGACATGAAGATCGCAATGCTGGCCCAGAACCACACGCTTTATTCGCACAAGCGCCTGAAGGAGGCTGCTCTGAAGCGGGGGCATGACTTCGAGATGATCAAGACGCTGCGGTGCTACATGAACATCGCGTCGCGGCGACCGGAGGTCTATTACAACGGCGACAAGCTGCCGCGATATGACGCCGTCATTCCGCGGATCGGGGCCTCGGCCACGTTCTACGGCATGGCCGTTCTGCGCCAGTTCGAGATGCAGGGGGTCTATCCGCTCAATGAAAGCGTGGCGATCGGTCGGTCGCGCGACAAGCTGCGGTCGATGCAACTGCTGGCGCGCGACGGCATCGGGCTGCCGGTCACGACCTTTGCGCATGATCCCAAGCAGACCGAGGAAGTGCTGAAACTGGCAGGCGGCGCCCCGACGGTGATCAAGCTGCTTGAGGGCACCCAGGGCATCGGCGTGGTTCTCGCCGATACGGACCGCTCTGCCCAGTCGGTCATCGAGGCGTTCCGCGGCGCCAATATCAACATCCTGATCCAGGAATTCATCAAGGAAGCCGGGGGCACCGACATCCGGGCCTTTGTGGTTGGCGGTCGGGTGATCGCGGCGATGAAACGCTCTGGCGCGGAAGGCGAGTTCCGATCCAACCTGCATCGCGGCGGGAGCGCCGAGGTAGTCAAACTCTCGCCGGAAGAGCGCTCCACGGCGGTCCGAGCCGCCAAGACCATGGGGCTCAACGTCTGCGGCGTCGACATGCTGCGCGCCAATCATGGCCCGGTCGTGATGGAGGTGAACTCCTCGCCCGGGCTTGAAGGCATCGAAAAGGCCACCGAGCTGGACGTGGCCGGCAAGATCATCGAGTTCCTTGAGAAGAACGCCAAGGAAGGCGCAACCAAGACGCGCGGCAAGGGCTGACGCGGGACAAGGACGTGCCGGGGGAGGGCTGTCACCGGGGCGGACCAGGGTCCCCTCGGCTCGCGATCTCTAGGCCTCATGATCCCCCGGAAACTCCAAGTTTCAAAGTGCGGACACCCCGATCACAAAAGGATGCGCAGCCAGGAGCGCGACAAAGGCTGCTATGCCGGCGGCAAGGCGCAGGAGCAGCCCGGTCCAGGACACCGGAGGGTGCAGGGGAGGCGCCTCGCGGACGGTGGCCCGAAGAGCCTGCCAGGCGGAGGTCCCCATCTCGCGCCGCTTGCGCCGGTTGACCAACCCCTGGCCGGCAACGGCAAAGCTGCCCAGAACGCCGAACAGGATGACATGGGCGAGATCGCCATTGACCAGCAGGTGAAGCCCGGCCCAGAGCGCCAGGGCAACCAGAACCGGGTGCCGTATCCAGCGGACGAGCCCCGGCCGGGCGGGGTAGAAACGGTCGTTGTGCATCCCGCCGAAGGAGAATGGGTTAGGCCGTCCGAGCGACAGGGCCAGCATCAGGCAGACGGCCAGCATGCCGCGATGCACGGTGTGCCGGTGCCAGTCCATCTGCGGCCAGAGCTCGACGTATGGGGCCTCGCCCGCCGCCCAGATCAGCAGCGCCAGCATCATCAGCGACACAGCGGAATAGGCCAGGGTGAAGCGGCGCGGGCCGAGGCGGCGGACGAGGCCGGACTTGACGGCGGGCCGCAGAGGCAGCGAGTGGGTCAGGAAGAAGGCCGCAAAGATCGCGGTGAAACCTGTCCAACCCATGTCTCAGTGCTCCTTTCTGGCGAAGGCCAGCAGCGGCCCGTAAGTCAGAGCATAGCCGAGGAATGCGGCCAGCCACAGGAGGGCTGACAGGGAGGTGAGCCAGGGCGTGATCCCGGCACCAAGGCGCGCCGCGACCGATCCGAAGAGCGCGAGGTAGAGGACGACGGTCGCGGGCCCTGCGGTCAGAGGCTGGCCGGTATGGCCGAGGGTTGCCCGGGTCATCACGGCCAGGGTCATGCCGCCGATCGCTCCGGCCATCCAGATGTGTTGCGCGGCTGCGGCCCAGGCTCCCCCGGTCAGGATCGCCGCACCAAGCGCGAGCGCTCCGACGGGCACCATCGCATAGCCGGCGTGCAGCACCCAGACCAGAGGCTCGCGCAGGGTCCTGTGACCCTGCCAGCGGGCCAGACGTGTCAGGTGCAGGAGGCCCAGCCCCAGCAGCGCAAGGCCCGAGAGGGGCGAGGCCGGCCAGAGCGCCCAGCACAGAAGCCCGGCGAGGCTGGCCAGAAGGACCAGCTTGTCGAACTTTTGCATCGGCGGCGCCGGGCGCGCGGGGTGCCCCTCGCGCGCCAGCCAGTTGCGCGTGAAGGACGGGATGATCCGCCCGCCGATCACCGCGATCATCATCACCGCGGTGGCCAGGCCTAGGCGCAGCCCGAGGCCCTGCGCGGGGGCGCCGCCTCTAGCGGCCTCGAGATGGAACAGGGCATTCGCCAGCGTGAATAGGGCCAGAAGGCCCAGCACCAGGAGGTTGCGCCAGTTCTTGCCGGCCATGATCTCGCGCAGGATCACCGCGCCGAGGACCACCGGAAAGGCCAGGTCGAGCGTCACGGCCACCCCCTGCGGCAGATGCGCCGAGAACAGCACCGCGATACGCCCGAGTGCCCAGAGCCCGAAGAGCGCCATCAGGGGCCGGCCCACCAGCGGCAGGCGCCCGGTCCAGTTCGGCATGGCGGTCAGGAGGAACCCGGCCAGAACCGCGCCGAGATAGCCGAAGAGGAATTCATGCGCGTGCCAGGCCACCGGATCGAACCGCGTCGGCAAGACGTGCCCGCCGGTGATGACCGCGATCCAGAGCCCCATGGCAAACCCCGCCCAGAGCGTGCCGAACAGGAAGAACGGGCGAAATCCGAAGCTGAACAGCGCCGCGCCCTGCCAGGCGCGCATCTGCTGCGCCGATGTCTGGGTCATTCCTGCCTCCTGTTTGCCGGGTCTCCGGTGTCGGCCACGTCCATCAGGTGCCGGATGTGACGGGCAAAGAACCATGTTGCCGGCGCGCCGATGAGGCCGCCGAGCAGGATCGACCAGCCGGTCGACAGCACAGGCCCGCCGATCCAGCTGAAGATCAGCGCGGCGAAGAAGACGTTGACCGCCGCGGCCCCTGCGCCGAAGGGGTAGAGCACCAGCGCGATCCGCGTCACCGACCAGCCTGCACGCAGTGTCATCGGCGCGAGACCAGCCATTGCACAAAGGCCAGCGCCGCGATCAGGGCAACACTGCCCAAAGCGAACCAGAGCTCTGCCGTGGCCGATTGCGCCTGCGGGATGGGCCGGTCGAAGGGCGCGGCCCAGGCGGGCGCGGCGGAAAGGGCGATCAGCATCGGGATGAGGCGCATGTCAGCTCTCCTGTGTCAGGCTGCGGTAGATGTCGGGAAGGGCGCGGGTCAGGCGCTCGGGGTGCGGCAGAAGCGTGAAGCCGCCGCGGCCGAAGATGCGGGCGAACCAGTCCTGACCGTCCTCGTCGATGACGATGCCGTGCAGGCTCTGGCCGTTGCGCCGGGCCTCGCGCACCGCCATGTGGCTGTCTTCGATACCGTGCTGGCCCTCGTAGTGGTCGAGGTCATTGGGCTTGCCATCGGTCAGCACGATCAACAGCTTGCGCGCCGAGGGCTGCAGCGCCAGCTGGGCCGAGACGTGGCGGATCGCGGCGCCGAGGCGGGTGTAATGGCCGGGGGCCAGCGCGCCGATATTGGCGGTGATCGCTGGGCTCATCTTGGTGTCGAACTCCTTGCAGCGGGTCAGGAACACCCGGTCGCGGCGCAGCGAGGAAAAGCCCCAGATGGCCAGCCGGTCGCCGGCGGCCTCGATGCCTTCGGCCAGCGCCGCCGTGGCCTCGCGCGCCACCTCGATCACCGAGGTGTCGCCGATGGCGGCCTCGGTCGAGCGCGAGGTGTCGACGAGGAAGGCCACCGAGAGGTCGCGCTCGGTCTGGCGCGCGCTTTGCCAGATCCGGTCCGATCCGCGCCCCATCGCGGCCAGATCGGCGCGCGCTGTGAGCAGCGCGTCGAGGTCCAGCTCGGCACCGTCCACCTGCCGTGGTTGCAGGATGCGACGCGGGCGCAATGCCTCGAACTGGCGGCGGACCTCGCGGATGCGGCGCGCATCGGGGCGGTAGGGGTGATCGCTGTCGGGCCGGGCCGGGGCGTCGAGAACGCGGCAGTGACCCTCCATGTAGCTGCGGCTGCGGTGGTTCCACTCGGGGTAGGTATGTGTGCCCGCCAGCGCCTCGTGCTCGGCGTCGGAAGGCGACAGGTCGAGGTGCATGCGCAGGCGGGTCGCGGTCTTGCGGTCGTGTTTGGTCAGCGTGATGCGGTCCTGATCGTCGGCGGCCTTCTGGGCGTTCTCGTCGTCGTCATCGTCGACGCTGCGGTTGATGTTCATCGACTGCGCCCAGGACAGGATCGATTCAAACCGGTGCACGATGAAACTGTCCTTGCGGCGGGCCTGGTCCTGATCCTTGCGCTCGCCGAGCTTGCGGTTGGTCATCGCAGCGCCGGGGGGCGGGGCGGCGGCATCCGTGGCCTCTTCGCTGGCGGCGGTGCCGGAGCCGGGCTTTGCGAGCCGCAGCCAGATCGGCACGGGGGCAAAAGGCAGGTGGCCGCGTGCGCTGTCAGCGGTCAGGCGGGCCCGGGCCCGTCCACAAAGCTGATCTCGGATCGCCTGTTCGATCACTGCCTCCGAGGCCGGCAGGTGGGTGTCGGGGCGGGTCTCGGCGCAATTGTGCGCCATCAGGTCGAACGCGGCGCGCAACCCGGGGCAGAGCGCATAGGCCCGGTAGGCGGCATGGGCATTGGCGCCGATCTGCGCGCAGTCGGCGGCCATGCCGTCGGCCGGCAGGTCGAGCGCTGCGACCTCGGTCACGGCGGCCAGCGCGGTCAGCCAGAAAAACGCCGCCCTGTTCAGGTCGCGCTCGGGAAAGCAGGCGATCACCGGCGGCAAGGCCAGCCGTTCGCCATCGAACCTTGCCACGAACTCCAGCTCTCGGTCGGCGCCGATGCGGCGGCGCAATGTCCGGCGGTGGCGCACCGGCGTGGCGGGCGCTTCGCCCAATTCCACGCCGGCCCCTCCGCCCAAGGCGCGGAACAGTACCGCGAGGCTCGGGCGGACCGAGGCCAGCGTCACCGCGGCCTCGGGGTATCCGCCCTCGGCGGCAATCCGGCTGGCCATATCATGCCAGAGGTTGCCGACGGTCTCTTCCGGTTCCATGAGGTCGAGCAGATGCATGGTGTCACCCGTAGATCGTGGCGATCAGGTCGCGCAGCGCCTGGCCCACGTCGGGCTCATCACTGAGCGGCTGGATGATCGCGGCCTCAAGCGCCTGATCGACGCCCATGCCGCCGGCCATCAGCGTCGCGGCATAGATCAGCAGGCGGGTCGAGACGCCTTCCTCGAGGTCCATGCCAGACAGCGACCGAATGCGCGCCGCCAGCCGCACCAGCGGCACCACGCGCTCGGGCGCGAGACCGCTTTCCTGCGCCACCACGGCCACTTCGGTCGTCTCGTCCGGGAAATCGAAGGCGATCGACAGGAAGCGCTGGCGGGTCGAGGGCTTCAGCCGTTTCAACACGTTCTGGTAGCCGGGGTTGTAGGATGCGACCAGCATGAAGCCCGCCGGCGCCATCAGTTCCTCGCCGGTGCGGTCGATCATCAGGGTGCGGCGGGTGTCGGTCAGCGGGTGCAGTACCACGGTGACATCCTTGCGCGCCTCGACCACCTCGTCGAGATAGCAGATGCCGCCCTCGCGCACCGCGCGCGTCAGCGGGCCGTCAACCCAGACCGTCTCGCCCCCCTTGAGCAGGTAGCGCCCGATCAGGTCGGCGGCCGAGAGGTCGTCGTGGCAGGCGACGGTATAAAGCGGCTTGCCCAGCCGCGCCGCCATGTGTTCGACGAAGCGGGTCTTGCCGCAGCCGGTCGGCCCCTTCAGAAGAAGGGGCAGGCCGTGATCATGAGCGGTCTCGAACAGGGCGCATTCCTGTCCGGTCGCGGTGTAGAAGGGCAGTTGGAGTGTCTTGAGCATGTTCATCGTCATTCTCCCGGAACGGGGGTGGCGGGGCCGGGTTCGATGACCTCGCGTTTGCGCACCACGAGCAGGGCATAGATGAAGAGCAACGCGCCCAGCACCACCGAGGCCCCGGCGCCGAAGCGCATCAGGTAGAAGATCGCCAGGCTGTCCTGCACTTCCATGTAATAGTCGCCGACCACCCGCTGCATGTGGGTCTGGATGGTGCCGGCAAAGGTCAGCACGAAGGTCATGAAGGCCATGCCGCCGGTCATCAGCCAGAAGCTGCCCATGTTCAGCACCTGGTTATAGGGATCGCGGCCCCGCAGCAGCGGCATCGCATAGCTGAAGAAGGCGAGGTTGAGGGCGACATAGGCACCGTAGAAGGCGAGGTGCCCGTGGGCCGCAGTGATCTGCGTGCCGTGGCTGTAGAAGTTGACCCCGTGCAGCGTGTGCAGGAACCCCCAGACGCCGGCGCCGAAGAACGCCACGGTTGACGATCCCAGTGACCACAGCAGCGCGGCCTTGTTGGGGTGGTTCTTGCGGCCCTTCCAGACCATGACGAAGGCAAAGGACATCATCAGGAAGAAGGGGACCACCTCGAAGGTCGAGAAGATCGAACCGATCCACTGCCAGTACCCCGGCAGGCCGATCCAGTAGAAGTGGTGCCCGGTGCCGAGGATGCCCGAGAACAGCGCCGTGGCGACGATGACATAGAGCCATTTCTCCACCACCTCGCGATCGACGCCGGTCAGCTTGAGCAGGATGAAAGCCAGGATCGACGCCATCACCAGCTCCCAGGTCGCCTCGACCCAGAGGTGCACGACGAACCACCAGTACATCTTGTCGAGCGACAGGTTGTCGGGGTTGATGAAGGCAAAGACCCACAGCAGCGACAGGAGCCACAGGCCCAGCAGCAGCACGTTGGTGATCGCCGTCTTCTTGCCCGCCAGCACCGTCATCGAGATGTTGAACAGAAAGATCAGCGCCGCCACGAGGATGCCGAACTTGACCCAGAGCGGCTGCTCGAGGAATTCGCGCCCGCCGTGGATGCCGACAAGGTAGGAGCCGACCGCGCCCAGCGTGCCGACCATCAGGATGACCAGCTGCAAATAGGCCAGCTTGACCGAGTAGATCTCGCGCTCGGATTCCTCGGGGATCAGGAAATAGGCTGCCCCGAAAAAGCCCAGCAGCAGCCAGACGATCAGCGCGTTGGTGTGGATCATGCGGATGATGTTGAAGGGCAGGATCTCGGCCAGGAAGTTGGGCGAGACATAGACCCACCCGGCCAGAAGCCCGCCCAGAACCTGCACGCCAAAGAGCGCCAGCGCGCAGTAGATATAGGCCAGAGCGACCTGTTGCGATTGATATCTCATGTGTTTTCTCCTTGTCGCGCGGGATCAGCCGGCGTCATTGGGCGGCCAGCCCTGGGTGTCGGTCTGATCGGCCCAGCGCAGGAACTCGGCCAGCGCGCGCATCTCTTCCTCGGTCAGCTCGAACAGCGGCATCTGGCGGCGGCCCTCGATGCCCGAGGGCTGGGCGTTCATCCAGCCGTCCAGTGTCTCGAAGGCGCCCTCGGGGTCGTCGGCGACGCCCCAGCGGGTCATCACGTTACCGACCTCGGGGGCGAAGTAGGCGCCTTCGCCGTGCAGGCTGTGGCAGTTGATGCAGGAATGGCGTTCCCAGACATGCTTGCCCAGCGCCACCTCCTCGGTCAGCTCCATGCCGGCGGTGGAGGTCTGCACCACGTAGCGGTGGCTGTGGACAGTGAGCGCGATGAACACCACGACGAAAAAGATCGAGCCGCCGTAGAAGATGTTTCGCGCCCGCGATTTCGTCAGAATTTCAGCCATTGTCGGGCCTCCTGTCATGCGGGATGACCCGTCCTAGCCCGGGGCGCGGCGGCGGAGTTTGCGCCAGCGCAAAGTTCAGGAGATTTCACGCCCTAGGCTCGGGCGGTGAAAGGAACGCGCAGTGCCAAGAAAGACCCTCGACGACCCCGATCTGCCGCTGTCCGAGATGATGCGGCTCTGGCCGGAGACCGTGGCGGTCTTTGTCCGCCACCGGATGCTCTGTGTCGGCTGCCTGATCACCCCGTTCCACACCCGTATCGAGGCCTGCGCCGAATACGGGCTGGAGGAAGAGGCGTTTCTGGCCGAGTTGCGCGCGGCGGTGGCGGGGGAGGGCGCGGTCAGCCCTGCGCCAGCACCATCAGCGCATGCGGATCGCAGACGGTGATGTGCTTGCGGCGGCTTTCGACCAGCCCCTGCTTTTCCCAGGCGCTCAACAACCGGCTGACCGTGTGCAGCGTGGTGGCGGTCAGCTCCGACAGGTCCTGACGGGTGATCGGAAAGTCGATCTCGATGCCGCCCTCGACCTTGCGGCCGGTCTGGTTGATCAGCCGCAGCAGCGCATTGGCCACCCGCTGTTCGACCTGCTGGGTCGCCAGCTCGACAAGGCGGGTGTTCATTTCGCCCAGGCGCTGGCCCACGGTCTTGTAGGTCTCGGTGGCAAAGCCGTCGTACTGCGCGGCGTAGCGGTCCCAGAGCGTCATCGGCCAGCTGAGCGCGAGAGACTCGGTCGCGCTGATCGCCGTCGCCGGATAGGTCTCGCGGCCCAGCGCGCGGGCAATGCCCAAGAGCTGCCCTGCGGGGATGTGCAGCGCCGTGACCTGTTCGCCAGTGGGCGTGATTCGCACCACCCGGACATAGCCGTCGAGCAGCATGAAGAACCGCTCGGCCGGGGCGCCTTCGTCGAAGATCGCGGTGCCGCTGTCGTAGCGCTTGACGCTGGCCTGATCGAGGATCGCACGGATGTCTGCCCGCCCGAGCCGTGAAAACGGCGGCAGATGCGCCAGCAGGCTCTCGTCCAGCCGCGGCAGGGTTTTGCGCAGGGTGTCTGTCATCTTCTGTCTGTGTCGCAGGTTTTTTCGCAGCGCGCCAGATCCGGCGCGCCGGCCGCGGATCCCGAAATCGAGGGATTCTTTTCGCACATTGCGCCAGCGCAAATAACGGCTGCGTGAGAAAGGTTAATATTTCCTCGACGACAGACAGAACGGACAGAAAGGACCCATCCGATGATCCGCAGACTGACAACCGGGCTTGCCCTCGCAGCCCTTCTCGCCGGTACCGCCATGGCAGAGACAATCGAGGTTCAGATGCTCAACAAGGGCGCCGATGGCGAACGCATGGTCTTCGAGCCGGCCTTTGTCCGCGCCCAGCCCGGCGACGTGGTGAAGTTCATCGCCGCCGACAAGGGCCACAACGCCGAGACGGTCAAGGGCATGGTGCCCGACGGGGCTGAGGCCTTTGGCGGCAAGATCAACGAGGAAATCGAGATCACGCTCGAGACCGAGGGTCTCTACGGCGTCATGTGCAAGCCGCACTACGCCATGGGCATGGTGATGACCATTGCCGTGGGCGACGTCGAAATGCCCGACGGCTTCCTCGGTGGCCGCATCCCGAAAAAGGCGATGGGCCGTTTCGAAGACCAAGTCGGCAACCTGTAATTCGAGGCGTCCGGGCCGCTGGCCCGCCGCCCGACAGCCAGCTCGAAAGGAGCAAGCCATGACCAAGTTCATCAACCCGGGTCTCGCAAAGACCAGCCGCCGCAACGTGTTGCGCGGTTCGGTTCTGGCCGGTGCTGCCGCGATGACCGGCAGTGCCGCGCTGGCCACCCGCCGCGCGCCGATGCCGAAAGCGGCGGATGCCGCCTCGGCCCGGCTCTACAAGGCCGCAGGCGCAACGGCGGCCGACAGCACCGCCAAGCCCGCCGATCTCTCGGGCTATACAAGGGTGAAGCAGGAGCTAGTCGCGCCGCCCTTTGCCCCCGAACACGAGCAGGTGGCGACAGGTGGTCCCAAGATCATCGAGATCACGATGGACACCACCGAACGCCTGATGGTGGTGGACGAGGACACCGGCGCCGAGGTTTGGGCGCTGACCTACAACGGTTCCGTCCCCGGCCCGCTGATCATCTGCCACGAAGGCGACATGGTCGAGCTGACCCTGCGCAACCCTGCCGACAGCATGATGGAGCACAACATCGACTTTCACGCCTCGACCGGCGCGCTGGGCGGTGGGGGGCTGACCCATGTTTATCCCGGGGAAGAAGCGGTGTTGCGCTGGAAGGCCACCAAGCCCGGGTGTTTCACCTATCACTGCGCCCCCGGCGGCGCGATGATCCCCTATCACGTGGCCCACGGCATGAACGGCGCGGTGATGGTGCTGCCGCGCGACGGGCTGAAGGACGCGCAGGGCAACCCGCTGAAATACGACAAGATCGCCTATATCGGCGAGCAGGACTACTATCTGCCGCAGGACGAAACCGGCGCCTTCAAGACCTACGAGTCGGCCGGCGACGATTATGCCGACAGCCTCGACGCGATGCGCACCCTGACGCCGACGCATTCGGTCTTCAACGGCGCGGTGGGCGCGCTCACCGGCGAGAACGCCCTGCGCTTCAATGTCGGCGAGACGGTGCTGATGATCCACAACCAGGCCAACCGCGACACCCGTCCGCACCTGATCGGCGGGCATGGCAACTTCGTCTGGGAGACCTCCTTCACCGACACACCTCAGACCGGGGTGGAGACCTGGTTCGTGCGTGGCGGCTGCGCGGTGGCGGCGATGTACACCTTCGAGCAGCCCGGGGTTTACGCCTATGTGAACCACAACCTGATCGAAGCGGCGCTGCTGGGGGCCACCGCGCACTTCATCGTCGACGGCGAGTGGAACAACGACCTGATGGAACAGGTCGTGGCCCCGCGTCCCTTCGCAACCTGACAGGGAGGGAGAGATGACCGCCGCGACCCTGCCTGACCGTCTCCGGATCACACCCCTGGCGTCGGGACTGGCCGTCGCGGCGGCCTTGATCCTCGGGGCTGCGCTGACACAGCGCGGCCCCGCTTCCGTGCCCGTGCCACTGCCGGAAATGGCCGAGGTGCCGGTCCTGCTCGCGTCGGGCGCGGTGCTTCATGTCCAGCGCTACGAGGTCACGGTCGCCGAGTGGAACCGCTGTCACGCAGCGGACGGATGCAGCCTCGCCATCCACACGCGCGAGGGCCTCGATCCGGCGATCACGCCGGCCACCGGGCTGAGCCACGCCGACACGCAGGAATATCTCCGCTGGATCAACTCCGCGACCGGACAGGCCTTTCGCTTGCCGTCGCTCGAGGAATGGCAGCAGATGGCACGCACGGTGCTGCCGGACAAGGCCGATCCCCTGTTCACCGACCCGGCCCTGACCTGGGCGTCCGCCTACCTGACGGAGGGTCTGGCGCCCCGCGCCTTGCGCCCACAGGGCAGCTTCGCCGCCTCGCCCGAAGGCATCGCCGACCTCGACGGCAGCGTCTGGGAATGGACGCATGACTGCTACGCCGGTTCGGCTGAAGGTCTGGACCCCACGCGCTGCCCGGCGTTTTTCGTCGGCGGCGAACACATCGCGGCGATGTTCTACCTCGTCAGAGATCCCGCCCGCGGCGGCTGCGCTGTCGGCGTTCCCCCGGCGCACCTGGGGATGCGCCTGGTGTCCGACGACCCTTTGTAGATACGACGGGTCTGCCTTGATCCCTGTCAATGCCGCCGCGGTTGAACCCGTCCATGATCGCCCTCAACAGGGAGGATGACAGATGGAAGAATTGGTCAAATTAGGACGGGAGTTCGTGCAGGCGATGCGAGATCGCCGGGGGCTTGGACATGTAGAGGAAATCTACGCCGACAGGGCCGAGTCCGTCGAAGCGGTGGTGCCGCCCGGACGGGACGTCCGCATCGCCAAGGGTCGCGATGCGATCAAGGCGAAACGCGAGGACTGGGTTGCCACCCATGACATCCAGAAGCTCGATGTCGACGGCCCCTATGTGCATCCGCCCGATCGCTTCGCCGTGCAATATGAAGCCCAGGTTACCCAGAAAGCCTCCGGCAAATCGATGACCTTGCGCGAGATCGCGATCTACTCGGTCGAGGATGACCGGATCGTCCGCGAAGAGTTTTTCATGCTGCCGAAGTGAATTTGCGTGTCCATCATGCGATAGCCATCGTCTCGTCGCGCAATTCGACAGTGTTGTGGCCTCCGATCTGTCCCGCCGCAAAGGGGACGTTCCCGACAACCAATCTTGTCCCGGAGGCTTGCCGCGATGCAGGACCCCAAGCTTGACCAATCCCACGCCCTGACCTCGGCAGAGGTCGCAGCGCGTCTGTCCGTGACGCCGGGTACGGGGCTATCGCGGAGCGAAGCCGCACGCCGCCGCGAGCGCTTCGGGCCCAACCGATTGCGCGAACAGAAGCCGGTGAGCGCCCTGGTCCTTCTGGGGCATCAGTTCCGTTCCGTGATCGTCTGGCTGCTGGCGGCCGCGGCCGTCTTTTCGCTGCTGGTCGGCGACAATGTCGAGGCAGCAGCGATTGGCACGGTCCTGGCTTTGAACGCGGCGATCGGCTTTTTCACCGAGCTGCGTGCCGCACGGTCGATGGAGGCGCTGCAGAAGATGGCCGACGTCCGGACACGGGTGCGGCGGGATGGCCAGGAGCAGACCATCGACGCGCGCGACCTGGTTCCCGGAGACGTCGTGCTCCTTGAGGGCGGCGATGTGGTCACGGCTGATCTTCGCCTGGTTTCGGCGTCCAACCTGCAAGCCGATGAATCCGTTCTGACCGGTGAATCGGCGCCGGTCGAAAAGTCGTATACGGTATCAAGCGACCTTGCGGCGAACGAACGTCCTTCAATGGTGTTCAAGGGCACGTCCATTACACAAGGGGCTTGCGAGGCGATCGTGGTCGGCACCGGCATGAACACCGAACTGGGGCGGATCAGCCGTTTGGCAGAGAGCGCAACAGCCGAAGCCTCGCCGCTGGAGGTGCGGCTCGAGCGGCTTGGGCGCACGCTGATCTGGCTGACCCTGGTAATGGCCGCAGGCACCGTCGCGGCAGGGCTCTACCGAGGGCACGAATTTGCCGAAATGGTACGCACCGGGATCGCGCTCGCCGTTGCGGCGATCCCCGAAGGGTTGCCGGTGGTCGCCACCTTGTCGCTGGCCCGGGGCATGTGGCGGATGGCGCGCCGCAATGCGATGATCCGACGGCTCTCGGCGGTCGAGACGCTGGGCGCCACGACACTCATCCTCACCGACAAGACCGGCACCCTGACCGAGAACCGCATGACAGCGGTGCACTATCTGCTGGAAGGCGGAGAGGTCGATCTGGAAGAAGGCGCGGTGCCGAACCCTTCGGAAGCCTTTCAGCTGGCCCTGAAGATCGGCGCGCTGTGCAACACGGCCGAATTGGGCCGCGACGGCGGCGAGGACAACGGCGACCCGATGGAGCTGGCTCTGCTGAAAGCGGCCGAGGCCACCGGACAGGGCGAGCGCATATCTCTGAAGCAGCTCGCCCAACATGCCTTCGATCCACAGCGCCGCATGATGGCGACGGTCCACGATGCGCCAGAAGGCGTTTTGGTTGCCGTGAAAGGTGCCCCGGAAGCGGTGCTTGCAGCTTGTACCCAGGTTCTTGCTCCGACGGGGATAAGCCCGCTTGATGATGCGGCGCGCGCGCAGTGGCTCCGTCGCAATCAGGACGAGGCGGCGTCGGGTCTCCGCACCTTGGGCCTCGCGATGAAGCAGGCCACGGCGGCCGATGCTGATCCCTATACCGATCTGGTGCTCCTCGGCATCGTCTGTCTCGCCGATCCCCTGCGGCCGGAAATTCCGTCGGCCATTGCGGCTTGCCGGGCCGCCGGGATCCGCGTTGTCATGGTAACTGGGGACCATGCGGCCACGGCGTCCCGGATCGCCCGCGATGCCGGTATTGCGCAGGAGGATTCAGGCGTCGTCGAAGGCCGGGAGATCCTTGGGCTCGAGTCCGCTGGGGACGACCTGCTGACACGTCTGCGGGCCGCCGATGTCGTTGCCCGCGTGGCGCCGGATACCAAGCTTGCGCTGGTGGCTCTGCACCAGCGGGGGGGCCAGATCGTCGCCATGACCGGGGACGGGGTGAATGATGCACCGGCCTTGCGGAAGGCCGATATCGGGGTGGCCATGGGGCAAAGGGGCACGCAGGTCGCGCGCGAAGCGGCGCATATGGTGCTCAAGGATGATGACTTTGCCACCATCGTCGAGGCCGTGCGCCAAGGACGGGTGATTTTCGGGAATATTCGCAAGTTCATCATCTACCTGATGTCCTGCAACCTGTGAGAAGTGCTGGTCGTGGCGCTGGCCGTGGGGGCCGGGCTGCCGGCGCCGCTCCTGCCTTTGCAGATCTTGTTTTTGAACCTGGTGACAGATGTCTTTCCTGCCTTCGCGCTGGGCCTCGGGCAGGGCGACGGGCAGGAAATGACGCGCCCCCCGCGAGAGCCGAGCGAGCCCATCGTCGGCAGGAAAGAGTGGACGCGGATCGCGGTGCTCGGTGGGCTGCTGACGGTGGCGACGCTCCTGGCCTTTGCCATCGCCCTGTTCTGGCTGGAACTCGCCGCGCCAGAGGCGGTCACGGTGTCGTTCCTGACTTTGGCTCTGGCGCAGCTCTGGAATGTCTTTAACGTTCGCGACCGGGGCACCGGGATGCTGCGCAACGATGTGACGCGCAATCCCTCTGTCTGGGGGGCGCTGGCTTTGTGCCTGATGCTGATCGGCCTCGCACTCTGGTTGCCAGCGCTTTCCGAAATCCTGCGCCTGCCCACGCCGGGCACCAGCGGTTTGCTGTTTGCGTTGTTAATGAGTTTCCTGCCACTGGTGCTTGGGCAGGCGTTTGCTGGCGGGCGGGTAGGTCCGAGGGAAGCGGCTCCCCTTCGATCGCCTGCCTGATAGCATGTTGGGAGGTGTTCCGCCGGGCAAGAGCTTCCTGAAAGTCCTTGACACGGGTCAACGCAGAGACAGCAAGGCCGTGCCATGATGGAGGTCTCAAAAGGGAGAAACCGTCATGTACAATCGAATTTTGGTCGCACTCGTTCCGGATCAGTCACGGCCGGCACAGAGGGCCCTGGAAGCAGCGCGGGCGCTCTGCAGCCCCGGAGGGCGGATCGTCGCCTTGCACGTGGTCGAGGAAGTCTCACCCTATGTCGAAACCTATCTCGGAGAGCAGCACCTGGAAAAGGCGAGCGCTCAGGCGCTGGTGGAGCTTTCGGACGTCATCAAGGGCATCGAGAAGGCCGAGCCGGTTGTCGTGGTCGGTCATGCAGCCCGGACGATCCTGGAGTACGCGGGGCAGAACAACGTGGACTGCATCGTCGTCGCCTCGCACCGGCCCGAATTCGCGGACTACCTGATCGGCTCGACCGCCGGGCGGGTGGTGCGCCACGCAGAATGCTCGGTGCATGTCGTCCGGTAGCTTGTACGCCGCCCAGGACCGAAGGCGCTGGTCGCGATAACCCGGACCAGTGCCTCAGCCAAGGCGCGCCAGCAGTGCCAGCACATCCAGCCGGTACAGAAGCCCGGCCACCCGAGGACCATCCATCACCGGGAAAAGACGGTGCGGATGGTTCAGGAACATGTCGGCGGCCTCGATGACCTCGTCGTGGATATCCACCGTGACGACATCGCGTGTCATCTGATGGCCGACCACGCCTGTCCATTTCTGATAATAAGCGGCATGCAGCGCCGGTCGGAAGCAATCCTTCTGGGTCAGGATGCCCTGGAGGTCACCGCCTTCCCCCAGAACCGCTGCGCCATCCGCCTGAGCCTCGACCAGCACCGAAACCGCCGTTCTGATCGGTGTCAGAGGTGTCAGAGTGGGCGCATCTCGGCGCAGGATCGACCCGACCTTGTGGGCGGTCATGATGCGCTCTCTTCGAAGGCTGTGAGCCGGGCAGGGCAGTTGCGTTCTTTCTGAATTTCCATTGGCTGGATTTCCTTTCAGCTTCCGAAGTCGTCGAAGAAGACCGACCTTCGCTCGACACCAAGCCGGTCGAGCGTGGCGAGAACGGCCGAGATCATCACCGGCGGGCCGCAGAGGTAGTATTCGCAGCTTTCCGGTGCCGGGTGTGCGCGCATCTCGGCCGCCAGAACCTCGTGGATGAAGCCGGTGGCGCCGGTCCAGCGGTCACCGGGCGCCGGATCAGAGAGGGCCGGGGTCCAGGTGAAATTCGGGTGCGCCTCGGCGAGCGCGTCGAACTCCTCGGCATAGAACAGATCGATCGCAGAGCGCGCGCCGTAGAGATAGCGCACCCGCCGCTTGGTACCACGGCCGAAGGTCTGGTGGATCATCGCACGCAGAGGCGCCATGCCGACGCCGCCGCCGACAAAGACCATCTCTTGTTCGCCTGGATGGACATGGAACTCACCGAAAGGCCCTGAGGTGGTGACTTGGTCGCCGGGTGACAGCGAGAACAGCCAGGAGGACACGATGCCCGGCGGAATGTTCTCTTCGCGCCCGGCTGGCGGCACGGCGAGACGGATGTTCAGGACCGCTTGTCCCTGGTCCTCGGGTCTGCTGGCGAGGGAATAGGCCCGGGTGACGTCCGAGTCCGATCTGGCCTTGAGCGTCCGCAGTCCTGCGAACTCCCAAGCCTCGCGATAGCGGTCGGGCAGGTCGATGGCGGCGAAATCGAGCTGGAAGGGCGGGGCGGTGACCTGCAGGAAATCTCCGGCCTCGAAGTTCAACGGCCGGTCCTCTGGCAACCGCAGAACGATCTCGCGGATCAGCGGGGCGAGCATGCGCGTGGAGGCGACCGTGCAGGTGAACCCGCCGCCAGACGTCATGATGGCTTCGGGCAGGGTCACCGTGCAATCGCCGCGCAGCCGGGTCTGGCAGGCCAGTCGCACATGGGCGCGGCGCTCTTGCGGCGAGAGGGTGCCACGCTCGGTGGCGCCGGGAGTGCCGGCGCCTGCTCCGGTGACCGTGACCCGGCAGAGCCCGCAGGTGCCGCTTCCGCCGCAGGCCGCCGGGATCAGGAGGCCGCTGCCATGGAGGGCCTCGAGCAAGGTGCTGCTGCGGCGGGCCACGAGGTGCACCGCCCCGTTGACGGTGACATCGACGCCCCCCTCGGGGATCAGGCGACGCCGGGCGGTCAGAAGCCCGAAGGTCAGCAGGATCACAAGCGCCACGACCACGCCGCTGGCCAGCACGATCTCGGTCATCGGGCCGCTGCCATCTGCGAGAATGCGGCAAACCCGAGTGACAGCAGCCCAGTCAGAAGGAAGGCCGCGCCGAGCCCCCTGAGCCCGGCGGGCAGGTTGGCATAGGCGAGCCGGCGGCGCAGCGCGCCCAGCATCACCACGGCCAGCGCGAAGCCTGTGCCGCTGCCCAGACCATAGACCGTCGTCTGGCCGAGCGTGTAGTTGCGCTCGACCATGAACAGGCTGCCGGCGAGAATGGCGCATTGCACCGTCAGCAGCGGCAGGAAGACCCCGAAGGCCGCATGCAGCGCGGGAAGGAACCGGTCGATCAGCATCTCGACCAGCTGCACGGTCGCGGCGATCACCCCGATGAAGGCGATCAGCGCGAGGTAGGACAGGTCGACCTCCGGCATCCCGGCCCAAGCCCATGCGCCCGGCGCAAGCAGGCCGTGATAGACAAG
The DNA here is from genome assembly GCF_048263515.1 of Marinovum sp. Lineage (NCBI taxonomy): Bacteria > Pseudomonadati > Pseudomonadota > Alphaproteobacteria > Rhodobacterales > Roseobacteraceae > Marinovum > Marinovum sp. The sequence continues at coordinate 9,897 of NZ_JBLXEC010000030.1, read as the reverse complement.
GTGATTGAGCGGCGCGGTGCCGCCCAGCACGGCGATCATTGCAAGGCCGAGCCCAATCGCGCTTTCGGTGCGGCGCGACAGGGCGAGAAAGGTGCAAAGCCCGAGAAACAGCGTCAACGGCATGTTGTCGACCAGCGCGGCAAAGAGAAAGAGGCTCAGGGCGTCGCTCAGTCCGCCGGCTCCGGTCTGGCTGGCGGGCTGTGCTCGGGCGCTTCGGCCTGTTCCGGCAGAACGGTGCGGATCGCCCAGACCAGCCCGCCCAGCAGGAAAAAGGCCGAGGGCGCCAGCAGCATCAGGCTGAGCGGCGTGAACCATCCACCGGTCTCGGCCAGCGGCAGCACCTCGCGGCCCAGGAGTTCCCCCTTGCCAAGCAATTCGCGCAGGCTGCCGATCGTGATCAGCACCAGAGAATAGCCCAGACCATTGCCCAATGCGTCGGCCATGGCGGTCAGCGGCGGGTTGCGGCGGGCAAAGGCCTCGGTCCGGCCAAGGACGAGGCAGTTGGTGGTGATCAGCCCGACATAGACCGACAGGGCGCGGCTGATCTCGGCGAAATAGGCCTGCAGCACCTCGTCAATGACGATCACCAGCGAGGCAATGATCACGATCTGCACGATCAGGCGGATGGTATCAGGCAGGTGGCGGCGGATCAGGCTGACGATGCCGGCGGCAAGGGTCAGCACCAGGGTCAGCGAGATCGACATGGTCAGCGCGGTGGCCAGCGTGGTGGTCACCGCCAGCGCCGAACAGATGCCGAGGATCTGCAGCGTTACCGGGTTCTGCCGGATCAAGGGCGCGGTGAGCGCGGATGTCAGCGATTGAGGCCCGGCCATCTCTCAGAACTCCCCTCTGGCAATCGCGCTGAGCAAGGGGCCATAGCCCCTGGGCCCGACCCAGAAGCGCACGATGCGGGTTATCGCCGTGCTGGTGCGCGTCACGCCTGTGATGCCGTCGACCTCGTAGCTGCTGGTGGCTGTGCCGCGGGCAACGCCAAAGCGGAGCGCGCCGCCAGGGTCGCGGATCTCGGTGCCGGGAAAGGACGCCTGCCACGACGCCTCGTCGATGCGGGCGCCGAGGCCCGGGGTCTCGGAATGGCGGGTGACGACCAGACCGGCGATGGTGTTCATGTCGCCGTCGAGCGCAAGGATCGCGTCGATCCGCCCGCCATAGCCTTGGCCGGCAATCGGCAGAAGCAGCAGGGCGACGCGGTCGTCCTGGCGCCGCAGGAAGACCTGGGCATAGTCGGGCCGCTGGCCCAGCCCTGCGAGGTCTTCGCCAGCCTCGAGCGCGGTCCAATTGGCCGGATCGGCCAAGGCGGACTCCAGCGTCGCCGGCGTGACATCCGATGCTGCGCGCCCCCGGTCCAGCGCGATCACCACGCGCGACAGCTGGCCGCCCGGTTGCTCGAGCAGGGCGGCCATTCCGGGAATGCCGGCCACCAGCCCGGCGATCTGCGCCTGTTCCTCGGCGGCCCGGTTCGCCGCCTTGATCGGGCGCAGCGTCACCGTGGCCGTGCTGACCAGCGCGGCGCAGATTGCCGAGACGAGGAAGGCCACCAGCAGCGTCTTGGCGCGGCTCTCGTTGGGCAGGGCCAGCAAGCGGCGCCAGGGGTTTCTGTCAGTTCCGGCCATGACGCCTCCTGCGTTGGGCATACCAGAGCGACAATGCTGCTTCGTCGAGCAGGGGCACGGTCAGCGCGGTCAGAAGGGCGGCAGCGACGCAGAGCTGCACGTCGGCGGCGCCGGTCCAGCCCGTGGCGAACAGGGTGACAAGGCCGGCGTAGAGCAGGCCGTTCAACCAGCGCCCCAGCGGCGTCGCACCGCTGGTCGCGGGATCGGCGACCAGGAGCACCAGCACCAGGCCCGCGGTCTGGGCCGTGGCCAGCGGCAGCAGCCCCGCGGCGACGCCGGCAGCCAGCGGCAGCGCCGCGCCGAGCAGAACACCGGGTCTCATCACGCCAAAGAGCAGCCCGATCGCGGCAGCCGGCAGGGCCGCCCAGGCGACGGGGGCGACGAACTCGGGCCAGTCGAGGCCGGGAAATCCGAAGCCCAGAAACGACAGCGCCACGGTGGCTGGAGGGACGAGGTTGCGGCCCCAACCGCCAAAGATCAGCTCTCCCACCACCGTGCCGAAGCTGATGCCGAGGATGAGTTGAAAGGTCCCGAGGTCTTCGGGGGCCAGCATCGCGATGACCAGCGCGGTCACCCCTGACGCCAGCGTTGCCGGCTGGGCCCGGGCCAGAAGGAAGACCAATTGCCAGATGGCAAGCACGAGGATCACCAGAGCCAATCGAGCAAGAGAGCCCGGTGCCGCATAGACCAACCAGAAGCCTGCCAGCGGCAGATGTGCCGCCACGAGCACCAAGGCCACGGTTTCGCGATCCCACAACCCCTTGATCATGCCGCGACCTCCCGCTGGATGTCATCGAGCATCCCGCGCAGAAGGCTGGCCAGACCCGCTTCGCCGCCCAGGACGTAGTCGGCCATGGCCACGTCGTCTTCCAACAGCGACAGAAGGCCCATCCGGGTGGCGGTCTCTGTATCTCCGGCGCTGAGAGCGCGGACAAAGGGTACGGCGGGCAGCGCCCCGCCGAAGGCCTGGTCAAGCGCTGCGGTCGGAATGACCGGTCCGGGCCCTGCAGAGCGTGTCAGAGCCTGGAGCAACCAGTGGCGCGGGGCAGGGGCGGGGCGTTCGGTCAGGGCAGTGACCTGCCGGGCGCGTGGCGCGAGCCAATGGGACCTGTGGCCGTCGATCGCCGAGCCCGAAAGCAGCCTGTGCTGCCCCGGCCTGAGGTGCTGCTGCGTCAGCTCCCGCAGATCGGCCCCGGGCTGGGTGTGGACCAGCCGCGCCTGCCGCAGCGCACCGCCGGTGATACTGACCAGCCGGCTCTGCGGCAGGATGCCCGTGGCCAGCAGGTCTCCAAGCGAGGCGACATCTTCGGCGTGAATCTCCCAGACCGGCGCCCCATGAGTGGCCGGAAAGGTTTGGTGGATGCGGATGCCGCCAGAGCCCTGCGGGTGACGCCCGCCGCAGGTGACAAGCTGAACGCGCCCGCCTGGCTTCGGTGAGATGAGCGGGGCTCCGGCCTCGGCGCACAGCAGCACCGGGCCATCGGTCAGCTGCGTCAGCGCGGCAATCCCCCGGTCCAACGCCTCTTCGCGGTGCGCCAGGGCCAGGCGTGGAACTGGCGCGAGGGGCCGCGTGTCTGCGGCCATCACCATGATGGCGGCGGGTCGCTCGCCGGGTGTCGGCATGCCGCCGAAAGGGCGTCGCTGGATACAGGGCCAGACGCCGGCCCTCTGCATCAGCCTTCGCAGGCCGGCCTCTGTACCTGCCGGGGCCGTTTCGTGGCGCACTACATCCCCCAAGGCCTCCCGAAACAGCACGATTTCCGACAATTTCCGCCCGGGCCGCATACTTAGACGGGCGACGAGCCCAGCCATCGGCGCCACGAAATGCACATCTGGTGCCTGCTGCAGGCAGGCGACCGGCGCTCCCTGTGCAAGGATCGCACCCTCGTCCACGAGGGGTGTCACTCGCAGCGTCTGGCCCGCCCCGGGGGTGATGCCGGCTTCCGCCGTGACCTCGGTTTCAATCGAGGCATCACTGAGGGGAGGCGACGGGACGCGCGGGCTGAGGCCGGGATCAGGATGAAACAGAAACATACCCCTGCAGTAGCCGGTTTCCTGAGAGGGAGACTTGATCTGGAACAAATCGCACCGCCCGGCCCAGTGGTAGTTTGACCCGAACCGGAGGGCTGGCACCGACCGGCCCCGCAAATGGAGCTGACCTCATGAGACCTGCCCCTGAACACCGTCGCCTTGCAACGATCGCCGCCGGATTTGCCGTGGCGATTGCGCTTTTTCCGGGAGTGGCCCTCGGACAAGAGCAAACGCAGTCGGCCGCTGCGGAGGATGCGCAGACGGAGGTGCCCTTTGTCCTTCCCAAGGCCGGCCCCTTCACACCGGCCGACATCAAGATCGGCAACGACAAGGCGATCTCGGACTGGTTTCGTTCGGCCCATGCAGATGCGGCCGCCGAGGCCTTTACCCATTGGGATGAAGACGAGGCGATCCGGCCAGCCTGTGCGACCTGCCACTCCGGCGCGGGATTCCGCGATTTCCACGGGCTGGACGGCACCCCCGCCGGCGTGGTTGACGGGCCTATCCAGCCGGGCGGCGTCGTGGATTGTGGCACCTGCCACAACGTCGGTCTGGCCGAGATCAAGGAGATCACCTTCCCGAGCGGGCTGGTCCACCCGGTTCAGGGCGTCGAAGCCTCCTGCCTGACCTGCCATCAGGGCAGAACGGCCGGGGTCACCGTCGGCAAGGCCATCGCCGACCAGGAGATCGATACGCCGAACCCGGAGCTTCGCTTCATCAATTCGCACTATGCCACCGCCGCCGCGACCTGGCTCGGAGAGTATGGCGGGGCCGGGTATCATTATGACACACAGGCCTATTCCTGCCGGTTCTTCCATGCGCGACCGGTCTCGACCTGCAATTCCTGCCATGAACCGCACACGTTGGAGGTGGCCTTCGAGCCCTGCCTGACCTGCCATCAGGCCGACACTCCTCAGGACATCCGCATCGCGCGCCAAAGCTATGACGGCAGCGGCGATACCTCGGTCGGTATCCACAGCGACATTCAGGCGAACGCCGCGCTGCTGCTCGAGATGATCAGCTCCTACGCTGCGGACGTGGCCGGCGCTCCGGTCGTCTACGACGGCACGCGCTACCCCTATTTCTTCCTCGATGCCAATGGGGACGGTTTTGCCGACGAAGCCGATGGGTCCCGGATCGCCTATACCGGCTGGACGCCGCGCAGCCTGCGCGCGGCCTATAACTGGAAACTGGTGACAGCCGATCCCGGCAACTACGCCCACAATCCGGCCTATGTGCTTGAACTTCTGTACGATTCAATCGCAGACCTGAGCGGCCCTCTGGGAACCGATGTCGAGGCGCTGGGGATCCTGCGATAGTCGAGGTCGCTGACGATCCGTCCCGGAGCAAAAGCGGATCGGTATGGTCCCGCCTTGGCGACGCAATCAAAGACAAGGAAGAAACGGAATGACCATCAAGAAGATCATGATTGCCTCGGACCTTTCGGAACGATCCGACCGAGCGCTGCGTCGGGGCCTGACACTTGCGGCTGAACTGGATTCCGAGGTCACCTTGGTGTCAGTTGTCGACGATGCCTTTCCAGCGCATATCGCCGAGGATCTCTTGACCAAATGCCGCAATCACCTGGCATCAGTCGCGACCTACGGGGAAGGGCGCTCCTGCGATGTCCAAGTGGAGATCGGCGACCCAACCCAACGTCTCGTCGAGATGGTTACAGACGGTCGGTTTGACTTGGTTGTTGTCGGTCGGCACAGACACCGTGGCCTTCTGGACCAATGGCGCCCGACCACGGTCGAACGGGTTGTTGCGCACGCCTTGACGCCGGTGCTGCTTGTTGTGACGCCCGGAGAGGGGCCTTATCAACGTGTCCTTGCACCGGTGGCTTTCTCTCGTGCCTGTCGGCGCTCTGTCGACACGGCTTTCGAGATTGCGCCTGATGCCGAGTTCCATCTGTTCTATGCTTGGATGGCGCCGTTCGAAGGGCTGACCGGTGGCAGACATTCCGACATGGCGCGCGCCGTCGAGCGGGAAACCCGCAACCTGTCCGCCGCCTGGTCGGCTCTGGGCACTGCAGATCTGCCACCTGTGGAGCTTGTCCATGGCGGCGTGCGAAACGCCCTGGACGGGCAGAGCCGGAAATGGAGCCCCGACCTGATTGCGGTTGGTGCTCATGCCCGCAGCCTGTCCTTCACCGGATTGGGCAGCTTTGCGGCGGAGATGGTCCGTGACCCGGGAGTGGATTTGTTGATCGCAGGGGCGACAGAGGCAGCGGGCGACTGACCGAGAGGCAACGCCCGGCTAAGGTCGAAACCTTTTGGAATGGCGCGCCGTATCCAGGGGCCATGGTGAGCGTGCAAAAAGGCAACTGCTGCGTCGTGAGCCCTGCGTCCGAGACAACCTTAAATTATCGAGGAGAGAGCGGGTTCGCTTGGTCCTGAGACGAACGGCTGTGAAATAGGCCTTCGATGATCGGTCAAGCATCGCAAACAAGATTGACCAGATCAGCTCCCGGTGGGGGCCGCCATCTCGCTCTCGATCGCCGCCACCTTGCTCATCGCGTCTGCGACCGATCCGCCGTGCAGGCTCTTGGTCGTTTCGCGCAAGAGTCGTCTGAGATGCTCGGTCGTGCCCTCAGGGTCGTTTGCGAAGTCCTTCACCGACCATCGTATCAGCCGCCAATAGGCTGCACGGAAGGCATCGTCGAGGATCGGGTTTTCGACCATATCCGACAGCGCTGCGAGGAACCGCGCTCGCACCTCGAAGAAGTCCTCGACATTGGTCACGTCGTCCATATCCAGGATGCCAGAAAGGCCCGCGAGTGCCATGAAGTGCTGTTTCGGCGCGGCCGCGCGGCTCGCGCATTTGGCGATGGCTTCCAGAAGGGCCGTGGCGGCCAGAACATCTCCTGTGCGCTCCGGCGGGTTCAGGGGAACGATGATGGACCCGACCCCGGATTTCACCGTGATCAGGCGCTCGTAGCCCAAGCGCTGAAGGGCTTGTCGAACCGGGGTGCGGGAGACACCAAAGCGTTTTGCCAGTTGGCCTTCATGCAACATGCCAGCATCGGCACTGACACCCAGACAGATATCGGCGCGCAAGACGTTGGCGATGCTTTCGCTGGATTTCTCGTTTGCTTGCATTGAGGCTGGGTTCCAATTTTTCTTTGTTGTGAGGGCACTTGAAGCCTCCGGGGAACATGTATACAAGTACTGTTCTTGATGTAACCATTGCAAGCGAATTCGTCATGACTGTCATGCCCCTTGTCCGATTCGACAGAGATGCCACGTCGATCCGGGCCGTCATTCCCACGCCCATGGGGGGGCATATCGGGATGTCCGGGTTTCCCGGATTGGTCTCCGACTTGGATGGCACGCCCTGCATTGATCCAAGCCACGCGCATGAGACCTTGACCGGGTTGAAAGACGTTGGTGCCGACACGGTCATCATTCTGACGGAAGAAAGCGAGTTGCCGAAGGACGCGTTTCCGATCGTGTCCGACATCGCCAAGGAGGCCGGCCTCTCTCTCGTCTTCATGTCCATCGAGGATTATTCAGTGCCAAGCAGCACCTTCATGGCGGCCTGGCGTGAGCGTCAGCAAGAGAACCACAGGGTTCTCGCATCTGGTTCCACGTTGGCTTTGTGCTGCCAGTACGGGGCGGGGCGCAGCGGCCTGGTGGCTGCCATGCTTCTGGTCGAAGCGGGGATGACACCCGGTGACGCCATCGCACTTGTGCGGCAGCATTTCGACGAAGCCATTGAGAATGACGATCAGGAAAACTGGCTCTACAACCTCGGGTAATTCGGCGTGAAATCTGATCGGGCGGCCGCAGAACATTGGCGGGCGTCACAATTCATATGGAAATCAACGCCCTGCGTCCGGTCGCGCCACAGGTGTGCCATGTTTTCGCCACATTTCGACCACAATTTACCTGCACAACATGTATACAGGTCAACTGGGCGACAATCGCCGCGGTTGCGGGGCAGGGAGATGGCAATGTTCACGGAAAGCAAAAGCTTCAAAAAAGCGACGTGGTTCAGCAAGACTGAAGAGAAGACGCAACCGGGGTCGCAGACGTCGAAATGCGTGTCCCTGATGGACGCCCAAGTCGCGACCCGCCGGGGGGCCTCAAGCAAGATCCTTGCAGCACGGTTTGACCAAGTTCGCCGACACCGGGATTATTGCCGCGTCGAAGCCGTTGTCACGGTAACATTCCAGTACCATCCTTCCTTGCCGCCGCGCACCGAAAGGCTTTTGACCAGCGTGCCGTGTTCCTGTGCCCAAGAGGCGCAGGATCTTCGCCAGAGGTTGATCGACAGTGCCATGCGTCTCGCGGTGTTGATGCACCGCTCCGATCGAGAAGGGCAATTGAGGGCAGCGTGACATTCTTGAGCGGTTACGTCGAACGGGAGTAGACGTAGCCCGCCAGATGTCCTGAATCCAAATCGCCTAAGATCGCATTGCTCCGCCAGTGTGCCTATTCTTCGAAAAACTAATGGCGGCGGCGCAGCGTGAGCGCATCGACCTCACCAGGATACCGATCCCGGAATAGGCGTCCTGTTCCTTGTCAGGGGATGTTCTTGGCGGCGAACGGAGCCGCAGGTCAGGACGCTTCGACGGACCCCGGCGAGTCAGACGCTGCAGGCGCACACAGTGTGTGTCTTGGCCGAACTTGACCTTGATCATGGCGCGAACCTTAAAATGGATGGACTTTGGACCTGTTCACAATGACAGGAAAGGAGGCCTAGACATGCTGTCGAGAACCGCACTCACCGCTCTTTGCGTGCTTGCAGGCCCAATATCGGCTCAGGATGTGGGCATGGGGCGAGAAGACTACCTTCATTATTGTGCCGCCTGCCATGGACAGGATGCGACGGGCGATGGTCCGATGACTCTTGCCCCGATGCTCCCGCCGCCGGACCTGACCGAATTGTCAGCCCTGAACAAAGGCGTCTTTCCGATATTTGACGTGATCGCGCGCATAGATGGGCGTGACCCTTTGGTGGCCCATGGCAGCCCGATGCCGGTCTATGGTGATTTCTTCGAAGGGAAGGGAGTCACGGTTCGTGATGAGAACGGAATTCTTGTGATGACGAGCCAAGCGATTGTCGATTTGGTCGCCTATTTGCAGAGCATCCAGAAGTGATATGCTGGCGCCAGCGGGCTCGCTGTATGGACAGGATAAAGGGGTCGGATTGTCGTCCGCAGATTTTCGGAAGCGTCCACCCGGGCTCACAATCTGGTGCCAAGCCAACGCCCGGAAGGTCGTCCGTATCGAATTCGGACACGGCGAAAACGAAATGGTGAAATTCGTCGCTGGACCCGGTGCCTGCCTCACGCCGGCCGCTCAGGACCAAGCCCTCAAAGACCCGGCCCTTCCAGCAGTGCTGGACAGGCTGGATCGCACGATGCACCTCGCGGCCCTCGTTCCGGAACGCAAGTTCCAAGAAATTCTGGCCCTGGTGGGCGATCTTGGGGACGTCGTGTCAGGCGACATGACAAACTGGCCCTCTGGCGACACGAGGAACTGGTCCCCTCGCTGAGCCACGAGGGAATACTGGATGGCCTTTCCGACGACTGAGAAGCTTCCGCAGACCGAAGGTTTGCGGAGAGACGATATGAAGGAGCCGGACGACGTGTCGGCGATGTTGCGGCTGAAGTCGCTCGGCTGGGGTTCCCGCCGGATCGCAGCGGAGCTCGGCTGTTCACGAACGACCGCTCGGCGCTGGCTGAAGGAAGGGGGATGGCACAGGCCCCTGCCGCCCTCGCGCCCGAAGGCCCTGGACGGGCTGGAGAGCTGGATCGAAGTTCGGTTCCGGCGCCATGCCGGCAATGCCGATGTGGTCCGTCAGGAACTTGCGGCCGAGAAGGGCATAAAGGTGAGCTTGCGCACAGTCGAGCGGGCGGTGGCGCATCTGCGTCAGGAACTGCGGGCGGAGGCCCGGGCGACGGTGCGGTTCGAGACCCGACCGGGTCAACAATTGCAGATCGACTTCGGGCAGCGACGGGTCGAAATCGGCGGCGCGCCGCGGCTGGTGTCGTTCTTCGTGGCGACGCTTGGCTATTCCCGTCGCATCCACGTGCGGGCTTTCACCGGCGAGCGCCAGGAGCACTGGTTCGAGGGAATGGAAAGCGCCTTCGCGGCATTCGGCGGTGTGCCGGAGGAGGTGTTGCTCGACAATGCCCGCGCGCTGATCCTGAGCCATGACGTCGCCAGCCGCGAAGTCGTGGTGAACCCGAAGCTCCATGCCTTCGCCCGGCACTGGGGCTTCCAGG
>NZ_JBLXEC010000029.1:0-48804 GCF_048263515.1 Marinovum sp. | reverse complement strand
AGATCGCTCATGTCACCGCTCCTTTTCGGAACCGTGAATCACGCTGCGCCATAGAAATCAATGCATCCTGAGCCTAGGGACCTTCAGTTATCAGTGGCGACGCAACGGAGTCGACATTCAGGACGCAAGCGCAGCCCAATATCGGATGGAACAGGCCGATGTCGGACGCAGGATCGACGTGATTGTGCAATACACCGACGGACAAGGAACGCTCGAAACGCTGCGCAGCGACAGGAGTGCCCCAGTGGCGAATGTCAACGATGCACCTACCGGTGCAGTCATTATCAGCGGCGAGTTTACCGTCGGATCGGTTCTGCATGCGGTGGCCAGCTCAGTGCAGGACATCGACGGCCTCGGCCTTTATACCTACATTTGGATGCGCGATGGCACGCCCATCACCGGAGCCCGTGACCCGGAATTCCTGCTGACACCGGACGACCTGGGCGCCCGCATCACCGCTCGGGTCAATTATACCGATGGCGGCGGCACGGTAGAAATGGTCACCAGCGCCCAGAACAGGGCGGTCGAACTGGGCTATAACCTGATCACCGGCACGGCAAATGCCGAGGTCATTTACGGCACGCCCGACACCGATTACGTCGACGCGCTGGGGGGCGGTGACTGGATCACCCCTGGCGGCGGCTCTGACACAATTGACGGCGGTGACGGCCGCGACATGCTGTCCTTCGTAAACTTGCCGGACACACCGGGCCGGACCAATGTGCAATATCGACTTGATATCGACATGCGGGCGGGGACTGCTGTCAACCATGACGGCGGCGAAAACATTGAATTCGGCAATATCGAGCGCCTGACCGCCACGATCTTTGCTGATCGCATTCGCGGCTCGGACGGTGACGACGAGATCCGCGGCCTCGGCGATTATGACTGGATCATCGCGACCCCGGGCAACGACACGATCGACGGCGGCACCGGTCAGGACATGCTGTCTTTCCTTGACTACCAGTCAAGTGCTGACAATGTCGTGGCCGAAATCTTCAGTTCGAACGGTTTGCCGCCCAGTGGCGCCCAAGCCAGCGGGCTTGTGGTCGATTTGGCCAATCCCGCTAACAACACCGGCCTCGCAGCAGCGCTTGATCTCACATCGATCGAGCGGATCACTGGGTCGGCGCGTCAAGACGTGTTTTACGGCGACACCGGGCAGAACGATTTCCGCGGTCTCGGAGGCTATGATTGGTTCGTCTCCTCCGCCGGTGGACGCGAGCGCTATTTTGGTGGCGACGGCATTGATACGGTGACATATTTTAACGCCGCAGCCGGCGTCGCCGCCAACCTCTCCAACGGTGCGCAAGTCAACGGCCAGGAGACGGGCTACGGCTCGCGAGGCGTCGCAGCGCGGGACCTTTATTTCGAGATCGAGAACCTGGTAGGCTCGCGCTTTGACGACGAGTTGCGCGGGTCGTCCGGGCGCAACCAGCTCTTCGGTTTGGAAGGAGACGATTTCATCTTTGGCTACGCCGGGACCGACTATCTCAAAGGTGGGCTTGGCAATGACCTAATCGATGGAGGAGCTGGGTCGGACTTCTCGCTCTTCAACGGCAACTCCGGCGCCTATACCCTGACCCGTTCCGGCGACACCGTGACCGTGGTGGGTGCGGACGGCACCGACCGGTTAATAGACGTAGAATATTTCAGGTTCGACGACGGCGATGTGTCGATCTGGTCTCTGTAACTGATGGGAAAGGATGCTGGCACGCTTGCCTTAGCCGCCAAATGTCACAAGCCCGTGTCAGTTTGCTTAAGGATCGCCGGAAACAACAGGCGATCTGGGATAAGGCGGTTACTTTCGCGCCGCGGCCTCAAGCTACCAGCGCGTCGAACTCCCTGGCGCAGGCAATATCGATCTCGGTCAGCCCGCCGGCTTCATGCGTGGTGTAGCTGACCGAACAATAGCCCCAGCCAAAGGCCACGTCGGGGTGATGCCCATGCCGGTCGGCCATCCAGGCCGCGAGGTTGGCGAGGTAGACCGCCTTGGCAAAGCCCTTCACCGTGATCCGCCGGGTGATCGTGGTGCCATCCTCCGACAGCTGCCAGTCGCCCGAAAGCCCGGCCATCTGCGCCCTGGCGGCATCCCGGTCCAGCACGGGCGTGTCGGCGGAACATCCGCCACCGATATTGCAGGTCGTCATTTCAGGCCCTCCTCAGGCAGCGTTGTCTTTCGGCGGATAGGCCGGGGCATGCAGTCCCAGCGCCTGTGCCTGGTGCACATCGGCCAGCAGGTCCCGTTCGGCCGCGGCAAACAGGTCGTCGAGATCCTCGATCACGAAGTAGATCGGCTGGTGAATGTCGATCCGGTAGGGTGTGCGCAGGATGTCGATGATGTCGAACGGCCGCCGCTCCGGCCCGCGCGCCTGCACGCTCCAGGGCAGTTCGGTCACCGACGAGGCGAGGCCAGAGCCCAGCGCCTTGTAACCGCCGTCCTCGACCACCAGGCCGAACTCGATCGAGAACCAGTAAAGCCGGATCAGCCAGGAATAGTCCTTCGGCCCGGCCTTCAGCCCGGCCTGACCGATCGCCTGGCTGAAGCCGGCAAAGCGCGGATCGGTCAGCAGCGGCGTATGCCCGAACATCTCGTGAAAGATGTCAGGCTCCTCGATATAGTCGAAATGCTCGCGCCGGCGGATGAAGGATGCCGCCGGAAAGGTCCGCTCGGCCAGCATCGAGAAGAAGCGGCCAAAGGGGATCAGCGCCGGCACCGGCTCGACGCTCCAGCCGGTCAGCGCCTGCAGGGTCTCCGAGACCTCCGGGCATTGCGGCACCCGGTCCTGCGGCAGGTTCACCCGCGCCAGCCCGTCGAGATAGGCGCGCGCCGAATGGGCCTGAACATTGGGCAATTGCTGCGCATAGAGGTCACGCCAGACGGCGTCTTCCTCGGCGTCATAGGCGATGAAACCCCGGTCGTCGGGGATCTTGGCGGAATAGCTGGTGGATTTCGGCATGGGTGGTTCCTCCTTGCCGTGACTTTCCACCAAGACGAGAGGAAATTCTTGCCGATCTTGCTGCCTGATGCGAAAATCGAGGCAGGATTTGCCCATAGCGCACCGAAAGACGGCAAGATGACCCTCACGCTCGACGACACCGACCGCCGAATCCTCCACATCCTGCAGACCGACGGCAAGGCCTCGATCCAGGAGATCGCCACCCGGGTCGCGCTGTCCACCTCGCCCTGCTGGCGCCGGATCAAGCGGATGGAGGAGGCCGGGCTGATCACCGGCTATACCGCGCGGCTCAACCCCAAGCTCTTGGGCCTTCACGCCCTGGCCTATGTCTTTGTCACCCTGATGGACCACCGCGAAGACACCATCGCCGCCTTCAACCGCCTGGTGCAGACCGAGGACCGGATCACCGAATGCGCCAGCGTTACCGGCGAAAGCGACTACATCCTGAAGATCGCCGCCAGAGACCCCGAAGACCTCGAACATTTCCTGATGCGCGGCATTCTCGCCTCCGGCCTCGTCCGCGCCAGCCACACCAACTTCGTCCTGCGCCGCACCAAGCCCACCAGCCCCTGGCCCATCCTCTAGAAACGAAAAAAGGACCGAGGCACCCCCCAGTCCTTCTTCTCTTTCCAAATACCGCCGGGGGTCCGGGGGCAGAGCCCCCGAATGTCCCGCGGTTTATTCCGCCGCGACGCCCTTGGCCTCTTCGGCGAGATATTCCAGCAGCGTCTCCGGCGACGACACGCCATAGGGATCCTCACCATGGTTGTCCGCCAGACCCGGCTCTTCGAACCACGCCTCGACGACACCGTCCTTGACCACAGCCGCATAACGCCAGGAGCGCATGCCGAAGCCCAGGTTGTCCTTGGCCACCAGCATGCCCACCTTGCGGGTGAACTCGCCCGACCCGTCGGGGATGACCTGCACGGTCTCGAGACCCTGATCAGCGGCCCATTTGTTCATCACGAAGGCGTCGTTGACCGACATGCAGTAGATCGCGTCGATGCCATGAGCGGCAAAGGTCTCGGCGTTCTTCTCGAAGCCGGGCAGCTGGTAGGTCGAGCAGGTCGGGGTGAAGGCACCGGGCAGGGAGAACAGGATCACCCGCTTGCCGGCAAAGTAATCGGCGGTGGTCTTGTCTTCCCAGCGGAAGGGGTTGGGCCCTTCGACGCTCTCGTCGCGCACGCGGGTGTGGAAGGTCACGTCGGGAAGTCTGTATCCGGTTTTCATCTTGCTCTCCGTCAATCGTCTCGCGCCGGTCAGGGCGGCCTTGAAGGTCTGTCGCCGGGCGGGCCGGCCCGCGGCATATGTAATGCTGCGTGCGCAAAGTAAACCCTTCGCAGCTGCAGAATCCAAGAGCGATTTCAGGGGATCCGCCTTGCAGTGAGCGGGACTTGTAAACCGGGGGATGAGCGACAACATGACAGCATTGTCGGACTCGCATGGCTCACTGCAAGGACTTATGCTATAGGCGAGCCCACAAGCCAGAGTCGCGGGGAAAATTACGTGCGAGACCTCAAGATCCCTGAGCAGCGCCATCCGGAAAAAGCCCATCGTCCGGACAATGCGCAGCCGAAGAAGCCAAGCTGGATCCGGGTCAAGGCCCCCGGCGGCGAAGGCTATAACGAGACCCGCAGGATCATGCGCGAGAACAAGCTCGTGACGGTCTGCGAAGAGGCCGGCTGCCCCAATGCCGGCGAATGCTGGTCGCAGGGCCATGCCACCATGATGATCATGGGCGACATCTGCACCCGCGGCTGCACCTTCTGCAATATTGCCACCGGCCGCCCCGACGCGCTTGACGCCTTCGAGCCCGGCCGGGTGGCCCATGCGGTCGACAAGCTCGGCCTCAACCACGTGGTGATCACCTCGGTCGACCGCGATGACCTCGACGACGGCGGGGCCGAGCATTTCGCCCAGACCATCCGCGCCGTGCGGCACCGCTCGCCCAAGACCACGATCGAGATCCTGACACCGGATTTCCTGAAATGTGCCCCCGAGGTGCTGGAAGTCGTGGTCGCGGCCAAACCCGACGTCTTCAACCACAACCTCGAGACCGTGCCCGGCCTTTACCCCGAGGTGCGCCCCGGCGCGCGCTACTTCCACTCGCTGCGGCTGCTGCAGCGGGTCAAGGAGCTTGATCCCTCGATCTTCACCAAGTCGGGCATCATGGTCGGCCTCGGCGAGGATCGCCAGTCTGTCACCCAGGTGATGGACGACATGCGCGCCGCCGACGTGGATTTCCTGACCATCGGGCAATATCTGCAGCCGACGCCCAAGCACCACGCGGTGGAACGCTTCGTGCACCCCGACGAGTTTGCCTCCTACGAAAAGGCGGCCTATGGCAAGGGGTTCCTGATGGTCTCGGCCACGCCGCTGACCCGCTCGTCCTACCACGCCGGCGACGATTTCGCCCGGCTCAAGGCCAATCGCGACGCCAAGCTCGCCAAGGGGTAAGGTTCAGGGTTACGGGGAGCGGTGGGCCTGCAACTCACCGTCCGCCGTAGGGTGGGTTTCCAACCCACCACCCCCGCCAATCGCGCTACCCCGACACCAATCGCCGCACCATCGCCCGGCCGACCGGCGGCACCGCGCTGCCCAGTTTCATCATCCGGATCGCCGCACCGCGCCTGAGGGCGCTGGTGGTGTTGAGCATCTTCCGGCCGCGTTCCGACAGGCGCAGCACCCGCGCGCCCTCGGGGTGACGGGTCTCGGTATAGCCGTCGGTGGTGCCGTCGATGATCCGCTGCGCCAGATCGGCGGCATCGGCAATCCCGAGGTTCATGCCGCGTCCGCCCACCGGCGAATGGCAATGCGCCGCATCCCCGGCCAGGAACACGCGGCCCTCCTGATAGCGCTTTACCTGCCGGACCGAGACGGTGAAGTTGCCGCGCCGGCGCACCCGCCGGATGTCCATCGGCACCGGCAGGGCCGCCAGCGCATCCTCTCGCGACGAGATCACCCGAAAGCGGTTTTCCTCCAGCGGCACCACCACCAGCACGTCGCCCTGATCAAGCAGGAAGCCCTGAAAGCGCGTCGGATCGCGCCAGCCCTCGGCCTCGACATCGGCGATCGACCAGAGGCCGGGCAGGTCGCGACCGCGAAAATCCAGCCCCATGGCGGCGCGCACCGCGCTGTGCACGCCATCGGCGCCGATCAGGTAATCCGCTTCGAGCTGGCCATCAGTGGTGTCGACGGTCACGCCGTCCCGGGTCTGGGTAAATCCTGTAAATTCAACGCCGTATCTGACGATCTCACCGTAATGGGTGAGCGCGGTTTCCAGATGCGCCTCGGTGCGGTCCTGCGCCAGCCCCCACAGCCGGCTGGCGGCGTCAAAGCCCAGCGGCAGGCGGGCGACCTCTTCGGCGCGCAGGTGGAAGGTGATACCGGAAAACGCCACCGCTTCGCGCAGGATGGCATCGGCGACGCCAGAGGGCCGCAGGATCTCGAGCGAGCGGGGCTGCAGGCCGACGGCGCGGGACAGGTAGGAGGGACCGGGGCGCTTTTCCAGCGTCGTGACACGCGCGCCAAGACGGGCCAGCTCGACAGCGGCCGTCAGCCCGGTTGGCCCGGCCCCGGCAATCACAACATGCATCATATCCCCCCAGATATGGTCTGGAGAAAGCCTACACCGATTCTGCGTCAGTACCCTGTGCCCGCAGCCTCCGGCACCGGCAATGCTTTGACATATGCGGCAATTGCGGCACGGTCCTCACCGCTCAGTTTCGCCATGTTCTCGACCACCGCCACCATGTGGCCGCCGACGCTGTCGAACTCGGGCGTAAAGCCGGTCTCGAGGTAATAGGCGATGTCCGTCTCGGACCAGGTCAGCTTGTCAGGGGTCAGCGCCGGGATCGTGCCCTTGCCGGACGGATCGGGCGCGCCGGCCATCCAGCGGCTGCGGTCCAGCCCGCCAAGCGCATTGCGCGGCGTATGGCATTCGCCGCAATGGCCCAGCGCCTCGACCAGATAGCGGCCGCGGGTCAGATCGGCCCCCAGATCATTGCCGTTCATCACCCAGTCATCCTTGAAGAACAGGAACTTCCAGCCGCCCAGGCTGCGACGGATGTTGAAGGGAAAGCCCACCTCATGCGGCTTCGAGGCTTCGGCGCTTGGCGGCAGGGTCTGAAGATAGGCATAGAGGTCGACGATGTCGCGGTCGCCCATGTTGGTATAAGAGGTATAGGGAAAGGCCGGGTAATAGTGCTGCCCCTCCGGCGAGACGCCGTGCAGGAGCGCATTGGCCAGGTCCTGAATGCCCCAACCGCCGATGCCATGCTCGGGGTCGGGCGAGATGTTGGGCGCGGTAAAGGCGCCGAACGGCGAGGGAAAACTCTGTCCCCCGGCCAAGACCAGCTTGTCGTCGCCCTTGGCGCCCGGCGCCGCGTGACACGAGGCGCAGCCGGCGGCATTGAAAACCATTTCGCCGCGCTCGGGATCGGCGCCATCGGCACTGCTGAATTCATCCTCGGCCAGCGTCTGCGGCGCGGTGACGAACCATGCGACACCGGCGGCCACGAGGGCCGCCGGGATCAACACTTTCAACGCTTTCGCCATATGCGGATCAGCTCGGCGAGACGCGGTAATCGTCGTGGCAGGCCTTGCAGCTGCCGCCCAGACCGCCCATCAGCGGGCCCAGCGCATCCTTGCCGTTGCCGGCCTCGGCGGCGGCCTTCTCGGCGGCGGCGCCCAGCTGGCCCCATTTCGCTTCGAAATCGGCGAAATTGGCCCAGATTTCCTCTTTGGCGCGCGAGGCGTCGTTCATGCCGGCATCGGAGCCTTCAGGAAAGAGCGTCGAGAGATGAATCATCGAGGCGCCGTGAATCGATTCCGCCGCGGCGGTCGCGGCTTCGGCATCATATTCGGCTTCACCCTTGGCCATGGCGCCCAGGGTGCCAAGGTTGAGCGCGATCACCCACATCGTACCCTGACGGGCCTTGATCTGGTTCTTGTAATCTTGCGCAATTGCGGTTCCGCCGGACAGAATTGCGGCGGCGGCCAGAACAGTTACAATCTTTTTCATCAGTACCTTCCCGGAGTTGGTGCCTAAAGCAGAGCTTAGTATGCACGGCCCGGATCACAAACATATTCCGTAACCCTGCGAAACAGGTGCGCATTCATGCAGAGCGACAATTGGGACGACCTCAAATTCGTGCTTTCGGTGGCCGAGACCGGCTCGGTCAGCGGCGCCGCACGGGTGCTGGGGGTCAACCACGCAACGGTTCTGCGGCGAATCTCGGCCTTCGAGGCGGCGCATGGCGCCGAGGTCTTCGAGCGCTCGCAACAGGGGTATCGGCTGCGGGTTGATCGCGCAGACGTGATCGAGGCAGCGCGCGAAGCGGCACTGGCGCTGGGCCGGGTCAGCCATCTGCTGCGCGCCGGTGGCGAGGTGGCGGGCGATGTGCTGCGCCTGACCTCGACGGATACCTTCTGCACCACGGTTCTGGCTGCCGGCATGGGGCGGATCTCCGAGGTCATGGCGCCGCATCGCATCTGTCTGATGTCGAGCAACGCCCATCTCGACATGGGCCGGCTGCAGGCCGACGTGGCGGTGCGCCCGGCACGGGCCCTGCCGCCCGACATGGCGGGCGAGGTGGCGGCCGAGCTGGGCTTTGGCGCTTATGCCAGCGACCCCGAAGAGACCCGCTGGCTGGGCCTTGCGGGCGCGCTGGCGCGGGCCGCGCCGGCGCAGTGGCTGGCCGAGACCGTCGAGCGTGACGCCATCGCCGCCTGTGGCGACAGCTTTCTGGCGCTGCGCGAAATGGCGGCGGCGGGGCAGGGGATCGCGATCCTGCCGCACCTGCTGGCCAGAGGCCGGTCCGATCTGCAGCCGGTGGAGCGGGGCCTGCCGCCGATGCGCATCCCGGTCTGGGTGCTCTGCCATCGCGATCTGGCCGGATCGCCCCGCATGGCGCGCTTCATGTCGGTGGTGACAGAGGTGGTGTCGGCCGAGGCCTGCGCGCTCGCCGGGCCCTGATCAGCGCGGCCCGCCCCAGCGCAACCGCTCGGCGGTCAGTGCCTCCGGCCAGCCGACGTAGCGCTCGACCGCCCAGAGCGCGATGCAGGCGGCGATCACCGCCAGCACCAGCTTCACCTGTCTTGCCGAGGGCGGGTTGCGGGCCCAGCGGGCCATGCGCAGAAACCAGTGCATTTCAGTCCCCGGTGAACCGCACCTTGCCGATGAAGGGCAGGTTGCGGTTGCGTTGGGCAAAGTCGATGCCATAGCCCACGACAAATTCATCGGGGATCTCGAAGCCGATCCAGTCGGCGCGGAAATCCACCTCGCGCCGGGTCGGTTTGTCGAGCAGGGCGATCGAGCGCAGCCGCGCCGGGTGGCGGGAATTCAGCAGCGCCACCACGTGGCTGAGGGTGTGGCCGGTGTCGACGATATCTTCGACCACCAGCACGTCACGGCCTTCGATGGCGCCGCGCAAGTCCTTGAGAATGCGCACTTCTCGGCTCGATTCCATGGCGTCGCCGTAAGACGAGGCCTCGATGAAATCGACCTCGACCGGCAGGTCGAGCTCGCGCACCAGATCGGCGATGAAGACGAAAGAGCCGCGCAGGAGACCCACCACCACCAGCTTGCCGGTGTCGGCAAATTCGCTGCGGATCTCTTCGGAAAGCTCTTCGATCCGCGCCGCGATGGCCTTGGCCGAGATCATCTGATCGATGACATATGGACGCTGAGACATGGGCCACCCCTTGAATTCCGGTGTTGTACGGGCGACATGGGCCCCCGAACCGTCATGACAAATCCGGGGCCCGATGCCAACCCATTCCGAAACCCGCCATCTCCCGTATACCGCTCAGCAGATGTACGATCTGGTGGCGGATGTGCGCAGCTACCCCGAGTTTCTGCCCTGGACCGCCGCCGCGCGCATCCGCCGCGAGACGCCGCAGCCGGACGGCTCGGTGCTGATGGAGGCGGACCTGGTGATCTCGTTCAAGGTGTTCCGCGAGCAGTTCGGCAGCCGGGTGATCCTCTGGCCCGAGGCGCGCAAGATCGACACCGAGTACCTGGACGGGCCGTTCAAGTACATGCGGTCGAACTGGAGCTTTGCCGACCGGGCTGACGGTGGCTGCGACGTGGCCTTCTTCGTCGATTTCGAGTTCAAGAACGCCATTTTGCGCGGCATCATCGGCGTGGTCTTCAACGAGGCGATGCACCGCGTCGTGCGCGCCTTCGAGGCGCGGGCCGCCGAGCTTTACGGCTGACACGCTGGTCGTCTGGCCGCCGCCTGCAGGCAATGCACGGCCACTAGGCGATCACCCTCGATCCCTGTCCCCAGCGCGGAACAAGGCCGCAGGCCGCCGCGCATCGCCTGCGCGCCCCCACGCGCTGGCGATTTGGCTGACCTGAGCGCGCCGCTCGGATTTCGTCCGGATTTGGCCGGGATAAAGCGCCACAGAACTCAGGTGGTATCGCCACCGCGCGCGCAGGCAATGCGCGGACACAAAGCGGTCACCCTCGAGCCCTGTCCCCAGCGCGGAACAAGGCCGCAGGCCGCCGCGCATCGCCTGCGCGCCCCCTCGCGCTGGCGATTTGGCTGACCTGAGCGCGTCGCTCGGAAGCCTTGCGGATTTGGCCGGGATAAAGCGCCTCAGAACTCAGGTGGCATCGCCACTGCGCGCGCAGTCAATGCGCGGCTAACAAGCAGACGTCCTGAGCTCAATCCCCCGCGCGGAATCAAGGCCGCAGGCCGCCGCGCATCGCCTGCGCGCCCCCTCGCGCTGGCGATTTGCTGACCTGAGCGCGTCGCTCGGAGGCCGCCCGGATTGGGCCGAGATAAAGCGCCACAGAACTCAGGTGGTATCGCCACCGCGCGCGCAGGCGATCCGCGGCTTGCGCACACGAAAAAGGGCCCTGCGAAGGGGCCCTTTTCATCGCATACCAACATGATCAGCTGGCGTGGTCATAAGCCCGTTCGCCATGCACCATGATGTCGAGCCCGCTGTGCTCGGTCTCTTCATCGACCCTGAGCGGCGTGATCGCCTTGACCACGAAGATCAGCACCACGGTCACCACCACGGTGAACACGCCCACGATTGCCAGCGACCCCAGCTGCGCGACAAAGCTGCCGGCGCCGAAGACCGCGATCATGATCGTGCCGAAGATGCCGCCGACGCCATGCACCGCAAAGACATCCAGCGTGTCGTCGATCTTGAGCATGTTGCGGATCAGGTTCACCGCCTCCTGGCAGAGCACACCCGCCACCGCGCCGATGATCAGCGCCTCGACCGGGCCGACAAAGCCCGAGGCCGGAGTGATCGACGCCAGCCCGGCGATGGTGCCGGTGACCATGCCCACGAGCGACGCCTTGCCGAACTTGATCTTCTCCCACAGCGCCCAGGTCAGCGAGGCCGTCGCGGCAGAGATATGTGTCACCGTCAGGGCCATCGCCGCGCCGCCGTCAGCCGCCAGCTGCGAGCCGCCGTTGAAGCCGAACCAGCCAACCCAGAGCATCGCCGCGCCGATCATCACGAAACCGGGGTTGTGCGGCGGCGTGGTCTTGTTGCGCCGCGGCCCGAGAAAGACCGCGATCAGCAGCGCCGCAAGACCGGCGGTTTCGTGGACCACGATACCACCGGCAAAGTCGCGCACGCCGGTCTCGCCGAAGATGCCGCCATCGGCCAGCATGCCGCCGCCCCAGACCCAATGCACCACCGGCGCATAACACAGCAGCATCCAGAGGCCCGAGAACAGCAGGACAAAGCCGAAGCCGACCCGTTCCACATAGGCGCCGACAATCAGCGCCGGGGTGATGATGGCAAAGGTCATCTGGAAGGCAAAGAACAGCACTTCCGGCAGGGTGCCTGCGAGGTCGTCGGCGGTCATCCCGAGCAGCATCATCTTGTCGAGCCCGCCCCAGAGCCCGCTGGTGCCGCCGCCAAAGGCGATCGAATAGCCGGCGACAAACCACAGCACGCTCATCAGGCAGGCGATGGCGTAACAATGCATGAAGACGCTGAGCACGTTGCGGGCGCGCACAAGCCCGCCATAAAACAGGGCAAGCCCCGGCAGCGTCATGAAGAGGACCAGCGCCGTTGCGACGATGATCCAGGCGGTGTCGGCTCCGTTCATCCCTCGGATTCCTTCTTGAGTGGCGGTTTCCCGGGAAAACCGCATTGCTGCTGCAAAAAAAAGCAGCAATGCCGCTCAAGGCCGCACAAAAGCGCGGCATGCAGAGGGTGCCTGATTTTTGGGCGCGTTTTGCCGGGGGCTGCTTAAATGCTGCGCAAAGCCTGCAGCAGCAGTCCCAGTGCATGGTCCCGCGCCGCTTCGCGCACCCGCGCGCGGCCCAGATCGCCGAAGTCCACCGTCTCGGTCTCGGTGCCGGTGTCGGTGGCGATGCCGAAGCAGACCCGGCCGACGGGTTTCTCGGGCGTGCCGCCGCCCGGCCCGGCAATGCCGGTGATCGAGACCGCAACATCGGCCCCGGCGCGCCGCAAGGCGCCTTCTGCCATCTCGCGGGCGACTTGCTCGGAGACCGCGCCATGCGCCTGCAGGGTGGTCGGGTCGACGCCCAGCAGGTCTTGCTTGGCAAGGTTGGAGTAGGTGACGAAGCCGGTGTCAAACACCTCCGATGCGCCCGCCAGATCGGTGATCGCCGCCGCCACCATGCCGCCGGTGCAGCTCTCGGCGCAGGTCACCTTGCGCCCGGCAAGCCGCGCGGCCGAGATAAGATCCGCCGCCGCGCTCATGGGATCAGCACCAGATGCGCCAGCGCCGCCAGCACGATCACCACGATCGCGGCAAAGACCCCGGCGATCACGTCGTCGAGCATGACGCCGAAAGGCCCGCCCTTGCGGTCGGCCCAGCCCACCGGGCCCGGCTTCCAGATGTCGAACAGGCGGAAGAACAGAAAGGCGGCAAGGATGCCCGGCCAGAGCCGCAGCACATCCGCCCCGGCAAAGACCGCGCCGTAGGACACCGGCCAGAGCGCCAGCCATTGGCCGACCACCTCGTCGACGACGATCTCTGACGGGTCGTGATCGGCCTTGCCGGCAGTTTCCTGTCCGGTGGCCCAGTAACCCACGGCAAAGACAACCACGGTGGCCGCTAGCAGCAGCCAGGGCCCGCCCAGCAGGTGCAGCACATAGGCAAAGGGCAGGGCGGCCAGCGAGCCCCAGGTGCCCGGCGCGGGCTTGAGGTAGCCGGAATAGAACCACGTCGCGATCAGGCGGCTCATTTCGCCACCAGCAGAACGCTGGCCTGCGCCGCGATCCCCTCTTCCCGGCCGGTAAAACCGAGTTTCTCGGAAGTTGTGGCCTTCACTGACACCTGATCCATCTCGCACCCCATGATCTCCGACAGCGCCCTGCGCATCGCCTCGGCCTGCGGGCCGATCTTGGGCCGTTCACAGATAAGCGTGATATCGGCGTTGCCCAGAACAAAGCCCATCTTGCCTGCCAGATCAACGGCATGGCGCAGGAAGATATGGCTCTCGGCGCCCTTCCACTGCGGGTCCGACGGCGGGAAATGCTGGCCGATGTCACCGCGCGCCAGGGCGCCATAGATCGCGTCGGTCAGCGCATGCATGCCGACATCGGCATCGGAATGGCCCTTGAGCCCGCGTCCATGCGGCACCTTCACACCGCAGAGCATCACGTGATCGCCCTCGCAGAACTGGTGCACGTCATAGCCAGTGCCGATACGCATTGCCGGCGCTCCTTTCAGCAGGGTTTCGGCCCGCGCGAAATCGGCGGGCAGGGTGATCTTCAGGTTCTCTTCTGCGCCAGCGGTGATGGCGACGTCCAGCCCGAATGCGCGCGCCACGGCGACGTCATCGGCGGCCTCGCCCACATGCGCGCGATGGGCGTCGAGGATGGCATCAAAGCGAAAGCCCTGTGGCGTCTGGGCGCGAAACAGCCCGGCACGGTCGCGGGTGCCGGTGACGCGGGCCGCAGACCCGGTCCAGAGCGCATCGGTGATGGCCAGCGCCGGGGCGGCACCGGGGGTCCTGGACAGCGCGGCGATCACCGCGTCGATCACCGGGGCGGTCACGCAGGGGCGGGCGACGTCATGGATAAGTACCGCGTCAAAGCCCTGACCGGCCAGCGCCTCGAGCCCGCGGTGCACGCTGTCGCAGCGGGTGGCACCGCCCTCGACCAGTTGCGCGTCGAGCCCCTCGGCCTCGGCCCGGTCATCGGGGTGAATCACCAGCACCCGGCTGGCGATGTCGGGCCGGTCAAAAGCGTCGAGCGTCCAGTCAACCACGCGCCGTCCGGCCAGCGGACGCCATTGCTTCGGCGCGCCGGGGCCTGCACGGGTGCCACGCCCGGCGGCGACAATCAGGGCTGCGATCTTCATGGCCGCCTGATACGACCTGCCGAAGCAACTGGCAATTGCCCCCGGGTTGCTGCCTGTTTTTTGGGCAAGCGACTTTTTCGCAGCCGCAGAACGCCGCCCAGAGATTGATGTTGCCCCGGCCAGACGATAGGCCGGAGGGGAATGCACAAGGATTAAGCACGTGACCATTCAGGTGGCAGACCTATCGCTCAACCCCCCGGTTTTCCTCGCACCTTTAGCGGGAATCACCGATTTGCCGTTCCGCAACCTCGTCCAGAGCTTTGGCGCCGGGCTGGTGGTGTCGGAAATGGTGGCCAGCCAGGAGATGGTGCAGGCCAAGCCGGGCGTGCGCGAAAAGGCCGAACTGGGCTATGGCGTCGAGGCGACGGCGGTGCAGATCGCCGGCCGCGAGGCGCACTGGATGGCCGAGGCCGCGCGGCAGATCGAGGCCAACGGCGCCCGGCTGATCGACATCAACATGGGCTGCCCGGCCAAGAAGGTGACCTCGTCCAGCGGCGCCGGTGCCGCCGGCTCGGCGCTGATGAAGGACCTCGACCATGCGCTGACGCTGATCGAGGCGGTGGTGCAGGCGGTCGACCTGCCGGTGACGCTCAAGACCCGGCTGGGCTGGGACGATGCGCTGCTGAACGCGCCGGAACTGGCGCGGCGGGCCGAGAGCGCCGGCATCCGGATGATCACCATCCACGGTCGCACCCGCTGTCAGTTCTACAAGGGCCGCGCCGACTGGCAGGCGATCGCCAATGTCAGCGCCGCGGTGGATATCCCGGTGATCGCCAATGGCGACATCACCTCGAGCAAAAAGGCCGCCGAGGCGCTGGCGCTCTCCGGCGCGCAGGGCGTGATGATCGGTCGCGGCGCCCAGGGGCGGCCGTGGATCCTGGCGCAGGTGGCGCATGATCTCTTTGGCACGCCGGCCCCCGTGATCCCGCTGGGCAAGGCATTTTTCGACATGGTTGCAGGACATTACGAGGCAATGTTGACGTTTTACGGTGAAGAGCTGGGGCTGCGCGTCGCGCGCAAGCACCTCGGCTGGTACATGGACGAAGCCACGACCGAACCGGGGCTGCGCCGGCAGGTGCTGACCACCCGCGCCCCGGCCGAGGTGCTGCGGCTGTTACCGGATGCGCTGGCCGGACAGGCCGAGGTGGCGGCATGACCGCGCCCCAAGCGACCGCCGACAATGCCGTCTGGTCCTCGCTGCCGGTGCCGGCGATCCTGATCGACGACAACGACCGCATCGTCGACGTGAACCCCGCCGCCGAGGGCTTTCTCAACTCTTCCGCCAAGGCACTGCGGGGCGAGCCGGTCTGGGACCGGCTGGCCGTCGATGCGCCGCTCGAGGAAAGCCTCGGCCGCGCCCGCGCCCAGGGCACGGCGCTTTTCGTCAACGATGTCGATGTCGGCACCGGCGACCGCGCCCCGCTGCAGTGCAACCTTCAGGTCGCGCCGCTGCAGACCGACGAGGGCGGCATGATGCTGCTGATCTCGCCGCGTGAGCTGGCGGGCCGGATGACCCAGAGCCATTCGGTGAAATCCGCGGCCAAGAGCGCCATCGGCATGGCCGAGATGCTGGCACATGAAATCAAGAACCCGCTGGCCGGCATCGCCGGGGCGGCGCAGCTACTGAGCATGAGTCTCAGCGCCGAAGATCTTGAAATGACGGACCTTATCGTTGGCGAGACCCGGCGTATCGTCAAGCTTCTGGAGCAGGTCGAGCAGTTCGGCAACCTTTCGGCACCGGAACGCCGCGCGGTCAATATCCACGACGTGCTCGACCGCGCGCGGCGCTCGGCGCTGGTGGGGGCTGCGGCACATATGAAGATCATCGAGGATTACGACCCCTCGTTGCCGCATGTCTGGGGCGATGCCGACCAGCTGCTGCAGGTGATCTCGAACCTGATCCGCAATGCCGCCGAGGCCGCCGGCCGCGAGGGCGGCACAATCCGGCTTCATACCTATTACGAACGCGCCTTTCGCCTCCGCCGCTCCGACGGCACCGGCCAGACCTTGCCGCTCCAGGTCGAAGTGATCGACGACGGTCCCGGCCTGCCCGAGGCGCTCAAGGGCGACATCTTCGAGCCCTTCGTTTCGGGGCGCGAGAACGGCACCGGGCTGGGGCTGGCGCTCGTGAGCAAGATCATCTCCGACCATGACGGTTGGATTTCAGTCACCTCCGTGCCGGGGCGCACGGTGTTTCGCATTTCCCTGCCGATGGTGCCCAAGGGCGCCATGGCCGACAGGGCGTAGGAGGGTCTCTCATGGACGGTACAATTCTGGTTGCTGACGACGATCGCACCATTCGCACGGTGCTGACCCAGGCGCTGACACGCGCCGGCTGCAAGGTGCATGCCACCTCGTCGCTGACCACGCTGATGCGCTGGGTCGGCGAGGGCAAGGGCGACGTGGTCATCTCGGACGTCGCAATGCCGGACGGCAACGGCTTGGAAATGCTGCCGAAAATCCGACAGGACCGCCCCGACCTGCCGGTCATCGTGATCTCGGCGCAAAACACCATCATGACGGCGATCCAGGCCGCCGAGGCCGAGGCCTATGACTATCTGCCCAAGCCCTTCGATCTGCCGGATTTGATGAAACGCACCGCCCGCGCGCTCGAGGCCCGGAGCGCGCCGTCGCGCCCCGCGCCGGATGTGCCGGACCAGCCCGACGAGTTGCCTTTGGTGGGCCGCACGCCGGTGATGCAGGCGCTCTACCGTCTGGTGGCGCGGGTGATGAACACCGATCTGCCAGTGCTGATTTCCGGTGAAAGTGGCACCGGCAAGTCCTTGATTGCGCGGGCTATTCACGACTTCTCCGACCGGCGCACGCTGCCCTTTGTCACCGTCACCGGCAACGAGCTGCAGGACATCGAAGGCCCGGCGCGGGTGCTGGCGCGGGTCAAGGGCGGTACGCTGCTGCTGGATGAGATCACCGACATTCCCGACGACATCCAGGCGCGGATCGTGCGGATGATCGACACGCCCGGCGACCACGTGCCGCGCTTTATGGCCACCAGCCAGGGCGACCTGGCCGAGGCGCTCGACAAGGGACGGCTGCGGCAGGACCTCTACTACCGGCTCTCCGGCGCCTCGATCCAGGTGCCGAGCCTGCGCGAGCGGGTCGAGGATATCGCTTTGCTCACCGACCACTTCCTTGTCAGGGCCGAGCGTGACGGCGCGCCCAAGCGCTGGCTGTCCAAGGATGCGGCCGAGCTCTTCCGTGCCTATTCCTGGCCCGGCAACGTGCGCCAGCTGGAGAACGCGGTGCGCCGGCTGTCCCTCACCAGCCGGGCCGAGGAGATCACCCGCACCGAGGTGGAACTGGTGCTCGGCAACCAGCCGGAAATGGAGCCTGTCCTGTCCGGTGGCAGCAGCGAAAAGCTCGGAGCGGCGGTTTCCCGCCACCTGCGGCGCTACTTCGATCTGCATGGCGCGCTTCTGCCGCCGCCGGGCCTCTATCAGCGGATTCTCAAGGAGGTGGAATACCCTCTGATCGAGATTGCGCTGGAAGCCACCGGCGGAAATCAGGCGAAATGCGCCGAACTTCTGGGCATCAACCGCAATACCCTGCGCAAGAAAATCACCGACCTCGATATTCCCGTGACACGGCGCCGCAAGTTGATGTAATACTGCCACATGAGTGGCCCCGATGTCGCAACCCCTGTGGTTCGACTGGAGAGAGCCACAGGATATGGCGGTTAGCCGCGAAAGCGGCACATCTGAGCGAGGGCGGTCTGTGGCCACAGGGGCACATGCATCTCCACGGGACTTGAACGGCGGAGGCAGGATTCCGCCGTATCGCAGGCTCTCTCTCGAGGGGCTGCGCCGCTGGGCGCGTCTGCGCCGGGTCCAGAACGTGGCGACGCTGACGCTGGTTCTGCTGGGCCCGTGTCTGGCCTTTGCCACCTTCCTCGTCATGGGCCCGCTCAACATGGGCGCCAGCGCGCCGGGGCTGCGGCTGATCCTGCTGGCGGATTTCGTCTACGTCCTGCTGATCGCGGCGCTGGTGCTGCAGCGGGTGGCGCGGATGATCGCGGCCCGGCGGGCGCGCTCGGCCGGGTCGCGGCTGCACCTGCGGCTGACCGGGGTCTTTGCGCTGATGGCGCTGATCCCGGCGGTGACGGTGGCGGTGTTTGCGGTGCTGACCATCAACATCGGCCTCGAGACCTGGTTCTCGGACCGGGTGCGGCAGGTGGTGGGCGCCTCGCTCGCCGCCGCCAAGGCCTATCAGGCCGAGCAGCGCGAGGACCTGGCCGAAGATGCCAAGGCCCTGGCCAATTACATCGATGCCCAGCGCGAAACGGTGCTGCGCGATCCCACGACCAACCTGCGCAAGGTGCTGACCGACGGGCAGGGGCTGGTGCAGCGCGGGCTGCGAGAGGCCTATCTGATCGACGGCACCGGCGAGCTGCGCACCCGGGGCGAACGCTCTTACCTGTTCGATTTCGAGAAACCTTCGCCGGCGCAGATCGCCGCCAGCCAGGGCGACAACAGCCTGAGCCTGATCGAGGATTGGCCCAACGGCGAGTTCCGCGCCATCGTGCCGCTGGAAGAGTTTCCCGACCGCTATCTCTACATCTCGCGCACGGTCAACGGCGAGCTTCTGAACCTGCTCGACGACACCCAGCAGACCGCGCAGTTCTATCAACAGCAGGAGAGCGAGCGGGGAAGGCGGCTGTTCGATTTTGCGCTGATCTACCTGGGCTTTGCGCTCTTGCTGGTCCTGGCCTCGATCTGGCTGGGCCTGTGGTTTGCCGAGCGGCTGTCGCGCCCGGTGGGGCGTCTGACCGGTGCGGCGCAGCGGGTGGGGGCCGGCGACCTCGACGTGCAGGTCCGCGAGGAAGAGGGCGATGACGAGATCGCGATGCTGGGCCGCTACTTCAACCAGATGACCCGGCAGCTCAAGGGCCAGCGCGAGACGCTGCTCGACAACACCCGCCAGATCGAGCGGCGGCGGCGGATGTTCGATTCCGTGCTGTCTTCAGTGACGTCGGGCGTGGTCGGGCTCGACGATGCCGGCCGGGTCGCTTTCGTCAACCGTTCGGCCGAGCGGCTCCTGGGCTGGAGCGAGAACCGCCAGACCGTGCCGCTCAAGGTCGCGGTGCCGGAGTTCGGCCCGCTGTTCGAACAGCTCGTCACCGGCGAACGCCAGGTGGTGCAGCAGGAGGTCAAGGTGGTGCGCGAGGGCCGGCAGGAGAACCTGCTGGTGCGCATGGCCACGCGCAGCCGCGATGACGGCGGGCTCGAGGGCTATGTGGTGGCCTTTGACGACGTCTCCGACCTGGTGGCGGCGCAGCGCATGGCGGCCTGGGGCGACGTCGCCCGGCGCATCGCGCATGAGATCAAGAACCCGCTGACGCCGATCCAGCTCTCGGCCGAGCGCATCCACCGCAAGTTCCGCCGCGAGCTAGAACCTGACAGCGCCGCGAAGCTCGAAGAGCTGACCGGGGTGATCGTGCGCCAGACCAACGACCTGCGCCGCATCGTCGACGAGTTTTCCAAGTTCGCCCGCATGCCGCAACCCGACCGCGCGCCCGAGGATGTGATCGGCCTGCTGCGCGGCGCGCTGCTCTTGCAGGAAAGCGGCCAGCCCGATGTGCGCTTCGACGTGACGCTGCCCGAGGGGCCGCTGATGGCCGATCTCGACGCGACGATGATCAGCCAGGCGCTGACCAACCTGATCAAGAACGCCGGCGAGGCGATCGAGACCCTGCAGGAGCGCGGCGCGCCCGAGGGCCATGTGCCGATGATCCGCGTCACCTGCGAGACCGAGGGCCGCCAGGCCGTGGTGCGGATCATGGACAACGGCATCGGCCTGCCCGAAGACCGCGCGCGGCTCTTCGAGCCTTACGTGACAACCCGCGACAAGGGCACCGGCCTCGGCCTGCCCATCGTCAAGAAGATCATCGAGGAACATGGCGGCAGCCTTGCGCTGGAAGACGCGCCGCCATTCGACGGCCAGCCAAATGCCGGGGCGATGGCCGTGATCCGGCTGCCTTTGGCGGCCCACCAGGACAGTGCGAGTGAAGAGGACCGAGGGGAAACGAGCAAATGAGCGATATTCTTATAGTCGACGACGAACGCGATATCCGCGAGCTGATCGGGGATATCCTTGAAGATGAAGGCTTTACCACCCGTCTTGCCGGCGGGTCTGATGAATGCCTGGCGGCCCTGAACGAAGAGCCGCCGGCGCTGATGATCCTCGACATCTGGCTCAAGGACAGCCGGATGGACGGGATCGACATCCTCAAGATGGTCAAGCGGGACAACCCCGGCATTCCGGTGGTGATCATCTCGGGCCATGGCAACATCGAGATCGCCGTGGCGGCGATCAAGCAGGGCGCCTATGACTTCATCGAAAAGCCCTTCAACATCGACCAGCTGCTGGTGGTGATCCGCCGCGCGATGGAGACGTCGCGTCTGCGGCGCGAGAACCAGCAGCTGCGCCGCAAGGAGACCTCGGCCGCCGAGATGGTGGGCGAAAGCGCCGCCTTCCGGGCGCTCCTGGGCCAGCTCGACAAGGTCACCAAGTCGAACGGCCGGGTGATGCTGACCGGCCCGGCGGGCAGCGGCAAGGAGGTGGCGGCGCGCTACATCCACGCCCATTCCGCCCGCGCCGAGGCGCCCTTTGTCACCGTCAATTGCGCCTCGATCGAGCCCGAGACCATGGAGGAGGTGCTGTTCGGCCGCGAAGGCGCCGAACGCGGTGTCGAGGCCGGTCTGCTGGAGCAGGCGCATGGCGGGGTGATCTACTTCGACGAGGTCGCCGACATGCCGCTGGGCACCCAGTCCAAGATCCTCCGCGTGCTGGTCGACCAGCAGTTCACCCGGGTGGGCGGCACCGACAAGGTGCGCGTCGATCTGCGGGTGATCTCGTCGACCAACCGCAACCTCGAAGAGGAGATCGAGGCCGAACGCTTCCGCCAGGAGCTCTATCACCGGCTCAACGTGGTGCCGATCGCCGTGCCCTCGCTCGAGGAGCGGCGCGAGGACATCCCGGTGCTGGCCGAGTATTTCATCAAGGCCTGCCACGACAGCCAGGGCCTGCCGATGCGCAGCCTGTCCGACGAAGCGGTGGCGCTGATGCAGACCATGACCTGGCCGGGCAACGTGCGACAGCTCAAGAACCTGATCGAGCGGGTGCTGATCCTGGGTGATGGCACCGGCGAGATCGACGCCCACGAGCTGCCGCAGGATGCGCCGGCGGGGCAGGAAGAGGGCCGCGTGGTGCTGGCCGGCACGCTCGCCACCCTGCCGCTGCGCGAGGCGCGCGAGGCGTTCGAACGCGAGTACCTGCTGACCCAGATCAACCGGTTCGGCGGCAATATCAGCCGCACGGCGTCCT
The DNA here is from genome assembly GCF_048263515.1 of Marinovum sp. Taxonomy (NCBI): domain Bacteria; kingdom Pseudomonadati; phylum Pseudomonadota; class Alphaproteobacteria; order Rhodobacterales; family Roseobacteraceae; genus Marinovum; species Marinovum sp. The sequence goes on along the minus strand of NZ_JBLXEC010000029.1, from coordinate 27,189 downwards.
TCGTCGGCATGGAGCGCTCGGCGCTGCACCGCAAGCTCAAGTCGCTGGGCGTGGTCACCTCGTCGAAGTCCGGCGCGCGGATCGCGCGGGTGGGCGAAGCGGCGGCGCAAGCGGGCTGAGGGATGGCACATGTCGTGACGCGGCGGCGCCTGGCCCTTGGCCTCGCCGCGCTGGGGCTGCTGGCGGGCTGCGGCGCGCCGGCGCCCGAGATGAGCTTTGCCGAGACCGGTGATACCGAGGCGAAGATCGCCGAGGTCACCCGGGCGCTGATGGCACTGGGTCCGCAGGTCGACGCGCAAGAGGCCGCCCGGGTGGCGCGGGTCGCGGTGCTGCGCCCGCTCGACTGGGCGCGAGAGTGGCAGGTCATCGACACGCCGCTGCAGCACAACATCAAGGTGGTGCACGGGGTGCGCGAAAAGGGCGTCTGCCGCGATTTCACCAATGCGCTGCATGCGGCCCTGCGCGCCGAGCGGTTGCGCAGTCTCGAGCTGCATGTCGGCATGTCGAACGCCCGCAACGTCAAGCTCGAGCATGTCTCGGTGATCGTTTCGGCGCGCGGGCGGCCGATGGAAGAGGGTCTGATCCTCGATCCCTGGCGGATCGGCCAGGGGCGGCTGTGGTTCGCCCGCGTGCCTGACGACCCACGCTACAAGTGGGAGACGCTGGAATCGGTGCGCGCCTGGCAGGCAGAGGTGGCCGCGGCGCGGAGGTGATGGCTTTGGCGGTGCGGGGGGCTTGATCGCCAAGACGCCCGGTGGCTTGACTGACGCCGTTTCAATCTCGGGCTGCGTTTGACCGACGCCATACACGCCCCGGCCCCCGCGCCGGGGCCTCACCGTCAGCCGCGAAGTCCCGGCTCGGGGGCCGGGACGGTGCTATCTGCACCGAGGGTCAAGTTTGAAGGCCGAGGCGACAGCGTCGACCATGAGGTCCCGGCTCGGCGGCCGGGACGGCGCTATCTGCGCCGAGTGTCAAGTTTGAAGGACGAGGTGACAGCGTCGACATTGAGGTCCCGGCTCGGAGGCCGGGACGGCGGCGCGCGTCAGCCGCCGGTCAGACCCTCGATCTGCTGCGGCGGCGTGCGGCGGGTCACCAGCGCCGGTTTGCGCTTTTCGTAGAAGGCATTGCCGCCGGCGGTGGCCACGTAGTGGATGTTGTTGAAATTCGCCACATAGCTCACCGCGTGGAAGAACCGCGCCTTGGAGATCAGCGGGTGGCGCTTGCCCTGCAGCACCTCGCGCGCGGCCTCGCGCGCCAGCGGCAGGCCCCGGTCGGTCATCCGGCGGGTCATCACGCCCGGCGCGAACTGGTTCTTCTGCGAGACCACGCCGCAGACGGTGTTCGGAAAATCGGGCGAGTTGACCCGGTTCATCACCACCGTCCCCACCGCGATCATGCCGTCGCGGCTCGAGCGGTTTGATTCGAAATACATCGCCCGGGTCATGCACTCCAGCGCCCGCGCGTCCGGCTCGGCAGGTCCTTTGTCGCGCTGGCCGCAGCTTGCAAGGAGCGCGAGCGCCGAGACCAGAAGGATGCAGGGCAGGGCGGGTTTGGGCAGGGTCATCCGTGGGTCTCTCTCGGTCGGGGAAGTTGGGGCCTGCTGCCTCTCATCAATCTCAGGTGGATTCTGCAAGCTCTTTTGCCAAACGCCCCGCCGCCGGGCGGGCTCTTGCCGGCAGCGCACTCCGGACGACAATGCCCCACCCCAGCCCTTCTTCTCTTTCCAAATACGCCACACTCCGCCCGCCCAAGGCGCCACACCCGACACGTCTGCGCTGTCCCATAGGGCCAGGGAAAGCGCCCCGCATGTCGCCGCTCCCCTGGCCAATGAACAGGCACCACCAGACGCGGCAGGGCCACAGCGCAGGGCCCGCCAGTCGTCGCGCGTTGACGCTCTCGCATGCATCTGCCAAGGATGTCTCTCGCGAGCCGAGGCAGGGGAACCCGAGCCATGAAAGTTATCATCTGCGGCGCCGGTCAGGTCGGCTGGCAGATCGCGCGTCACCTCTCGGGCGAGCGCAACGATGTGACCGTCGTGGACAGCAATCCCGACCTCGTGCGCCGGGCCACCGACACGCTCGATGTGCAGGGGATCGCCGGCTTTGCCAGCTATCCCGACATCCTCGACCGGGCGGGCGCGCGCGATGCCGACATGATCATTGCCGCCACCCATTCCGACGAGGTCAACATGGTCACCTGCCAGGTGGCCCATTCGGTCTTTGCCATCCCGCGCAAGGTGGCGCGGCTGCGCTCGCAGAGCTATCTCGACGCGATCTATTCCGATCTCTACCGCCGCGATCACATGCCGATCGACGTGGTGATCTCGCCGGAAAAGGAAGTGGCCGACGCCGCGCTGCAACGGCTCTCGGCGCCGGCGGCCTTTGATACCGAGAACTTCCTCGACGGCAAGGCGCAGTTCCTGGGGCTGAGGCTCACCGCCGATTGCCCGGTTCTGAACACGCCGCTGCGCCAGCTCACCGACCTGTTCTCGACCCTGCGTTCGGTGGTGGTGGCGATCCGCCGCGACGGCACGCTCTTTGCTCCCGATCCCGGCGACCAGCTCTTCGCCGGCGACGATTGCTACGTGATGAGCCATGTCGACGACGTTGCCCGCACCATGGAGATCTTCGGCAAGAAGCAGGCCAAGCAGGAGCGGGTGGTGCTGGTGGGCGGCGGCAATGTCGGCCTCGCCGTGGCGCAGGCGCTGGAGGCCCGGACCGAGCGCATTCGCGCCAAGGTGATCGAGAAGAACCGCAAATGCGCCGAGCGCGCGGCGGATATCCTCGAACGGACCATCGTGCTCAATGGCGACGGTCTCGATGCGGCGCTGTTGAAAGAGGCCAATATTCACCGCGCCGACGCGGTGCTGACCGTGACCGATGACGACAAGGTCAACATGCTGGCCGCGGTGCGCGCCAAGGCCGAGGGCTGCCCGTTCTCGATCGCGCTGATCAACGATCCGACGCTGGTGCCGCTGATGGGGCCGCTGGGCATCGACGCCTACATCAACCCGCGCGCCACCACCGTCAGCTCGATCCTGCGCCACATCCGCCACGGCCGGGTGCGCGGCGTCTATTCGGTGGGCGATGCCGAGGCAGAGGTGATCGAGGCCGAGGTGCTCTCGACCTCGCCGATTGCCGGGCAGCGCATCCGCGACATCGACTTTCCCGAAGGCGTTCTGGTGGGCGCGGTCTTGCAGGATGGCAAGGTGGTGCGCCCGACCGGCGGTCTCAGGATCGAAGAGGGCAATGTCATCGCATTGTTCTCGATGACCAAGGATGTCCCCGAGGTGGAACGCCTGCTCCAGGTCTCGATCGACTTCTTCTAGATGGTCAGGGCCCTCAGAAACCTCCCGTTCTTTCTGCAGCTTGTAGGGCTTTGCGGGCTGTGGATGATGGTGCCGGCGGTGCATGCGCTGGTGGCCGAGGCCTTTCACCAGGCGCGCAGCTTCTTCTACGCCGGCCTTCTGACGCTGATCTTCGTCACCTTGGTGGGCGTCGCCCTGTCGAACCGGCCGATCAGCCGCACCGGTTTGCGCCAGCTTCTGGGGCTGCTCGGCGCCTTTACCGTGTTGCCGTTGATCATGGCGGTGCCGTTCCACGAGGCGCTGCGCACCACCAGTTTTCTCAATGCCTATCTCGAGATGGTCTCGAGCTTCACCACCACCGGCGCCACGCTGTTTGCGCCCGAGCGGCTGTCCGACACGCTGCACCTCTGGCGTGCGCTGGTTGGCTGGATGGGCGGCCTTCTGATGTGGATCGCGGCCGCCGCGATCCTTGCGCCGCTCAACCTCGGTGGCTTCGAGGTGACGGCCAGCGCCGAGCCCGGTGGCGGGGAGGCGCGGGTCGCCCACATGGAGGGCGCCGATCCGACCACCCGGATGATGCGCACCGCCTGGCGGCTGATCCCGGTCTATTTCGGCCTGACCCTGGCGCTCTGGATCCTGCTGCTGGTGGCGGGCGAGGCGCCGCTGGCGGCCTTCAGCCATGCCGCCTCGACCATGGCGACCTCCGGCATCTCGCCTATCGGCGGGGTGCAGAACGGCGTCGCGGGCTTTGTCGGCGAACTGCTGATCTTTCTCTTCCTGATGTTCTCGCTGTCGCGGCTGACCTTCACCAACGACACCGTGACCGGCGCCGCCGCCGACCTGCGCCACGATCCGGAGTTTCGTCTGGGGCTGGCCTTCGTGGTGATCGTCCCGGGCTTTCTGATCCTGCGCCACTGGGCCGGCGCCTTCGAGGTCGACGAGGTCGACGACCTGGTCTCGGCCTTCCGCGCGGCCTGGGGCAGCATGTTCACCGTGCTGTCGTTCCTGTCGACCACCGGGTTCGAAAGCTCCGACTGGGCGGCGGCGCGCAGCTGGTCCGGCCTGGACAGCCCCGGCATCATCCTGCTGGGCCTCGCCATGATCGGCGGCGGGGTGGCAACGACCGCGGGCGGGGTCAAGCTGCTCAGGGTCTTTGCGCTCTACCTCAACGGCCGGCGCGAGATCGAGCGGCTGGTGCATCCCTCCTCGGTGGGCAACGCCCGCGCGGTCAGCCGGCGGATCCGTCGGCACGGTGCCTTCGTGGCCTGGGTGTTCTTCATGCTGTTTGCCATCTCGCTGGCGGCGATCACGGTGATCCTCGGCGGCTTCGGCGTGCGCTTCGACGCGGCCATCGTGCTGGCGACCTCGGCGCTTTCGACCACCGGGCCGCTGACCGCCGTGGCGCTCGATGCGCCGATCGTGCTGGTCGAGCTCAACGCCGGCGCCAAGCTGGTCTACGGCGCGGCGATGGTGCTGGGCCGGCTCGAGACGCTGGCGATCATCGCGCTTTTGTCGCCCAACCTGTGGCGCAATTGACTTTTGCTGCAGCGCAGCATAAATTCTCCGCAATCGGGGCTGGAAAACCCTTGGCGGGCAAGACATACTCGCGCCTCAGTGAGGGGGCCGATCCGCGGCAACTACGGCAAGAACAAAGGCAAATTAGGTATGGCTTCGGACAGACAGAACCTTCAGGACGCGTTCCTGAATCACGTGCGCAAGACCAAGGTTCCGGTGACGGTTTTCCTGATCAACGGCGTCAAGCTGCAGGGCGTGATCACCTGGTTCGACAACTTCTGCGTTTTGCTGCGCCGCGACGGACAGTCGCAGCTGGTCTACAAGCATGCGATCTCGACGATCATGCCGGCCCAGCCGATCAACCTCTATGACGGTGACGAGGGCGCTTGAAAGAGCACGACGCGCATGTGACCCGCGCCTGGGTCCTGCATCCCGACATCAAGAACGACCAGGACCGCCGCGCGCCAGAGCCGGCGCTGGAAGAGGCCATAGCCCTGGCCGCCGCGCTGCCTGACCTCGAGGTCGTCGGCGCCGAAGTGGTGGGGCTGCGCAGCGTGCAGCCCGGCAAGCTCTTCGGCTCGGGCAAGATCGAGGAACTCGGCGCGCGCTTCAAGGCCGCCGATGTCGAGCTGGTGCTGGTCGATGGTCCGGTGACCCCGGTGCAGCAACGCAACCTCGAAAAGGACTGGGGTGTCAAACTGCTGGACCGCACCGGCCTGATCCTCGAGATCTTCTCGGACCGTGCCGCCACCCGCGAGGGCGTGCTGCAGGTCGAGATGGCCGCGCTTTCCTATCAACGCACCCGGCTGGTCCGCGCCTGGACCCACCTCGAACGCCAGCGGGGCGGGCTCGGCTTTGTCGGCGGCCCCGGCGAAACCCAGATCGAGGCCGACCGTCGCGCCATCGACGACCAGCTCGTTCGCTTGAAGCGACAGCTCGACAAGGTGGTCAAGACCCGCGACCTGCACCGCAAGGCCCGCGCCAAGGTGCCGTTCCCGATCGTCGCGCTCGTGGGCTATACCAACGCCGGCAAATCGACGCTGTTCAATCGCCTGACCGGGGCCGAGGTCATGGCCAAGGACATGCTGTTTGCCACCCTCGACCCGACGATGCGCGCGGTCGAACTGGAAAACGGCCTCGCGATCATCCTGTCCGACACCGTGGGCTTCATCTCGGACCTGCCGACCGAACTGGTCGCTGCCTTCCGCGCCACGCTGGAAGAGGTGCTGGCCGCCGACGTGATCTGCCACGTGCGCGACATCAGCCACGCCGGCACCGAGGAACAGGCCGAGGACGTCCGCACCATTCTTAACGGACTGGGTGTGCCGGACAGCACGCCGCAGTTCGAGATCTGGAACAAGATCGACCGGGTCTCGCCCGAAGACCGCGCCGCGCTTCACGCCCGCGCCGCCCGCGACGACAATGTCGTCACGCTCTCGGCGGTGACCGGCGAAGGCATGGACGGCTTCCTAGACAGGGTGACTCGCGCGCTCGACGCCGAGAAACACGAGACCGAGCTGACCCTCGGCTTCAACGAGGGCCGCAAGCGCGCCTGGCTGTTCGAGCGCGGTCTGGTGACCGACGAGCAGCAGGGCGAGGACGGCTACAAGCTCCAGGTCACCTGGACCCGCAAGCAGGAAGCCCAGTTCGCCAGGCTCTGACCGGGTGCGGCGTATTTTGAAAGAGAAGAAGACCTGATGCTTCTTCTCTTTCGCAAATACGCCACGCTGTCCTTCACTCCGCCGGCATCAGACGTGTAATGCCCGTCGCCGCCGCCCGCGCCAATTCCTCGTCCAGTGACATCGGGATGTATTCCCCGCGCCGCCAGAGGCTGCCGAGATCGTCGTAATGGCGTGACAGGAAGTGGCCTGACTGGCCCGTCGAGGTGACAAAGACCGAGCTGTCGGGGTCGGCGAAATCATAGACACCGCGATAGCCCGCGCCATGCACGTTCAGATAGGGGTTGCGCCCGGTGCCGATGGTGCGGCCGCGCAGCAGCGTGTGGTCGCCGCCCGAGGTCGACTGCCGGATGTTCACGAAATGCCGCAACACCGGCACCTCGCCCAGCACCGGGTGGTCGTGGGTCGCCTCATGCGCATCGCCCCAGCGCAGCGCGCCCAGATCGCGGCCGAAGTTCTCTTCCAGCCACACCACGGCATCCTCGAGCGCGAGGCGCGCGATGTCGACGCAGGTCTCGACCGGCGAGGATTGCAGGATGTCGCACCAGGCGCTGGCACCGTCGATGTCGCGGTAGACCCGCTCGATGAACAGCGGCTCGACGTGGGTGTATTCATCCGCCAGCGGCCCCAGGTCGTCGCGGATCAGCCGGTCCTGCAGGGCGCGCAGCCAGGCCGCGTAGATCAGCGGCTCGGGCAGATGTTCGTTCATCTCGCCGTTCCATTCGGCCAGCAGGGTCAGCGCGGTCTGGCGCTGCCGGGCCAGCGTGCCGGCCGGCGCAGCCTCGCCGGTGAACCACAGGTCGGCGCCGATCAGCGGCAGCAGCGAACGCGCGGTGAAGCTGACGGTGTCCAGCTGCGCCTCGGTAAAGCTGTCGCGGGTGTGCACCTCGCGGCCCTGCATCAGCCGCGTCCAGCGCTCGATGCGCTGGCTGTCACCCCAGTTGAAGGAGACATGGTCCGGGAAGGGGCGGTCGATCACCTTGTTGTTGGTATTGCCGACGATGCCGCCGTCCGGGCGCACGAAGGACGGGTTGTCTTCGTAGGGCAGGTGGCCCTGCCAGCGGTTCTCGGGGTTCCAGCCCTGGGTGGGCAGGCGGCCCTGGCTCTCGTGGCGTTCGGAGCGGCGCGGCATGCGGCCCACCAGCTGCAGGGCGATGCCGTCCTTGTCGGCCAGGGTCAGCATCTGGCTTGGGGCGACGAAATCCTCGCCGGTGGCCATCGCCTCCTCGACGTCCTGGGCATACATCAGCGCCATGGCGGCGCTGAGCGAGCTGTCCTCGTCGCTGAGCGCCGTCCAGGCCAGCGCCGCCACATGGCCCGGCGGGGTGATCGCGCCCAGGTCGAAATGCGAGCCGGGCAGCACCGGGCCATTGTCGGTCCAGCGCAGGGTGACGGTGACCGGCGCCTCGTCCCTGATGCGGACGATGGAACGGCGGGTCTCGAACGCCTTGAAGCCGCCGGGGGTGCGGTATTGCTGCGGATTGTCGGGGTTGAGCTGCTCGATGTAGAGGTCCTGATCGTCGAGATAGGACGAGGTCACGCCCCAGCCAAGATTCGGGCTCTTGCCGGCCATCACCACCGGCACGCCGGGCACGGTGGCGCCGATCACGCCGCCGGTCTCGAGCTCGAGCCGTGCGAGATACCAGATCGCCGGCGCGGTGAAGCCCAGGTGCGGGTCATTGGCCAGCAGCGTGCCGCCGCTGGCCGAGCGCGAGGGCGCCGCCGCCCAGGCGTTCGAGGCGCCGGCCAGAGCGCGCGGCTGGAAGGGCGAGAGCGGATCGCGCGGCAGTTGGCCATAGGTCTGATGGCCCTGGCGGATCGCCGGCACGAGCGCTGCGTATTCCGGCAGGGCGGCGGTGCCGGGGCCGGGGACATCCGGCAGGATGTCGCGCAACCGGCCCTCGTCGGGGATCAGGAGCGAGGTGCGGGCGCGCAGCACCTCGTCCTGCAACTGGCCCGAGAGTTGCACCGCCAGCAGCTTGACCAGCGCAATCGAGTCGGCCGGCTGCCAGGGGGCGATCGGGGCGTCGAACAGGAAGAACTCGGGTGCGCCGCGGCCCAGTGCCGAGCGGTTGATCTCTTCCAGCCGCGCATTGACGCCCTCGGCATAGGCCTCGAGCGCCGCGAGGGTGCGTTCGTCCTGCGCCTCGACCGAGCGGGTGGCCAGCGGGTAGAGATCGAGCCGGCGCATCAGCGTGTCGGTGGTGAGCGTGCGGCGGCCGAAGACCTCTGACAGCCGGCCCTGGACGGTGCGGCGCAGGGTCACCATCTGCCACAGCCGGTCCTGCGCATGGGCATAGCCCAGGCCAAAGAAGACATCGGCGTCGCTCTTAGCAAAGATATGCGGCACGTTGGCGTTGTTGCGCACGATCTCGACCGGGCCGTCGATGCCGCGCACCGCCAGCGTCTTGTCGTAATCCGGCAGCGACCGCGAGGCCAGGTAATAGACCGAGACCGCCGCCAGCGTCGCCAGCACCACCAGCGCCGTTGCCAGCCTGAACAGCCATTTGAATAAGCTTGCCATCTGCGCTTTGCCTTGCCTCTTGTCATCCCGTCCGGCGCGGGTGAGAACTCGTTTAAAGGAAACGGATGCAAGACAAAAGCAGGAGCGGCGACATGGCGAAGGTGGCATTTCTCGGATTGGGCGTGATGGGCTATCCGATGGCCGGATATCTGGCCAAAGCGGGCCACGAGGTGACGGTCTACAACCGCACCGCGGCCAAGGCGGAGACATGGGCAGCAGAGCATGGCGGCCGTGCCGCGCCGACCCCGGCCGAGGCCGCCAAGGGGGCCGAGTTTGTCATGGCCTGCGTCGGCAACGACGACGATCTGCGCTCGGTCTGCCTGGGCGACGAGGGTGCCTTTGCCGGCATGGACGAAGGTGCGATCTTTGTCGATCACACCACGGTCTCGGCAGCGGTGACGCGAGAGCTTTACGACGCCGCTGGCGAGAAAGGCCTGGCCTTTGTCGATGCGCCGGTCTCGGGCGGCCAGGCCGGGGCCGAGAACGGACAGCTGGCGGTGATGTGTGGCGGGGATCAGGAGGCTTATGACCGCGCCGAGGCGGTGATTGCCGCCTATGCCAAGGCCTGTCGGCGGCTGGGCGAGAGCGGGGCAGGGCAGTTGACCAAGATGGTCAACCAGATTTGCATCGCCGGGCTGGTTCAGGGGCTGTCCGAAGGGCTGCATTTCGCCCAGAAGGCCGGGCTCGACGGCAAGGCGGTGGTCGATGTGATCAGCGGCGGCGCGGCGGGGTCGTGGCAGATGGCGAACCGGTTCGAGACCATGCTGGCGGATGAGTTCGAACACGGCTTTGCGGTGGACTGGATGCGCAAGGACCTGGGGATCTGCCTGAAGACCGCCGACCAGGTGGGAGCGAGCCTGCCGGTCACGGCGTTGGTCGATCAGTTCTACAAGGATGTGCAGAAGCTGGGCGGCGGGCGTTGGGATACTTCGAGCCTGATCAAGCGGTTGAACAGCGTCGGGTAAGTGGTTGGCTTGAGTTGTGCCTTGGCGCGGAACAAGGCCGCAGGCCGCCGCGCCATCGCCGACCCGCCCCCCGGGGCGGCGATTTGTCTAAGCTGGGCGCGTCGCTCAAGTCTTTTCCGGATTTGGCTGAGATAAAGCGCTACCGAACGACGGTTGTATCGCCACCCCACGGGTCGGCGATGGCGCGGCTTGAGCTTTGGGCTTGGCCGAAGCAGCTCTATTCCTTGAAACGCCTGAGCCCGACATTAGGCGCGGAACAAGGCCGTCAGGCCGCCGCGCCATCGCCGACCCGCGCCACGGGGCGGCGATTTGCCTAAGCTGGGCGCTTCGCTCTGATCTATTTCGGACTTGGCTGGGATAAAGTGCCGCCGAACGAAGGTTAGATCGCCACCCCACGGGTCGGCGATGGCGAAGCTCCTCCAACCGCCCTTTCTCCGCCCAATCCACCCGTCACGACGATTGACCATTGTATTTGCCCCGCATCCGCCCTTATGTTGACAACAGGCAGGTGGGCGCAGTCCCCTTGCCCGAAAGTTTCGCTGTTTTCGAGGTCGCGTGGGCCAGACGCCCCGGCACTTCCAGGACAGACCGATCTGATCGCCGGACCGCCAGACTGACGTGGCGGCGATCAACAAGACCAGCCCGGCCGCGAAAGCGGTGGGCCGCAAACGGGCGGATGACCAGGGGTCAGACCGTCGGAGAAGAAACGCGATGCAACGCGCGAGAATTCAGAGGGCAAGAGCAGGGGCCGTTTCGGGCTTCGCATCCGTGCCTGTGCTGACCGCGTGCACCATCGCCCCAATCGGACATTTCCTGCAATCCGCCGCGCCGCCCGGGATCTCCCGCGCGGCTTTGCGCTTGTGGGAGAGCATGAAAGTACAATGGCCAAGAAAATGCTTATCGATGCCACCCACGCGGAAGAAACCCGCGTCGTGGTGGTTGACGGAAACAAGGTCGAGGAATTCGACTTTGAATCGGAAAACAAGCGCCAGCTCGCTGGCAATATCTATCTAGCAAAAGTCACGCGGGTCGAACCGTCGCTGCAGGCGGCGTTCGTGGACTATGGCGGCAACCGCCATGGCTTCCTCGCCTTTTCCGAGATCCACCCCGATTACTACCAGATCCCCGTCGCCGACCGCGAGGCGCTGATGGAGGAAGAACGCGCCTATGCCGAGGCAATGAAGGCGCGTGACGAGGAAGAAGAAGCCTCGCGCTCGAAGAAGCGCCGGCGCCGCAGCTCGTCCAAGGCGGAAAAGACTGCCAACACCGACGCGGTCGAAAGCCGCGAAGTCGAAGGCATGGAGACTATCGACCTCGACGCCGAGGAAGAGACGCTCGAAGGGCTGTCGCCGATGGAAACCGTGGGCGAAACGCCGGTGGAAGAGCCCTCGGAAGCCGGCGATGCGCCTGCCGCCGAGACCGCTGACGAGAACGCCGAAGCCGAGACCGAAGCCGACAATGCCGAGGCCGCGACCCCCGAGGTCGAGACCGAGGACGACGCTGACGACTCCGACGACGACGACGACAGCGACGAGACCACGTCCAAGCCCGAGGCTTCGGACATGGACAGCGAAATCGAATCCGTCGCCGAAGAGGACGACCAGGAAGACATTCGCCCGCCGCGCAAGCCGCGTCCGCGCCGCTACAAGATCCAGGAAGTGGTGAAAGTCCGCCAGATCATGCTGGTGCAGGTCGTCAAGGAAGAGCGCGGCAACAAGGGTGCGGCGCTGACCACCTACCTCTCGCTCGCCGGCCGCTACTGCGTGCTGATGCCCAACACCGCCCGTGGCGGCGGCATCTCGCGCAAGATCACCAATGCGCCGGACCGCAAGAAGCTCAAGGAAATCGCCAACGAGATCGACGTGCCCCAGGGCGCGGGCCTGATCATCCGGACCGCCGGTGCCAAGCGCACCAAGTCGGAGATCAAGCGCGACTATGAATACCTGCAACGCCTCTGGGAGCAGATCCGCGAGCTGACGCTGAAATCCATCGCGCCCGCGAAGATCTACGAGGAAGGCGACCTGATCAAACGCTCGATCCGCGACCTCTACAGCCGCGACATCGAAGAGGTTCTGGTGGAAGGCGAACGCGGCTACCGCATCGCCAAGGACTTCATGAAGATGATCATGCCGTCCCACGCCAAGAACGTGAAGCATTACGCCGAGCAGCTGCCTCTGTTCGCGCGCTACCAGGTCGAGAGCTACCTCGGGGCGATGTTCAACCCGACGGTGCAGCTGAAATCCGGTGGTTACATCGTGATCGGCGTGACCGAGGCGCTGGTCGCCATCGACGTCAACTCCGGCCGCGCCACCAAGGAAGGCTCGATCGAGGAGACCGCGCTCAAGACCAACCTGGAAGCAGCAGAAGAGGTGGCCCGCCAGTTGCGTCTGCGCGACCTCGCCGGTCTGATCGTGATCGACTTCATCGACATGGACGAGCGCAAGAACAATGCCGCCGTCGAGAAGAAGATCAAGGACAAGCTGAAAAGCGACCGCGCCCGCATCCAGGTCGGCCGCATCTCGGGCTTCGGCCTGATGGAGATGTCGCGCCAGCGCCTGCGCCCCGGTATGATCGAGGCGACGACGGCACCGTGCCCGCATTGCCACGGCACCGGCCTGATCCGCTCCGACGACAGCCTGGCCCTGCAGGTGCTGCGCCAGATCGAGGAAGAGGGCACCCGCCGCCGCTGCAAGGAATTGCTGGTGCGCTGCCCGGTGTCGATCGCCAACTACCTGATGAACGCCAAGCGCGAACATATCGCCCAGATCGAGGCGCGTTACGGCGTGGCGGTCCGGGTCGAAGGCGATCCGGCGATGATCAGCCCCGACTTCACCATCGAGAAGCTAAAGACCGCCACCCGCAAGGTGGCCGAAGCGCCGGTGGTTGTCTCGGCTGACACCACGATCATGTACTTGGTGGACGAGGACGCCGAGGACGAGGTCGAGGACGAGGCCCCCGCCGCCGTCGAAGAAGCCCCCGAGGCCGAGACGCCGGAGACCAGCGAAGAGGAAAGCCCCAAGCCCAAGAAGCGCCGTCGGCGCCGGCGTCGGCGGAAGACGAAGTCGGATGACGGCAATGGCGAGAACGGCGACAACGGTGACAACGGCGAGAATGGCGACAGCCAGGGCAACGGTGACGACACCGAGGCCAAGGGCGATGCGCCCGAGGACGAGGCTCAGACCGCCCCGAAGGCCGAGGAGACCGGCGACAAGCCCAAGCGCACCCGCCGCACGTCGAGCAGCCGCCGCAAGTTTTCCGCTGTGAAGGCCGAGGAGGCTCCGGTCGAGGCCCCCGCCGAAACCGCAGCCGAAGAGGCCGCGCCGGTCGAGGCAGCCGAGACCGCTGCCGAGGTGAGCGCCGAGGCGCCGGCCGAAGCTGAGGCACCTGTCGAGGCGACCGAGGTCGAAGCACCTGCGGAAGCCGAGGCTGAGGCACCGGTGGCAGAAGCGGCACCCGAGGCCGAGGCCGAGGAAGCCCCGCAAGCCGAGGCTGAAGCCGCGGCGGAAGCGCCTGCCGAGGCAGAGGCCGAGGTGGAAGCCTCTGCGCAGCCGGAAGCCGAGCCCGTGGCTCAGGCCGAGCCTGAAGCGGAAGCCGAGGCTGCGCCCGAGGCCGACGCGGCCGCCGAGCCGGAGACCGCGGCAGAGCCCGAGCCGGAGACGGCAGAAGAGCCTGAGGCCGCCCCCGAGGCAGCAGAGCCCGAGGCCGAGCCTGTGCTCGAGACCGCCGATGCCACGTCCGAGGCCGAGGCCGAAGACCCCGACAAGCCGAAGAAACGCGGCTGGTGGTCGATCGGCCGCTGAACGAACAGAGCCCCGGCCAGGTGCCGGGGCTTTTTCTTTGGGAGTGAGGTGGTTCGGAAAAAGGCTCCTGTCGCCTCAGCCGCCCTTGCGGATCACGTAGATCTCGGCGTCGCCATCGGGCCGCGTCTCGATCAGCGCATGGCCCGCCTCGGCGCAGAAATGCGGCACGTCCACCACCGCCGCCGGATCATCGGCGCGCAGCTCGAGGATATCGCCATCCGCCATGGATTTCAGACGCTTGCGCGCCTTGAGAACGGGCAGGGGGCAGAGCAGGTGGGTGGCATCAAGTGTCTCGCGCATGGCTCAGGTCTAGGAGCCGGGGCAGGCCTTGTCCAGCGCCTTACTCTCGCCATCAAACCGGGGTAGGATCGGGGCAAAACAGCGAGTGGCAGATGAGCAGTCCCGAGACAGGCAGGGTGCGCAGGCGCCGGGTGTTCTACATCCCCGGCTACGACCCGATTCATCCCCGCAGGTACCGCGAACTCTATCGCCGCGAGGGTGCAGACCAGGCCGCAATCTCGGGCTATGACATCGCCCTGCGTCCGCGCGCCAAGGCCGAGAACTACGGCTGGCATGTCACAGGGACGTTCGACGGCACCCCGGTCGAGACCGAGGTCGAGGTGCTGGTCTGGTCGGATATCGTCAAGCAATCCATGGGCCACGGCATCTTTGTCAGCTACCTGCGGATGCTCTATACCGCCATGGCCTATATCGGTTCCGGCGCCTTCTGGCGGCTGGCCAAGCTGCAGAAGGGCCCGGTGATCGCCGCGCTCTACCCGGTCTTCATGCTGCTGGGGCAGGCAGTGCTGGCGGCGCTGGCGGTCTGGGGCGGGGTCAAGCTGGGCCTGTCGCTCAGGCCCTGGCTGGGGTTTGCCGGGCCGGTGCTGGGCGGCACGGCGGGGCTGGGGCTCGCCTGGGCCATGCTCGAGCAATTCCGGCGCTGGGACAGCAAGCTCTTTGTCTACTACCTGATGCACGATTATTCCTACAACGCCCGCGATCTCGGCCGGATGCCGCAGGAGCTGGAGCAGCGGATCGCCAGCTTCACCCGCAGCATCGCCGCCGCCTGCGACGACGATGTCGACGAGATCCTCGTGGTTGGCCATTCCTCGGGTGCGCATCTCGGTGTCTCGGTGCTGGCCGACCTGATCCGTGGCGGGCACGTTCGCCCCGACGGCCCGGCGCTGGGCTTTCTCAGCCTCGGCCAGGTGGTGCCGATGGTCACCTTCCTGCCGCGCGCCTGGCGGCTGCGCGCCGATCTGGCCTATCTCTCTGAACGCGACGAGCTCTTCTGGGTCGACGTCACCGCGCCGGGCGACGGCTGCGCCTTTGCGCTTTGTGATCCGGTGGCGGTCAGCGGCCTCGCGGGGCCAGGGCAGAAGTGGCCGCTGGTGTTCTCGGCGGCTTTCACCCAGACGCTGTCGCCGGAAAGCTGGAAGGCGTTGCGCTGGCGCTTCTTCCGGCTGCATTTCCAGTATCTCTGTGCCTTTGATCGGCCCGGCGACTACGACTACTTCCGCATCACCGCCGGTCCCTTGACCCTGGCGGACCGCTACCGCAGCCGCGGATCGTCGAAATCGGTGATCACCCGGCCGGTCAACAGCTTCACCTCGACCGCGCCATGAAGCGTCCGCCCAAGCCGCCAGCGCGGGCCGACAAGGTCTCGCTTCTGCGCTACATGGCGCTGTTTCGCCGCGACATCCTCTCGGCGCAGCCGGCGCGGCTCTATCGCGCCTGGATGGCCGAGTTCCGCACGCCGTTCTTTCGCTCCTTCCTCGTCAACCAGCCTGACCTCGTGAAGGAGGTGCTGAAGGCGCGGCCCGAGGATTTCCCGAAATCCGACCGCATCGGCGAGGGGCTGCGGCCGCTCCTCGGGAATTCGGTCTTTGTCACCAATGGCGAGACCTGGAAGCGCCAGCGGCGGATCATCGATCCGGCTTTCGAGGGCGGCAAGCTGCGCCACAGTTTCCCGGCGATGCGCGCCGCGGCCGAGAGCGCGGTGCGCCGCATGGCCGGGCGCGACGGCGAGGTGGTGGAGGTCGAGGCCGAGACCAGCCATGCCGCCGCCGACGTGATCTTTCGCACGTTGTTCTCGATCCCGATCGAGCACGAGATCGCGGCGCAGGTGTTTTCCGAGTTTCGCCATTACCAGCGCAGCCAGCCGATCCTCAACCTCGCGGCCTTTGTGCCCCTGCCGCGCTGGATGCCGCGGTTCTTTCGCCGCGACACCCGGCGTGCGGCGGCCACGATCCGCGGGCTGATCACCCGGCTGACCGCCGACCGGATGGCCGAGATTGCCGCGGGACAGGCGCCGGACGATCTGGCCACCAAGATCATGACCACGCCGGATCCGCACTCGGGCGAGACATTCACCACCGAGGAGATGGTCGACCAGGTGGCGATCTTCTTCCTCGCCGGTCACGAGACCAGCGCCTCGGCGCTGGCCTGGACGCTCTACCTGATGGCGCTTTATCCGGAGTGGCAGGAGCGGTTGGCGGAAGAGGCGGAATGTCTGCCATGGCTTCTGTCGGAGGGCGCTGAGGACACCCCCGACTTCGGCATCATGGGACAGCTGCGGCTGTCACGCGATGTGTTTCGCGAGGCGCTGAGGCTCTATCCGCCGGTGCCGATGATGGTGCGAGAGGCGCAGTGTCCCGAACGGTTTCGCGACCGCGCGGTGCCCAAGGGCAGCCAGATCGTGCTGAGCCCCTGGCATCTGCATCGCCACGAGCGGCTCTGGGAGCGGCCGGATGACTTCGATCCGGGGCGTTACGGGACTGAGAATGGCAAGCAGTGCGTGCGCGACGCCTATCTGCCGTTCTCGGCCGGGGCGCGGGTCTGTCCGGGGGCGGGGTTCGCGATGGTCGAGGGGCCGCTGCTGCTGTCCTACCTGCTGCGGCACTTCCGCGTCGAGCTGAGCGACCGCCCGGCGCCGGTGCCGGTGGCGCATCTGACGGTGCGCTCCGATGCCGGCATCTGGCTCAAGGTCAGCCGCCGCTCCTCCGGCCCTGACGGCCCGTCTTCGCGATAGGGACCGCGAGGCGCGCTTCAGCCCTGATCCTTGAGTTTGGTCTCGTAGGCGCGCAGGCGCTGTTCGAGGAACTGCCGGCCGCGCTTGGCGGCCAGCCGCACCCGCACGGCCGTCAGGAAGGCCTCTTCGGTGGTGGTCGACGAGGTGCCCATATGGGCCGCCATTTCGTTGATCAGCGTCTCGTCGCCGGTCAGTTCCGCCGCCTCGATGGCCTCGCGGGCCAGATCGTCGGCCAGGTCCTCTGTCACTCCCATGGCGGTGTCCTCAGCGCGACGTTTCGGTCAGGCGTCGTTTGACGTAGTCGGTGACGGTGCCGATCATCGTGTCCATGTGATCGTTCTCGAAGAAGTGGCCCGAGCCTTCGATCTCCTTGTGGGTGATGGTGATGCCCTTTTGCTCGTGCAGCTTGCTGACCAGCGAGGTGGTATCGGCCGGCGGGGCGACCCGGTCGGCGGTGCCGTTGATGATCAGGCCGGAGGCCGGGCAGGGCGCCAGGAAGGAGAAGTCGTACATGTTGGCGGGCGGGCTGGCCGAGACGAAGCCGGTGATCTCGGGGCGGCGCATCAAAAGCTGCATGCCGATCCAGGCGCCGAAGGAGAAGCCCGCGACCCAGCAATGCTTGGAATTGTTGTTCATCGACTGCAGGTAGTCGAGCGCCGAGGCAGCATCGGACAATTCGCCGACGCCCTGGTCGTATTCGCCCTGGCTGCGCCCGACGCCGCGGAAATTGAACCGCAGCACGGTGAAGCCCATGTTGTAGAAGGCGTAATGCAGGTTGTAGACAACCTTGTTGTTCATCGTCCCGCCGAACTGCGGGTGCGGATGCAGCACGATGGCGATCGGCGCATCACGCTCTTTCTGAGGGTGATAGCGGCCTTCGAGCCGTCCTTCGGGACCGGGAAAGATGACCTCGGGCATAACGGGCTGTACTCCTCGCAAAGGCGTGGCAATTGTTGACGCAATTGCTCGGTTACCTTAGAATGGTTCTAAACCCGATGCCGGGAACGGATCGGGGCTTGTGGCAGATAAGCCTAATGGTTACTGAGGTCAACTGGCCAGCGGGTGTCCCGGGGGAGAACCGATGAAGCTGAGTACAAAGGGGCGCTACGCGATGGTGGCGCTGGTCGATATTGCGCTGCAACCTGACGGGCGGCTGGTGACGCTGGGAGAGATCTCCCAGCGGCAGGATATTTCGCTGCCCTACCTCGAGCAGTTGTTCGTCAAGCTGCGCCGGGCCGAGCTGGTGGCCTCGGTGCGCGGCCCCGGCGGCGGCTATCGCCTGGCCCGGCCCACCACCGAGATCCGCGTGGTCGAGATCCTCGCCGCGGTGGACGAGACGGTGGATGCGATGCACAAGGGCGCCGGCGCCAGTGGCGGGCTGTCGGGCAGCCGGGCGCAATCACTGTCGAACCGGCTGTGGGAGGGGCTCTCGGCGCATGTCTATGTCTTCCTGCACCAGACCCGGCTGTCGGACATCGTCGGCAACGAGCTGGCGCCCTGTCCTGCCGTGCCCGGATTGTTTGCGGTGGTCGATGATGGCTGAGCGTCTTTCGGGGGCTTTGCCCCCGGACCCCCGCGGTATTTTCAAAGAGAAGAAGGGGCTGCCGCGTGCCTAGGGTCTATCTCGATCACAATGCCACCGCGCCGCTCTGTGATGCGGCGCGAGAGGCGATGATTGCGGCCATGGATGTGGTCGGCAACCCCTCGTCGGTGCATTCTGAGGGGCGGCGCGCCAAGGGGCTGATCGAGACCGCGCGGCGGCAGGTGGCCGAGGCTTTCGGCGCAGGCGAGGCGGATATCGTCTTTACCTCCGGCGCCACCGAGGCGGCAGGGCTGGCGCTGGCCGGGCGGGGCATCACCTCTGGTGCGGTCGAGCATGATTGCGTCGGCGCCTGGACCGATTGCGCGCTGCCGGTGGACGGCGCGGGGCGGGTCGCGGTGAGCGATCCCGCCACCACGGCGCTGCAGGCGGCCAACAGCGAGACCGGCATCCTGCAGGACCTGCCGCAGGGGCTGGCGCTGACCGACGCGGTGCAGGCCTTCGGCAAGGTGCCCTTCTCCTTTGCCTGGTCGGGGGCGCAGATGGCGCTGGTCTCGGCGCACAAGCTGGGCGGGCCCAAGGGGGTCGGCGCGCTGGTGCTGCAGCGTGGGCTCGACGTCGCGACCCAAATCAAGGGCGGCGGCCAGGAAATGGGCCGGCGCTCGGGCACCGAGAACGTCATCGGCATCGCCGGATTCGGCGCCGCGGCGGCCCGGGCGGCGCAGGATCTCGCCAATGGCACCTGGGAACGGGTTGCCGAACTTAGAAATATTCTAGAAAAAGCCATTGAGGCTCGTGAAAAAGAGATTATTTTAGTCGGGAAATCGACGTCGCGCCTGCCCAACACCCTTTGCCTGATCGCACCGGGCTGGAAGGGTGAGACGCAGGTCATGGCGATGGACCTTGCCGGCTTTGCGATCAGTGCCGGATCGGCCTGTTCCAGTGGCAAGGTCAAATCCAGCCGCGTGTTGCGCGCGATGGGATATGGAGAGCAAGAGGCCGCCTGCGCGATCCGCGTGAGCCTTGGCCCTTCGACCACAGAAGAGGATGTGCTGCGCTTTGCCGAGGCGTGGTGCAGAGCATATGAAAAGCATCGCGCCCGCGCGGCGTGACACCGGAGGTAGATATCATGGCAGCTCTTGACCAGACCCAGGTCAAAGAAGGCGTCGATCAGGAGACCGTGGACGCGGTTCGCGAGGTCAGCACCTACAAGTATGGCTGGGAAACCGAGATCGAGATGGATTACGCCCCCAAGGGGCTGACCCATGACATCGTCCGGCTGATCTCGAAGAACAACGAAGAGCCCGAGTGGATGACCGAGTGGCGGCTGGCGGCCTACGAGCGCTGGCTGAAGATGAAGGAACCCGACTGGGCGATGGTCGACTACCCCGAGATCGACTTTCAGGACCAGTATTACTACGCCCGTCCCAAGAGCATGATGGAAAAGCCCAAGTCGCTGGACGAGGTCGATCCCAAGCTGCTGGCGACCTATGAAAAGCTGGGTATTCCGCTGAAGGAACAGATGATCCTGGCCGGTGTCGAAGGTGCCGAGGAGGCCCCTGCCGAGGGCCGCAAGGTGGCCGTGGATGCGGTGTTCGATTCGGTCTCGGTCGGCACGACCTTCCAGAAGGAGCTGAAGAAGGCGGGCGTGATCTTCTGCTCGATTTCCGAGGCGATCCGCGAGCATCCCGAGCTCGTGAAGAAATACCTGGGCTCCGTGGTGCCGGTCAGCGACAACTTCTATGCCACGCTGAACAGCGCTGTCTTCTCTGACGGCTCCTTCGTCTATGTGCCGCCGGGCGTGCGCTGCCCGATGGAGCTGTCGACATACTTCCGCATCAACGCCGAGAACACCGGCCAGTTCGAGCGGACGCTGATCATTGCCGACAAGGGCTCTTACGTCTCCTACCTCGAAGGCTGCACCGCGCCGCAGCGCGACATCAGCCAGCTGCATGCCGCTGTGGTCGAGATCATCGTCGAGGAAGACGCCGAGGTGAAATACTCCACCGTCCAGAACTGGTATCCGGGCGACGAGAACGGCAAGGGCGGCATCTACAACTTCGTCACCAAGCGGGCCGATTGCCGCGGCGACCGCGCCAAGGTGATGTGGACCCAGGTCGAGACCGGCTCTGCCGTGACCTGGAAATACCCGTCGTGCATCCTGCGCGGTGATGACAGCCAGGGCGAGTTCTACTCGATCGCCATCACCAACAACCACCAGCAGGCCGATACCGGCACCAAGATGGTGCACCTCGGCAAGCGCACCAAGTCGCGCATCGTGTCCAAGGGCATCAGCGCCGGCGTCGCCCAGAACACCTATCGCGGGCTGGTGTCGATGCACCCGAAGGCCAAGGAGAGCCGCAACTACACCCAGTGCGACAGCCTGCTGATCGGCGACAAATGCGGCGCCCACACTGTGCCTTACATCGAGGTCCGCAACAATTCCTCGCGGGTCGAGCACGAGGCCACCACCTCCAAGGTCGATGACGACCAGATGTTCTATTGCCGCCAGCGCGGCATGGACGAAGAGGAAGCGGTGGCGCTGATCGTGAACGGCTTTGCCAAGGAAGTACTGCAGGCGCTGCCGATGGAGTTCGCTCTGGAAGCGCAGCAGCTGGTGGCGATCTCGCTCGAAGGCTCTGTCGGGTGACACGAGGCGCGTGGCGGGCCCTTCGGCCCGCCCGGTGCCGCACGGGCAGGGTGTGAGGGTGCGAGCGCCCGCGAGAACAGGCAGGCAGAGATGATCCCACGTATCAAACGTATCGAGAAACGTCTGCGCCTCGGCCGTCCGGTCGAGAGCGTGGAGCTGCAGCTTGTCCATGCGCGGGTGCAGGAGCGCCCGGTGACCTTTTGCGTGAACATGAAGAACGACCCGGTGCAGCGCAACCACCGGCGCGGCCAGTTCTACGAGATGAGCGAGCTGTCGCGGCTGTCGTCGGTGTTCCCAGAGGGCGGGGTCTTCGTGGATATCGGCGCCAATGTCGGCAATCACACGCTGTTCGCAGCGCTGTTTCTGGGCGCGTCGAGGGTCATTCCCTTCGAGCCGAACCCAAAGGCCTTCGAACTTCTGGTCAGCAATGTGCTGGTCAACGGGCTGCGCGATATCGTCGATCTGTCGCGCCTGGGGGTCGGCGTCTCTGATGCCGAGGCCGGCGGATTTGCCATGCAGGACCGCGACCGCAACCTGGGCGGCGCCAGGATGCTCGAGGGGCAGGGCGAACTGGCGGTGCATCGCGGCGATGCGCTGCTGGAAGATGTGACCCCGGACTTCATCAAGATCGACGTCGAAGGCATGGAACTGCAGGTTCTGGCGGGCCTGTCCGGCGTGCTGGAACGGGCGCGGCCGGTGATGATGGTCGAGGTCGACAACTCGGTCGAGGCGGCGTTCCTCGACTGGGTGGCGGCGCAGGGCTATGCGGTTGTCTCGACCCACCAGCGCTATCGGTTGAACAAGAACCACCTGATCTGCGATGCCGCCGACGTGGACCGCCTGAAAGCCGCCCATGCGGCGACGGCGCCGGGCCCCGAGAGCGCCGAATCTGGTGAAGAACTGGCGTCGGGTGACGCCTGATGTCTGTGATTTTTCTCACAATGATAGGCAACTCGTCGCATTTCTGCCGCGATTTTCAGACAACTCTTAATAAAAGAGACGTCGGAAGAGGCAGAAATCATGATCAGCACGCAAGGGCAGGCCAGTTTTCACGCGCGGATTGCGCGGATCAACTCCGGGCAGGTCAGCTGCATGCCGCAACCGGGCGTCTCGGACGGCACCGGCACGGCCTGGGTCAGCCCGGCCAAGGTCGCGCGCCTGAAGGGTTCGCGGGCACCTGCGGCGCGGTCGCATCCGCTGGCGATGATCTGGGCCTTCGTTCTCGGCGCGCTGGCCTATGCGCTGTCGCAGGCGGCGGGCTTTCACTTTCTCGGTCTCCCCGATCCATCGATGACCCCCGACATCCGCATGGCGCTGGACGGCGCCGGGGCGATGGCCGTTCTGGCGGTGCTGGCCGTGGTCTTTTCCGCTCCGACCAAGCTGTTGGTGGCGGTGCGCCTGCTGGGGATCGCGGCGGCCATGGGGATGATGCACAACCTGGTGCATCTGTACCCCGAGGTCTTCGAAATGGCCTTCTCGGGCAAATGGGTGAACACGGTCCGCAGCACGACCGAACCCATGTCCATCCTGTTCCGCGGCGAGAGCTTTCTCTTTTCAGAGCTGAGCCTGCCGCTCGACTGACAACCGAAAAATCCGAAATCAGCGCGGCGCAGCCCCTTCGGGCGGCGCTGCCTTCACGCGTTTACACGAGGTAGAAAAATGCTCGAAATCAAGAACCTGCACGTCAAACTTGAAGAAGAGGACAAACAGATCCTCAAAGGCGTCGACCTGAAGGTCGAAGCCGGCAAGGTGCATGCCATCATGGGCCCCAACGGCTCTGGCAAATCGACGCTGTCCTATGTGCTCTCGGGCCGCGACGGCTACGAGGTGACCGAAGGCGAAGCGACGCTCGAAGGCAACGACCTGCTCGACATGGAGCCGGAAGAGCGCGCCGCGGCGGGCCTGTTCCTGGCGTTCCAGTACCCGGTCGAAATTCCCGGCGTCGGCAACATGACCTTTTTGCGCACCGCCCTGAACGCACAGCGCAAGGCGCGCGGCGAGGAAGAGCTGAACGCCACCGATTTCCTCAAGATGATCCGCGCCAAGGCCAAGGACCTGAAGATCGACGCCGAGATGCTGAAGCGTCCGGTCAACGTCGGCTTCTCGGGCGGTGAGAAGAAGCGCAACGAGATCCTGCAGATGGCGATGCTCGAGCCCAAGATGTGCATCCTCGACGAGACCGACTCGGGCCTCGATGTCGACGCGATGAAACTGGTGGCCGATGGCGTCAACGCGCTGCGCTCCGAAGGTCGGGGCTTTCTGGTGATCACCCACTACCAGCGCCTGCTTGACCACATCAAACCGGACGTGGTGCACATCATGGCAAACGGCCGCATCATCAAGACCGGCGGCCCCGAGCTGGCGCTCGAGGTCGAAGAGCGTGGTTATGCCCATCTGGTGGAGGAGGTGGCGTAATGGCATTGCCGCAAGTCAAACAGGACGCCACCGAGGCGCGCATCGCGGCGCTCACGCTGCCCAAGGGCGGCTGGGCCGACGCGGCACGTCAGTCGGCCCTCGGCCGGCTGCGCGAGATGGGCCTGCCCGGGCGGCGCGACGAATACTGGAAATACACCCGCCCCGACACGCTGACCCAGGTCGAAGCCCCGCGTGCGGCGCTGTTCGAGACCGGCGAGGCGCCGACTTTCTCGGAGGTCGACCGGCTCAATATCGTCTTCGTCGACGGAGTATTCGACGCCGAGGCCTCTGACGATCTGGCGCTCGAAGGCGTCAAGATCGAGCGTCTGGCCGAAGCCGGCAGCGATCTGCACTGGGCACAGGGCCTCTACGGCACGCTCGAGACCAACGGTCAGAAGCCGGTGCAGCGCCCGCTGGCGACGCTCAACACCGCCTTTGCCACCGATGGCCTGTTGATCCACGTGACCGGCAAACCGTCCAAGCCGATCGGCATTCGCTACGAGCACAAGTCCGAAACGTCCGATGCGATCCTGCACCACGTGGTCAAGGTCGACAGCGGTGCCGAGGTGACCATTCTCGAGGCCGGCCCGGCGGCAGCGCGGTTCAACAAGGTGATGGAGGCAGACGTCGCCGACGGCGCCAAGCTGCACCATGTCCGCGTTCAGGGCCGCGACCATGAACGCCAGGCGGTGACCCATCTGTTTGCCCGTCTCGGCACGGAATCGGTGTTCAAGAGTTTCACGCTCACCGCCAACGGCGTGATGACGCGCAATGAATGCGTGCTCGAGCTGACCGGTGACGATGCCGTGGCCCATGTCGCCGGCGCCTGCGTGGGCGACGGGGATTTCCACCACGACGACACGGTCTTCATCACCCATGACGCGGTGAACTGCGAAAGCCGTCAGGTCTTCAAGAAGGTGCTGCGCAACGGCGCGACCGGCGTCTTCCAGGGCAAGATCCTCGTCAAACCGGGCGCTCAGAAGACCGATGGCTATCAAATCAGCCAGTCGCTTCTGCTCGACGAGGACAGCCAGTTCCTCGCCAAGCCAGAGCTTGAGATCTACGCCGATGACGTGGCCTGTTCGCATGGCTCGACCTCCGGCGCGATCGACGAAGAGGCGCTGTTCTACCTGCGCTCGCGCGGTGTGCCCGAGGATCAGGCGGTCAACCTTCTGACCCTGGCCTTCCTGGCCGAAGCGGTGGCCGAGATCGAGGACGAAGCGCTGGCCGGAGAGATCACCCGTCGCGTCGAGGGATGGCTCATCCGCCATCGGGACTGACGCGGCGCCATGGCACTCTCGCAGGACATCGTCGCCACCTATCGCGGCCCCGGCGCAGTGATGCGCCGGCTGCTGGCGCGCGGCCAGCGCGAAGACCGGGCGCTTGCCATCCTGATGGCGGGCTGCCTTCTGGTCTTCGTGTCGCAATGGCCGCCCTTGGCGCGGCAGGCGCATCTTGACGGTCAGGAGCTCAATCCGCTGCTGGGCGGTGCGCTGCTGGCCTGGGTGATGATCGCGCCGTTGATCTTCTACGGCCTTGCAGCGCTCAGCCATCTGGCGGCGCGGGCGCTTGGCGGGCAGGGCAGCTTCTTCGGGGCGCGGCTGGCGCTCTTCTGGGCGCTGCTGGCGGCCTCTCCGCTGATCCTGCTCAATGGCCTGCTGGCCGGTTTCATCGGCCCGGGACCGGGGCCCAAGGCGGTGGAGTTCTTCTCCTTTGTCGTCTTCCTGTGGTTCTGGTTCGGTGGGCTGGTGGCGGCGGAACGTCCCTTGAAAGGGCTAGAGACATGACCCGAAGTGGTTGGCGTGACCTTCTGACCGAAACCATCGTCGCGCCGCGGGTGGCCGCCGCGCGACTGATCATGCTCGACCTGCCGCGCCCAGTGCTGTGGCAGGGGCTGGGGCTGATGATCATCCTCAATGCCATGGCCTTTCACCTCGGCCTGCTGAGCTCGCCGCCGAGCGAGCCTCTGCCCGGCATGATGGCCACGCCCTTTGCCTTTGCGGTGACGCTGGGGCTGGGTGCGCTCATGACGGTCTTTGCCATTGCCCGGGTCGGCCGCTGGCTAGGCGGCGAGGCGCGGCTCGAGGATATCCTGGTGCTCATCGTCTGGCTGCAGGCGCTGCGGCTGGGCGTGCAGCTTGTGGCCACGGTGCTGACGCTGCTGGCGCCCGGGCTGGCGCTGATGCTGGTCATGATCGTCAATCTCTACGGGCTGTGGATTTTCGTGAATTTCATCGACGTGGCGCATCGCTTCGGCTCGCCGCTCAAGGCCCTGGGGGTGATCGCCATGGCCGGGATCGGCATCGTCCTCGGCCTGATCCTGTTGCTCTCGGTGATCGGGGCAAGCACTGTTGGAGGTGCCGTACATGTATGACGTCAACGCAATCCGGGGCGATTTCCCGATCCTCGGCCGCGAGGTCAACGGCAAGCCGCTGGTCTATCTCGACAATGGCGCCAGCGCGCAGAAACCCCAGGTGGTGATCGACGCGGTGACCCGAGCCTATTCGATGGAATACGCCAACGTGCACCGCGGGCTGCACTTCCTGTCGAACCTCGCCACCGAGAAATACGAGGCGGTCCGCGGCACCGTCGCCCGGTTCCTGGGCGTCGCCGACGAGCACGAGATCGTGCTGAACTCGGGGACGACCGAGGGCATCAACACCGTGGCCTATGGCTGGGCGATGCCGCATCTGCAGGCCGGTGACGAGATCATCCTGTCGGTGATGGAGCACCACGCCAACATCGTGCCCTGGCACTTCCTGCGCGAGCGCCAGGGGGTGGTGATCAAATGGGTCGAGATCGAGCCCGACGGATCGCTCGACCCGCAAAAGGTGATCGATGCCATGGGTCCGAAGACCAAGCTGGTGGCGATCACCCAGATGTCCAACGTTCTGGGCACAAGGGTTGACGTGAAGCCGATCTGCGCCGCCGCCCGCGAACGCGGCATTGCCACGCTGATCGACGGCTCTCAGGCCGCCGTGCATGGCCCGGTCAATGTCGATGATCTCGGCTGCGATTTCTACGCCATCACCGGCCACAAGCTCTATGGCCCCTCTGGCTCCGGCGCGATCTACATGCGCAAGGACAGGATGGCCGAGATGCGCCCCTTCCTCGGCGGCGGCGACATGATCAAGGAGGTCCACCGCGACGAGGTGATCTACAACGATCCGCCGATGAAGTTCGAGGCCGGCACCCCCGGCATCGTCGCCACCATCGGCCTTGGCGCGGCGCTGGACTACATGATGGGCGTCGGCATGGAGGAGATCGCGGCGCATGAGGCGGCGCTGACCCGCTATGCCCGTGGCAGGCTCGACAGCCTGAACTGGCTGCAGATACAGGGCAAGGCCGAGGGCAAGGGGGCGATCTTCTCCTTCACACTCGACGGCGCGGCGCACGCGCACGACATCTCGACCATCCTCGACAAGAAGGGCGTCGCCGTGCGCGCCGGCCATCACTGCGCCGGCCCGCTGATGGACCATCTGGGCGTGACAGCGACCTGCCGGGCGTCCTTCGGCATGTACAACACCGAGGCCGAGGTCGACGCGCTGATCGACGCGCTCGAACTGGCGCATGATCTCTTTGCCTGACCGGCGCTGCTGAGCCCCAAAGGGAGGCTTTACGCCATGCCTGACAGGCGTGTCCGCGAGCGGGCGCGCCTTGGTCACAATGTGAGCGATACTTGAACAGCGACTCCTATTGGCGTTGAGGGTAGGGGCGTCGACCCATTTCCTCCATCATCTTTTCCCGGAACACCTCGGCGGGG
>NZ_JBLXEC010000028.1:0-49960 GCF_048263515.1 Marinovum sp. | reverse complement strand
GGCCAGCTACACGTGCGCCAAACAGGGGGTCATTTTTGGACGCCGATAGGGGGTCAAAATTGCATGCCGATTGACATCAATATTCGCTGGCCAGCATGACTGTCAGCACCCGGTGTGTACAATTCGGGTTGGCCGCATCGCGGGAGTGCTGCTGCAGTTCCAAATCGAAGTAGTCGATCTTGAAGAAGAGCTTCTGCCCGTCGATTTCGAAAGCCCCGAAATCATGCTCGCCATGCGGATCGTTGTCCTCACAGAAGTCGTCAAACTGCATGGTCTCTTCCATGGCTCGGTGCACAAAAGCGTCACCTTCTGCTTGCACTCCGGCGGTCATGACGATGGTGGCGTGATCGGCTTGCCCTCGCCGCAACAGATCGTTGAGACGCTGAATGCGCAACCTCCGGAAGTCCTCGTCCAGATGCCAGTCCGGAACGCCGGTGTCACCGCAATTTTCACAGCTGAAGTGATCGAAGATCGCCTTCAAGATCCACTCCTGGCTGGCCATGCTCCACTCCGCCCAGGCGTCCCGCACCACTTTTTCAGAGCCGCAGATCTGGCAGATCGGATAGGCGCCGACCAAATCCCATACTTGGGTTTTCTTGGACCCCATGTTTTTTCTCCTTCCGTAGGGTGGCCGCCCGAAAGGCTTTCAGGCGCACCCCTCGAAAGGAGAGAAAGAACGATCTATTCTTATTGTTCAGAGACCGAGCATCGGCTGCAACTCCCCCCAATCTGCGGAATCCGCAGGTCCCACTCGCAGAGAAGGGCCACTACTCACACTGAGCCAGCAAAGTGAGAATTGGCAGCATGACTTTTCTTCTGGACAACCCCACATTCCTTGGCCTGGCTTACTCGCGCCATGGCGAGCGGCCTTTTTCTATCCGGCAAGAGGATCGGCTCTTGCACTGCTATGTCGTTGGCCAAACGGGCGTGGGCAAAACGACCCTGCTTCAGCAAATGGTCCAGCAGGATTATCAAGCCGGTCGCGGCTTTTGCCTCATCGACCCGCATGGTGATCTGGCGGAAGCGCTGTCTGATAGCTGCCCTGAGGCACTCTATTGGAACGTCGCCGACCCGGCCTCTCCTTTTGGGTACAACCCGCTCACCAAGACCTCTCGGTCGCTTCGCCCACTGGTGACCTCCGGTCTGATCGATGCGCTCAAGAAGCAGTGGGCCGATGCTTGGGGTGTGCGCATGGAGCATCTGTTGCGCCATGCGGTCCTTGCACTGCTTGATTTCCCCAATCCCGATCTGCGGGATATTCCCCGCATGTTTCTCGACCGTCTCTTCCGGGTTGAGGTTCTTGGGCACGTTAGCGACCCGCAGGTCCGTCGGTTCTGGACCGAGGAATATCCGGCGATGAACTACAAGAACGCCGCAGACGGTTTTGCTCCGATCGCCAACAAGCTCGGGGCGTTTCTGTCTCACCCAGTGCTGCGCACGGCGCTTTGTGAGCCAAAGGAACCGTTGCGCTTTCGCCAGATCATGGAGTCAGGTCAGGCGCTGATCATCAACCTGGCCAAAGGACGACTGGGCTCGGACCTGTCCAATGTCATTGGCGGCCTGCTGGTGTCCAGCCTGACCCATGCCGCCTTTTCCCGCCACGACATATCGGAGAACAGGCGGCGACCGTTCTTTCTCTACGTCGACGAATTCCACGCCTTCACCAGCGAAGCCTTCGCCGACCTGCTGTCGGAAACACGCAAATACAAGCTGGGCCTCGTGCTCAGCCAGCAGCACACTCAA
The DNA here is from genome assembly GCF_048263515.1 of Marinovum sp. Taxonomy (NCBI): domain Bacteria; kingdom Pseudomonadati; phylum Pseudomonadota; class Alphaproteobacteria; order Rhodobacterales; family Roseobacteraceae; genus Marinovum; species Marinovum sp. The sequence continues at coordinate 48,217 of NZ_JBLXEC010000028.1, read as the reverse complement.
CAGACCACCGCCCCTGTCTTTGCTTCGGTCCTGGGGAATGTCGGGACGGTGATCGTATTCCGCGTCGGCGCTTTGGATGCCCCGGTGCTGGCAGCGCAACTGGGCAGGATCGAGCCGCGCGTTCTAACCGTGCAACCGAACTATCGCGCCACCGTCCGGATGATGCTCGACAATGCTCCAAGCCCGGCGTTTTCAATGAACACGTTGCCGGCCATATGCGGCACCCGCAACTGAGCCCCCCTATTACGCGTGATTTACAGCCAGTATTCTGAAGACATGAAAGAACACGAACATTTACAAAGACATATCGATCTCTGTCGCCGCATGTACCTGCGCATTCTAGCCGATGGTACTTGGCCGTGGGGCGAAGAGACGGAGTCGCCAAATCCTGAGATTATGGTAGAGTCTGAGGACCTAAACGACGTCACATGAAATCGTGCTTTGGATATATTCGAGTGTCCACCCAAAAGCAGGGCGAAGGGGTTTCACTCGAAGCGCAAAAGACTGCCATCACGGCTTTTGCGAGTCAGCACAATCTCACGGTCACCAAGTGGTTTGAGGAAAAGCAGACCGCAGCCAAAGGCGGCAGACCGGTTTTCAACCAAATGCTTGGACTCCTGCGAAAACACACCGCTGAAGGCGTGATCATCCATAAGATCGACAGAGCCGCCAGAAATGCTCGGGATTGGGTCATGTTCGCCGAGCTGCCGGATCGCGGCATCGACGTCTACGTTGCCACGGAGACTCTGGACTTCCGATCCCGTGGCGGACGTCTTACCGCCGAAATTCAAGCCGTGATCGCCGCTGACTACATTCGCAATTTGCGTGAGGAAACGATCAAGGGTCTCAATGGTCGCCTGGGCCAGGGTCTCTACCCCTTTCGCGCGCCGATTGGTTACCTGGACAATGGCCGGGGCAAGCCGAAGACCCCCGATCCGAAAAAAGCTCCGTTTATCCGCGAGATGTTCGAGCTTTATGGCAGCGGTCAATACTCTCTGCGCACCTTGCAGACCGAGATCACGCGACGCGGTTTGCGCAACTTGAACGACCGTCCCTTGACGCTGCACGGTGTGGAAACCATTCTGAACAATTCCTTCTATACCGGCGTGATCACCATCTCCCGCACCGGCGCCACGTTCGACGGCGTCCATGAGCCGATCATCCCCGCAAAACTGTTCCAGCGCGTGCAGGATATCAAATCTGGCCGCTCAGGGCCCAAGACCACGCGTCACAACCACCTGTTTCAAGGCTTGTTCCGTTGCGGTCTATGCACCGGCCCGATGTCGCCCGAGATCCAGAAAGGGCGCTGCTATTATCGCTGCCAGCGCATCGGATGCCCGACCGCGACAATCCGAGAGGACCGGCTTGAGGACGCAATCAGATACAGGTTGCGTCAGCTTCAACTGAAACCTCGCGCGGCGAAGCGGTTGGAGAAGGTGTGGTTGTTGTCAGGTTTAGAGGAAGACTCTGAAGAAAAGGCAAAAGCCCTGCGCCTACAGATCGCCGACGAAAAGAAACGGCTGGATCGCCTCACGGACCTGCTCCTCGACGCCACAATCGACGCCGGCACTTACAGTGAACGGCAACGTTCGGGGCGCTTGCGTCTGGCGGAGCTACGAGATCAGCTGAGCGGTCTGCCTGATGCGAACAAGATCGCTAGGCGCCGCCGTGACTTCCTCGAACTGATGAAAACCCTTTGTTTGCTTTATGAATTCGCCGACCCACCGGAAAAACGCGAAATCGTCGAAAACGCTTTTTCGAACCGCTCAGTCGCCGGAAAATACGTTGATTTACAGCCATATAAATGGCTCGTGTCGCACGAATCCGCCTCAAGCGTCTTGGAATGTGACCCAGAGCGACACACAGATACAGATTTGCCCGGTGTCCCCGCGGGGGTCGAATGCTTCGAACTATTCCTCAACCTCAGGCATCGCGCCATTGAAGTTGATAACCGTTGTGCCGACTGATCTCAGGCGTCGTGGACGGCAAAGAGGGCGGCACCGGAGCCGCGCCGGTGGAATTCGCCGATTACCTCGGCATGCCTCTCGTTGAAGGGCTGACCTTCGTGAACAATTCCCTTCGCGGGGCGGGCTTGCGTCACCGGGTAAAGATTGGCGCCTCGGGAAAACTGGTGTCTTCTTTTCGGATTCTTAAGATGCTCGCGCTCGGCGCCGACTGGGCGAACTCGGCTCGGGGTTACATGTTTGCTGTCGGCTGCATTCAGGGCCAAGCTTGCCACACAAACAATTGCCCGGTCGGCGTCGCCACGCAGGACCCCTTGCGTCAGCGTGCGCTGAACGTGCCCGACAAGTCAGCCAGAGTTGCGCGCTTCCACGCCAATACGTTGCACGCTATCGCCGAGATGACTGGGACCGCCGGCCTAAGCCACCCAATAGATTTTCTGCCACATCACTTGATCATGCGGGAGAGCGACCGGGACATAGTGACGGGTCAAGAGATTTGGCCATACCTGCCCAACGGATTCCTGCTGCGCGATGAACAGGAACAGTTTGGGTACTTGGATCGCTGGAAGCGGTCGTGCGCCGAGAGCTACGAGCCTTTCGACGCACACATTTTTGATCAGAAAGCCACCGGTATGTGAGGTCTTGTCCGCTGCCCCGGATATCTGGTGCCAATTTGGTGAACCGGGCCACCAGGATGCCGGGCGATCGCCAGCAAAACCGACAACGCGTGGCAGCTCTCTTCCTGGGACCTCCGAGCGCCTGCGCACCAAGTTGTATAGGTGTTGCGGATTGACTGGGAGCAGGCGCGCGTGGAGCAGACCCCAAGCACCTTGGCGTCTTCTTCCTTGACCGGACAGCATTCATCATTCACCGCAACAAAAAGTCCTTATGCCGACCAAGCGCACGCCGTACAGGGCTTTCACGGCAGCATCGATCAGTTCGCGGTATAGGGCGAGCTCGACCTGGGCGGCAGGTCCGGCCGCGCAGCGCTTTAGAAGCCACCGACCCTCAATGCGGACTGTGCCTGCCGGTCGACCATATGATATCCTCCAGGAAGCGTCGCGCGTACATCTCGCACGGCATCCGCTTCCAGGTGTCAGGGATCGACTTCAGTTCGGTGATCTTCAGGGCTCTCCGCTCGTTCCGCCAGCCGAGCAATATTGGCCCAACGGGTTGTCGGCGGAGAATAAACCTGGAAAAACGCGCAAAAAACGGCGAGAGGACGGAAAAGCTAATCCAAGACAGCGTCTTGCGCTATTCGCTGCTATTTCTCGTGGATAAGCTAGAAGATCTCGGACAGGCCTTCTCGCGGTCTCGGAAAGGCCCGCCAACCCTGTTGTCGAGGCAGATTCCGCTTTTGGTGACTCATTGGCATGTCACGTTGCAGAGCGAGGACGCGCACCGATATGACCCACGATCCTGTCGATAACACACCAAATTTGGCGGACGAGAATCTAGTTAAAACCCTCGCTGAGCCCGTTAAATTCCTGCGATTCATGTGACTAAAAAGAGACTAAACAGCCTTATCCACACAAGGATCGGCATGTAACCTATTGGTTTGAAATGGTACCGCCTGCCCGGTTCGAACGGGCGACCTCTTGATCCACAATCAAGCGCTCTAACCTACTGAGCTAAGGCGGCACTGGCAGGCGGAATAGCTCTGCCGCGCGTCGATTGCAAGCCGTTTGCGGCGAAAAATCTGCCCTCTCCTGTCACAAATCGATCTGCCAGCGCATCTCTTCCAGCGCGACGCCAAAGCTGGTCACCGGTCGGCTGTCCAGAAGCTGCCAGCCGGTGCTTGCGTAAAGCGCGCAGGCGGCGGCGTGGCTGCGGTGGGTCGAGAGCACCATGCGGAGATAGCCGGCCTGCCGGGCAAAGTTTTGACACTCCCCCAGCATCCACCGCCCCAGCCCCTGCCCCCGCGCCTCGGGCAGCAAGAGAAACAGCCGCAACCGCGCGGTTACGTCGTCCTCGCGGGCACAGAGGATGCTGCCGAGGCGCTTGCCATCCCGACGGGCAATGAAGCCACGCTCGCGCGCCGGGTCATGCCCGGCCACGAAGCGCGCCAGCACCTGCCCCACCAACACCTCGAAGCTCTCGTCAAAGCCCTCGTCGCGGGCATAAAGCCGGCCATGCGTCCGGGTCAGCCAGTCGACATCGCCCGCCTCCAGTCCTCTCAGTGCAACGCCCTGCATCCCTTGCCTTTCCGCCCCGCCTCCTGTAGCCCAAGCCAGCCTCGCCAGAGGCGGCCAGAAGGAGGCTATCATGGGTATCAATTCCGAACGTGACATCGAGGCCAATCTTCAGATCGGCCCCACCGACGCCGGCATGGTGCGCCTTTTCGTCAGCGCCGACAGTATCGAGATTCCGATGGATTTCGAGCCCGACGAAGCGCGCGAGATCGCCGAAGAGATCGTGGCCGCCGCCATGGCCGCCGAAAAGGCCGGCAAGCGCGGCTGAGCCCTAGAGCTCGATTCGCGCCCCCGGATCGCGCAGCGCCTGCAAGCGGCGTGCGGCATGGGTGGCGAAACACTGGATCATCTTCTTGCGCCGCGCCGGCGCGAGCTTGCTCTCTTCGCCCATCCGCAGCACTTCGCCGTCATAGGCATCGGCAATGATCAGCCCGGTGCCCTCTGGCAGCAGGTCTGTCGGAAACTCGGCATCGACCGCCCAGAAATAACGGTCGCACCACTCCAGATAGCCCTGCCACTTGCGGTCGGTCATGTAGTCGCTGCGCGAGGATTTGCACTCGATCACCCAGAGCTCGCCCTTGGGTCCCAGCGCCATCACGTCGACCCTGAGCCCGCGGGTCACCACCAGTTCCTCGACCGTGACGAACCCCAGCGCGCTCATGTGACGACAGACCCCGCGCGCCAGAAGCTGGCCGGGCATGAGATCGGGGGCGGTTTCGGGTCGGATCAGGCTCTGCATCCAGTTAATACTGGAACATACCACGAACGTTGGCAATCCCCCCGGGCGGATCCGTTGCCAAATCCCGCTGCGCCCATATTTTCAAAGCTGGCAACCTTCGAGGACAGCATGGCCCCAGAGACCGAACTGACAGAAACGCAGGCGCGAGGCGTGCGCTATGCGCGCGAATTGCAGGGCCATCTCGGCTGGCTCGAGACCTTCTCCGGCACGGCGCTCGGGGTGCTGGCGGTGGCCTCGGGCATCTATACCTACCTTGGGGTGTCGTCGCTTCTGGACGAGAACGGCGCCATGTCGGTCTTTGCCGCCATCGCCTATTCGGTGGCGGTCTCGGTCGGCATCTTCGTCTTCTGGTCCTACATGATGCGGCTCTTTCCGGCGGTGCGCACGGCGCAGGCGCGGATCGGCCTGCTGGCGGCCATGGGCCTGGGATCATTGGCGATTGTCGCCATGTCCTCCTGGCTCAATGCCGCCGCGCTTGCGGGGTCCGCCGCGGTCGAGCAGCACCTGGCCGAAACGGTGCAACGCTACCAGACCTCGCTGGAGCGCGCCCATGAGGTCGCGCTGAGCGGCCAGGCGCTGGAGCGTGACGTCGCCCGCGCCCGCCAGGGCTTTCAGGACCTCTCCGAGCAGGAGGCCAACGGCAATCTCTCGGGCCTCGCCGGGCGCGGCGCGGTCTTTCGGGTACTGCGGCAGAAATCCGAAGAGCTGGCGGCGCTCGAGGCGCAGATCGCCGCCCAGACCCCGCGGGTCGAGGCCGCCTTCACCCAGGGCAACGTGCTGCTCAGCCAGATGCGCGCCCTGACGGTCGAACGCGGCGCGGTCGAGCCGCGCTCGGTCGAGTTTTCCGAACTGGCGGTGGAGCTGCAGGGGCTGATCACCCAGCTGCGCCAGCTGTCCGTGGCGCCGCTGGTGGAACGGGCGGCGCAGGACCTCTCGGCCTCGGTAGTGCTGCCGACGCTCGACGCCACCACCGAGGAACGCCGGGGCGACCAGGCCGCCACCATCACCTCGGTGCTCGACGTGCTGGCGCGCCGCGCCGCCACGCTGGAAAGCGCCGCCCGCGACGTGCGCACCCTCGCCCCGCCGCCAGAGGTCAGCTATGCGCCGCTTTCCTCGGCCGATGCGGTGATCCGCTACGCCGGCAACTTCGTGCCCTCCTGGGCCGGGGCCATCGCCATCGACCTGCTGCCGGCGGTGCTGGTCTTCATCCTCGCCATCACCCAGGCCGCGATCCGCGGTGGCCGCGAGGGCGCCAGCGTCGAGGACACCCTGACCCTGGCCGAGCTGCGCGCCGCCCTGGCCGCCGTGCGCGACGTGGAAACCGCCATGCGCCAGATCCCCGACAGCACGCCTGCCGCGCCGGCCGAACCCGCGCCAGAGGCCCCTGCCGAACCGCCCAAGGAGCCGGGCAAGATCCACCCGCTCACCGGCAAGACCCCATGACCCCCGGCTCCGGCATCGCCCGCATCCTGACCGGCGTGCTGCTGTTTCAGGTCGGCATCGGCGTTCTGCTGGTGCTGGGCGACGTGCAGCAAGGCGGGCTGCGCCTGCCCAGGCTCTGGACCGACACGCCGCGCCTGTCGGAACCGGTCCGCCCCGGCGACCAGCGCCGGGTCTACAACCCACGCCGCGACCGTCCTGCGACCCAGCCGCTGCGTGATCCCGGCGACCTGCCCCGCCGGCTGGTCCTGACCCCCGGTGCCGATGACACCTGGCGCCTCGAAGGCACCATCGCCGAAGGCGACGCAGACCGCATCATTGACCAGCTCACCGCCGCCGACACCCCGCCAGACAGCCTGATCCTGCAATCCCCCGGCGGCGCGGTGGGCGAGGCCCTCACCCTCGGCCGCCACCTCCGCCTCCAAGGCATCGGCACCAGGATGCTGGCCGGCGAGGTCTGCTATTCCGCCTGCCCCTACCTGCTCGCCGGCGGCACCACCCGACGGATCGACCCCGAGGCCTCGGTCGGCGTTCATCAGCATTACTTCGGCGAAAACTCCCTGCTGCCCGCCTTTGTCGCCGTCGAGGACATCCAGCGCGGCCAGGGCGAGGTCATGACCTACCTCGCCGAGATGGGCATCGACCCGCTGATCATGCGCCACGCCCTCGCCACCCCGCCGGACGAGGTCTACCTGCTGCTGCCCGAAGAACTGCAAACCTACCGCCTCGCCAGCCCTGCAGAGTAACCCTTCAGGCTTCCTCTTGCCGAAAATACCCTCGGGGGAGTCGCCCATGGCGACGGGGGCAGCGCCCCCTGACCAGCTGTGGATTGCACCTTTCGTTGTTCGTCAACCGATGAGCCTGAAAGGCACCACGGTCTCAAGTGGCATGACGTAAGCATCCCTCACGCCCTTTTTAATTGGCGGTCCCGAAGCACCTCAGGACTGGCGCACTGAACTCTGACCTGCCCGATGAGAAATCGGGCAGGCCCAAGGTGCGCCTTACGACGCCGACGCCAGCAGTTTGGCGTTGCCGCCCGCGGCCGTGGTGTCGACGCACAGGTGGCGCTCGAGGACGTAGCGTTCGGGCGCGATCGCGTCGACCACCAGCGGAACGATCGGTCCATCGCGCTGCGACAGGGCGATGCGCAAGCTGGCCGTCCAGTCCGAGGCGCCCGCGGCCGAGACGACGTCACAGCCGTCGACCTCCTTCAGCACATCGGCGTCGACAGTGCCATCAAGTGACGTCACAGGCGCGCCGGCGTCCGACAACGGCCTGGCCAGCGCCGCGCCGCCCGGAACCGCGATCACGGCGCCGCAGCCGGCGCCGAGCGCCTGCACCGCCTGCGCCAGGGCGATCTCGGGCGTCGGGCCAAGGCAGAGCACGTTCCCGCGTGGGTAGGTGCTCAGCCGGTTGCTCTCGCCCGTCGGCCCCGGCAGCGTCTGCGGCGCCATGTCAAAGGCCGCGGTTTCCGACAGGGCCTTGCGCACCACGCCCGTGCGGTCACTGAGGGCCGTGCGCAATGTCTGCACCCGGTCGGGTCGCGCCGCCCAGTTGCGCGCGTCGAGCGACGAAAGCGCCGCGGTCAGCGTCTTGCGGTCGATCGCAGTCCCTGACGGGGCGGGGTAGGTGTCCGTCCTGCCGACCTTGCGGAAGCGCGTCAGGTAGAGCGGGCCGCCGGCCTTGGGGCCGGTCCCGGACAGGCCTTCGCCGCCGAAGGGCTGGCTGCCGACAATGGCACCGATCTGGTTGCGGTTGACGTAGCAGTTGCCCACCTCGATGCGTTCGATGATCTGCTCGACCCGGTCGTCGATCCGGGTGTGCAACCCGAAGGTCAGGCCATACTGGCGGGCGTTGATAGCATCGACGACCTTGTCGATCTCGTTGGCCTTGAAGGTCGCGACATGCAGGACGGGACCGAAGATCTCGCGCTCCATGTCGGCGATGCCGCCGACCTTGACGATGGCCGGGGTGACATAGGTGCCGCCCTCGGGGGCTGGCAGGGTCTTGATCAGCGTGCCTGCCTTCCGGTGCTGGTCGATGTAACCCATGATGTCGCGCTGCGCGTCGGCGTCGATCACAGGCGAGACATCGACATCGAGATTCCAGCTGTCACCGATCACCAGCGCGTCGAGCGCGCCGGAGAGCATCTCCATCAGCTTGTCGTGCACATCCTCCTGCACATAGAGGATTCGCAGCGCCGAACAGCGCTGACCGGCGGACTGGAACGACGAGATCAGGATGTCGCGCACGGCTTGCTCGGGCAGCGCAGTGGAATCGACGATCATCGCGTTGAGGCCGCCGGTTTCGGCGATCAGCACCGCGTCGGGGCCGGCGTTCTTTGCCAGCGCCTTGTGGATGATCATTGCCACCTCGGTCGAGCCGGTGAAACAGACCCCGGCGATGCGCGAATCGCTGGTCAGCGGCCCGCCCACCGTGGGCCCGTCGCCGGGCAGCAGTTGCAGGGCCGCCTCTGGCAAGCCGCAGTCGCGCATCATCTGCACCGCACGGGCGGCGATGATCGGGGTCTGCTCGGCGGGTTTTGCCAGCACCGCATTGCCCACGGCCAGCGCCGCGGCGATCTGGCCGGTGAAGATGGCCAGCGGGAAGTTCCACGGGCTGATGCAGACAAAAATGCCGCGCGGGCTGCCCGGTTCCTCTTCGTCCAGCCTCTCGGCCTCGTCGGCGTAAAAGCGCAGGAAATCAACCGCTTCGCGTACCTCGGCGATACCGTCGAGCACCGTCTTGCCAGCCTCGCGCGTGGTGATCGCGGTCAGTTCGGCGGTGTGGTCCTCGTACATGTCGGCCAGCTTGCGCAGCACCTCGGCGCGTTCCGAAGCCGGGCGCGCCGACCATTCCTTGAAGCCCTCTTCGGCGGCATCCAGCGCGGCGGCGACATCCTCGGCCGAGGCTTCCTGAATGGTGCCGACGCGCCGGCCGCTGTCAGCCGGCGAATGGATTTCACGCTTTGGCCCGTTCGAGACGCGGCCACCGGCCAGCATGGGACCCGCATCCCAGGTGGCATCGGCGAATTCCTCGCGCGCCGCCATCAGCGGCAGGATCGAGGCCGGTTCGTTGATGCGGTAGCCCTTGGAATTGCGCCGGTAGGGCGCGAACAATTCGGAGGGTTGCCGGATCGTCGGATTGGGGATCTGATCGCCCAGCTTTTCCATCTCGCTCACCGGGTCGCGGGAAATCGCCTCGGCGGGAATGGCGGGATCGACGATCTGGTTGACGAAGGACGAGTTCGCCCCGTTTTCCAGCAGGCGCCGGACAAGATAGGCCAGCAGATCCTGGTGCGCGCCCACCGGCGCATAGATGCGGCAGCGGGTGCCCTCGGACTCCTTGACGATCTGGTGCAGGGATTCGCCCATGCCATGCAGGCGCTGGAATTCGAAGCTGTCCTTGTCATTGCCGGCCATCTGCACGACGGCGGCGCAGGTGTGGGCGTTGTGGGTGGCGAACTGCGGATAGATCCGGTCGCGCCGGTCCAGCAGCATCTGCGCACAGGCCATGTAGCTGACGTCGGTGTTGTTCTTGCGGGTGAAGACCGGGAAGCGCTCGACGCCAAGTTCCTGCGCCAGCTTGATCTCGGTGTCCCAGTAGGCGCCCTTGACCAGCCGCACCATGATCTTGCGATCGTAGCGCTCGGCCATGTCATAGAGCGTCTCGATCACCGGCCCGGCGCGGCGGCCATAGGCCTGCACGACCACGCCGAAGCCGTCCCAACCGGCCAGTTCTGGCGTCGCCATCATCGCTTCGATAACGTCGAGCGACAGGTCGAGCCGGTCCTGCTCCTCGGCGTCGATGTTGAAGCCGATGCCCGCGGCCGCAGCCTGTTTCACCAGTTCGACCGCGCGTGGCACCAGTTCCGCCATCACCGTGTCCTTGTGGGTGTATTCATAGCGCGGATGCAGCGCCGAGAGCTTGACCGAGATGCCGGGGGATGAGCGGACATCGCCCTTGGCCTGCTTGGCAATCGCGCTGATCGCTTTGGCATAGGCGGCGTGATAACGAACGGCGTCGGCATCGGTGCGCGCCGCTTCGCCCAGCATGTCGTAGGAATAGGTGTAGCCCTTCTTCTCCAACTCGCGGGCGTTCTTCATGCCCTCTTCGATGGTCTGGCCAAGCACGAACTGACGGCCCAGCACCTTCATCGACTGGCCGACCGCGTTGCGCACCACCGGCTCGCCCAGGCGCTTGACCAGCCCACGCAAGGCCCGCGCCGGGCCCTTGGGCTCATCGTCCAGCACCTTGCCGGTCAGCATCAGCGCCCAGGTCGAGGCATTGACCAGCGACGATGAGGAATGGCCGAGGTGCGCACCCCAGTTGGAGGGGGCCACCTTGTCTTCGATCAGGTCGTCGATGGTTTCCGCATCCGGCACCCTGAGCAGCGCCTCGGCCAGACACATCAGGCCCACCCCTTCCGAGGTCGACAGGCCATATTCGGCCAGAAACGCCTCCATCATCGACGGCTTGGTCTCGCTGCGAACGCGTTTGACGTATTGCGCACCGGCGGCAGCGGCCTTTTCGCGCTCTTCCCTGGACAGCTTGATGCCGGAGGCGAGAGACTTGAGCAGCGCAGCTTCTTCGGCAGTGTAATTCGCGCGCACCCGGGCGCGGCAGGGATTGTCGATGTCCTTGGTTGCTGCAGAAGCCTTGGTCATGGTGCGTGTCTCCCGGTTGTATGTCTGTGTTCGGTAATCGAAAATTTCTCAGGGTCGCGACGTCATCGAGGCTCCGGCACGGGGCAGATCGTAGCTGTCCCGGCGGTCCTTCAGGAACGTGTAATCGGCGCGCGCGTCCTGCATGCGTTGCCGGTCGATCTCGATGTGGCGAAAGTCTTCGTCATGCTCGGAAAAATGCTGCGGACCGCGGGTTTCATCCATCCAGGGATAGCAGAACAGCGAGTTGCCATAGTCCAGCCCCGCGCGGTTCAGCGACAGGAAGAACACCTGGTTTTCAAGGGCGCGCGTGGTGGCAAAGGCATGCCAGGTGGGAAAGCTCGGATCCCTGAAATACGCCCCGCTGTGCAGGATGACATCGACACCGTGCTGCAGCACGAGCGTGCGCGACAGCTCGGGAAAGCGGATGTCGTAACAGATGATCGGCGCGAGGGTGAAGCTCTTGACGTCAAAGGTGAAAATGCCGCTGCCGCCGGAGAAATACTCCTTCTCCATCGAGGCGCCGTATTGGCACAGGTGCAGCTTGTCATAATGCCCGGCCAACGTGCCGTCGGGCGTGACGACCGCACAGGCGATATGGGTGCCCGTCGCGTCGCGCCGGGCAAACCCGTAACTGACATGCACGCCAAACTCGATGGCGAGCGCCGCCCACGTCCGGAATGACGCCCCGTCGAGCGGCTCCGATATCTCGTCGAGATGGTCAAAGGCCGCGCGGGAATAGTCGATGCTGGACAGCTCCGGCAGAACCACGATGTCGGCGCGCCGTTCGGTGAGCCGGGCCCGGACCTTTGCAGCGGTCTCGGCAAGATGGCGATCGCGGGCCTCGGCGCTTGTGGTGGGCGGCACGGTGATCTGGCAGGCCAGCAGCGACAGGCGGTCAGAAGTATTCATGCGACGCAAACCCTATCCGCGAAAGCTCTGGTGCTGCTCGTGCCGTGCCGTCCGCGTCGTGCTGCGGTCGCGGATCGGGACGGATGATCCTACCCGACCGGCGAAGAACCGGTGTCGCCAAAGCCAGCCACACCGGTCCGATCCTGCAAGGCTGCACCAGAACGACAGTCAAGGCCAGCATGATTTCTCACGTCCGTTCCAGCACGACTTCCAGCGCCGACGCGCAGCTTTGGGCCCAAAGCGCGTTGAGCGCGGCATACTTGGACTCACGAGAGGTCAGCAGTGCTGGCGCCCGGAATTGCCGAGAGAGAGCAGGCACCTGTTCGCCATTCCATCGATCCGCAAGCATCAGGATTAATTTTCTTGCTCAAACGAGGCAGGCGGCGAAATAATTTGCCGCAAACTCTCTAAGCGCCTAGGGTTCCTGAATGCCATGTGACCTTCTGCCCACGACCATGGCCAAATCTCAAAGAATCCCAACGGGAGTTGATCTATGAATTTCACCAAGATCTCCAAAGTCTTGACGGTCGCCGCACTGGGTACCGCCCTGTCGACCTCGGCGTTCGCGCAAGATATGAAACTGCGCTTTGCAGGCACATTTCCAATTGACCACCAGGGCACCAAGATGATGGAGCAGGTCGCCGCAGATGTCGCGGCGGCGGACGTCGGACTGACCATCGAAGTCTTTCCGGCCAACCAGCTCGGCTCCGGCGAGGCGCTGTTCGAAGACGTGGCCCGCGGCAACATCGACATGGTCTCGGCCTTCATCTACGCCGACACCGATCCGCGCTTTGACTACCTGTCCATGCCCTTCCTCGTCAGCGGATGGGACGAGATGGACAGCATCATGCGCAACATGGATTCCGAGTACAATCAGGTCCTGCAAGAGATCACCGACGAATACGGCGTGCACATCTTCGCCCAGAACCCCGAAGGTTTTGTCGGCATCGTCGCGACCCGCGAGCCTGACAACTGGAACACCTTTGAAGACAAGGGCATGAACATCCGCGTCTGGTCTTCGCCCATCGTCAAAGGCATGGTCGAAACGCTTGGCTACAAGGCCACAACGATGGCCTGGGGCGATATCTTCCCGGCGATCCAGTCGGGCATCGTCGATGGCGCGATCTGCTGCACCAAGACGGCGACCTATTCCATCTTTGCGCAATCCGACGTCGGCACGCACTTTGTCGAGGTCAACGCGATCCAGGAAATGACCACCTACTACGCCTCGCAGCGCACGCTCGACAAACTGAACGAGGAACAGCTTGCGGCGCTGGACGCGGCGCTGACCAAGGCGTCCGACGACTTTTTTGCCTACAACCGCGAAAACGATGCGGTATTCGAAGAAAAGCTCAAGGAGTCGGGCTACACCGTCCTGAAATACAGCCCCGAAGAACACGCCGCGATGGCGGCGAAGGTCCGCGAAGAGATCTGGCCGATGATGGCGGACAACGTCGGTCAGGACATCATTGACCGCATGATGCAAAGCAAGAACTGAGCGCTGAGACATCAAGGGGCCGGCCCGAAACCCGGCCCCACTTTACTATTTAAAACAATCACATAAGGGGGTGGCATGTCGGAAACACGGGTCGACAAACCGACTTTCTTTGGCTACGCCGTCACTCAGGGCCAACGGAAAATCACAGACGAACTACCGCCGATCCTGGGGTATCCCTTGAAATTCGTGGCCCTCGTCATGCGCGTGATCGTGACGGTCGCCGGTTTCATCATGGCCTTCACCTTCGGGGCCGTCGTTGTCATCAGATACGGCTTCGGGGGCGATCTCTTTGCCTATGAGGAATGGCTTCTGGCCATCAGCATCGTCGGCTTCTTTGCCGGTGCGGTCCTGGCCTCGTCGCGCAACCTGCACATCAACGCCGACATTCTCGGCATCGTGATCAAGGACCCCAAGCTGATCTGGTGGCGCGGCACACTCGTGCTGGTGATCGAACTGGTCGTGATCCTGTTCCTGTTCTACGCCTGCTACGTCTCGCTGCTCGATGACTTCGCGTTCCCGAGGCTGCGGGCCACGCCCGTGCTGCGCATCCCCTTCGTGTCCTGGCGGATTGCCATCATGTGCGCCTTCGGCTTCATGGCGCTGTTCACCAGCGCCTATCTCTACGTTCATATCCGCAAGGGTCTTGGCCTGCCGCTCAGGTCAGAGACTGTCAAGGAGGGCACCAAGTGATCATCACTGGAAGTCTTGTCATCGTATGCGGAATGCTGCTTCTGGGCGTCAGTGTCTATGTGGCGTTCGGCGCGGTTCTGATGTTCATCGCGGTGGTGGGGGATCAATCGATCACCGGCTACCTGCCCACCGGCTCCACCGGCATCCGGTCACTGGTGTTGCTGGCAATCCCGCTCTTCATGATCGCCGGCGGCGTCATGGAGAAAGGCCGCATCGCCGCCCCGCTGGTTTCATTGGCGGAGATGTTCATCGGCCACATCAAGGGCGGCCTGAGCGCTGCGGCGGTTCTGGCCTGCGGGGTGTTCGGGTCGATCTCGGGCGCCGCCAACGCGACGCTGACCTGCATCGGCTCGATCATGATGCCGCACCTGCGGCAGGCCAACTATCCGCGCGGGCAATCCGCCGCGCTGCTGGTCTGTGCCAGCCCGCTGGGGCTGTTGATCCCGCCAAGTTCGTCGCACATCCTCTATGGCTGGATCGCCCAGCAGCACGTGTTGAAATGCTTTCTGTCGACGGTCATCCCGGCGATCATCCTGATCACCCTGCTGATCATCACCAACCAGGTCATGCTAAGGAAATACGACAATATCGAGCTGAAGGAGCGCCCCAAGCCCTTCCTGCCGACACTGGGCAAGCAAGGCCGTCTGGCCGGGCCGGCGCTGATGATGCCGATCATCATTCTGGGCGGCATCTATGGCGGTATCATGACGCCCACCGAGGCCGCCGGCATCGCCGTGGTCTATGCCATCCCGATCGCGATCTACTTCTACCGCGGACTGACCTGGCGGACCCTGGCGCAGACCATCCAGAACTCTGGCGTGACCATCGGCGTGGTCATGGTGATGATCTTCATGGTGCTGATCGTGTCCGACAACCTGATCGCTCAGGGCGCGCCGCAGCTGGCCAAGGACATGGTCTATTCGGTGTCCGACAACCCGATCGTGATCCTGTTGATGATCAACGTTGTGATGATCCTGATCGGCATGCTGATGGACGATATCTCGGGCCTGCTTCTGGCGACCCCGATCCTGTTGCCCATCGCCCAGAGCACCGGCATGGATCCGATCCACTTCGCGGCCGTGATCGGCGTCAACCTCGGCATGGCCAATATCACGCCGCCGACGGCGCCGCTGCTCTACCTCGGCGCACAGGTGTGCGACACACCGGTGTCGAAGATGCTCTGGCCGACCCTGGTGTTCATCGTCTTTGCCTGGCTGCCGACACTGATGCTCACGACCTTCATCCCGGAACTGGCGCTGTGGCTGCCGGATCTGCTGCTCGGCAAGTAAGCCGGCCGGTACGGAAACGGAAGGGGCGCCCGGCATGCGGGCGCCCCTTTTCCATTCCGCGGGATGGTCTGGCCGGAGGCCGGAAGACCCGTGGTCACAGCACGTCCGGTGCCATGTCAGCCCTAGTGGACAATCATCCACGAATGCAGGCTGATGAACGCTGCGGTTGCCGCGATTGCCGAGCCGATGCCGAGTACGTCATTGACACGTTGTGCCATTGTGCTGCTCCTTAGAACTAGCGATTGCGATAGACCGCACATATGCTTGCGGACCCACCTTGCACACCAGCACAAATCACATAGTCGCTATGCTGCACCTGCATAGCGGACAAACGCGTTGCGATGGACCGTAATCATATGCGCGATTGCACCGCCTCGCAGCATTCTGCGCCGCACCCCAGGCTCAGAACTATTGTCTTCTGACCGCGTGAGGCACGTTTGGACACACGAAGGTTAAGCATGTCTGATCGTTCCTCACCTACGCGCAAGACCATGCACACGGGCGAATTTGCCCACAACAAAAGCCCGAAATGACTTGGCAGCAGTTCTAATTTTCAGCTGAGCAGCGCCCCCGATCACCGCCTGCCACAAACGCAGCCCGAAGTTATTTCTCGCCACCCCTTGTCGCGGCCTGTCGCAGGCCCTATTTCGCAGTCAGGCGGGTGCTGCCCTTCTCGTGTACGGTTGCATTCCGGTGGCCTTAAATAATTCC
This sequence comes from Marinovum sp., assembly GCF_048263515.1. Lineage (NCBI taxonomy): Bacteria > Pseudomonadati > Pseudomonadota > Alphaproteobacteria > Rhodobacterales > Roseobacteraceae > Marinovum > Marinovum sp. The sequence continues at coordinate 32,118 of NZ_JBLXEC010000028.1, read as the reverse complement.
GAGGGAGCTGGCTCTGTCCTGGCCCTGGCCTGGTTACCTGGCGCCCACCTGTACATGCAGGTCCTCGGGAATGAGAGAACCCCACGGTCGCGTTTGCGGGCCCGCCGATTTTCCCCTTGCCTCAGCGCGCGGCGCTGGCAAATGCTTGCAAAAGCAGAAAAACTCACCCCGCAAAAAACAAAAAAGGTGCGCAGCTCCTGCACACCTCCGGCAATTCCCGCAGGGTGGGCAATCTCTGCCCACCATCTCGACACTCTCACGCCAGGATCAAATCTTCCGCCGCGGCTTCGACACCGGAACCCGCACCGGGGCGTATTCCCGCACCGGCGACCGCAGACCGCCACCGGGGGTGTCGTCGTCGTCATCCCCCATGGTCATGATCGAAATGCCGAATTGCACGCCGGCAAAGACGATGCCGTTGAACACCCAGAGCATCACCACGGCGAGGATGCCGACAGGCGAGGTCGAGACGAGATGTCCGAGGTTGGCGATATTGTAGCCCAGAAGCAGCGCCACAAAGACCGCAGAGGCGCAAAAGCCTATCAGAACATGCTTGATGTACTGGCTGATCAGTTTCGGCAAACCCGGCTCACGCATGATACCCCTCCAACCCGAACCGCAAACATGCGGCGCTTGCGATCAGCTTACAGGTAATCACGCCAAAGCGATATGAAAAGAGGTGCCAGCAGATAAAAACCCGGCGTAATTTCGCTCAGAACGCCTCGGGTCTGGCTTCGCGTGCCATGTGATCGAGCACCGCATTGACGAATTGCGGTTCCTTGCCTTCGGGAAAGAAGGCGCCGGCCACGTCGACGAATTCCTTGATCACCACCCGCGGCGGCGCTTCGCCTTCGGTCAGCTCGGCGCCCGCGGCGCGGAACAGCGCCCGGATCACCGGGTCGATTCGCGCGATCGGCCATTTCGCCACCAGCGCCCGGTCGGTCATCTGGTCGATCCGGGCCTGGTTGTTGACGGCATCCGCCACCAGCTGACCGAACAGGCTGACGTCGCCCTCGATCATCTCGTCGCCCTCGTAGACCGCGCCGAAGCGGTGGTCGACGAATTCGCGGGTCACCGAAGGTACGGTCTGGCCGCTGGCTTCCATCTGAAACAGCGCCTGCACGGCATACAGCCGGGCAGCGGATTTCATCTTGCGCTTCTGGTTGCCTGACAGCGCCTTGGGGGCCGTGGCTTCGGTCTCGTCACTCATGCGGTAGGGGTGCTCTTCATCTCGCCGGCTATCTGGTACTCGTCACGGGCCGGGCGGAATCCCACGCCGTCACGCGAAGCGCCCCATTTACGGCTGAGCGCGATCAGATGCAAGGCCGCCGCGGCCGCGCCGCCACCTTTGTTCGATCGGGCCGGATCGGCGCGCACTTCGGCCTGTTCCATGTTCTCGACCGTCAGGATGGCATTGCCGATGCAGAGCCCCTGAAGACCCAGCAGGGTGATCCCGCGCGAGCTGTCGTTGCAGACGGTGTCGTAATGCGTCGTCTCGCCACGGATCACGCAGCCCAGCGCCACGTAGCCGTCAAAGTTGCTCATCCGCTCGGCAATGCCGATGGCCGTGGGCACCTCGAGCGCGCCGGGCACTTCGACGATCTCCCAGCTGCCGCCGGCGGCCTCGATCTCGGCCTTGGCGCCGGCCGCAAGATTGTCGGCAATCGCCTTGTAATAGGGCGCCACCACGATCAGCAGCTTGACCGGCTTGTCGAACTCGGGGCGCGGCAGGATGTAATGGGTTTCGGCTTCGGCCATCTAATCTACTCCGTGATCGGGCGGGTGCCCACGATTTCAAGCCCGTAGGCGTCGAGGCCGACGTAGCGCGTCGCCTCGTGGTCGCTCAGCAGCACCAGTTTCGACAGGCCCATGGTCGAGAGGATCTGGCTGCCGAGGCCGATCTCGCGCACCGTCCGGGGCCCCTTTTCCGCCTCTTCGCGCAGCACCCGCGCCTGCGGGTTGCGGAACAGGCAGACAACGCCACGGCCTTCGCGCGCGATGATCTCCATCGCCTTGCGCAGCTCGCCCGAATTGCCGATCCCCAGCACGTCCTCCAGCGCCGAGAGCGCATGGGTCCGCACCAGCACCGGGTCCGGCGTGGTCACGTCGCCCTTGGTCAACACGATATGTTCGACGCCTTCGGTCAGGTCGGTAAAGACCCGCAGCATCCAGTCGCCACCAAAGGCCGAGGTGACCTCGCGGGTGGCGGTTTCCTTGACCAGATTGTCGTGGCGGCGGCGATAGGCGATCAGATCGGAGATCGTGCCGATCTTGAGCCCGTGCTTCTGGGCAAAGGCCACCAGTTCCGGCAGCCGTGCCATGGTGCCGTCCTCGTTCATGATCTCGCAGATCACCGCCGAGGGGTTGAGGCCCGCCAGTCGGCTGACATCGACCGAGGCCTCGGTATGGCCGGCCCGCACCAGCACGCCGCCATCGCGGGCGCGCAGCGGAAAGACGTGGCCCGGCGAGGCGATGTCGGAGGCGGTGGATTTCGAGTCGATGGCCACTGCCACGGTGCGCGCCCGGTCATGCGCCGAGATGCCGGTGCTGACGCCTTCGCGCGCCTCGATCGAGACGGTAAAGGGCGTCTCGGTGCGCGAGGCATTGTTCGACACCATCGGCGGCAGGCCCAGCGCATCGACGCGCTCGCCCGGCAGCGTCAGGCAGATCAGCCCGCGGCCATGGGTGGCCATGAAGTTGATCGCATCCGGCGTCGCCATCTGCGCCGGGATCACCAGGTCGCCCTCGTTCTCGCGGTCTTCGTGGTCGACAAGGATGAACATCCGGCCGTTGCGGGCCTCGTTGATGATCTCCTCGACCGGCGAGATCGCGTCGCTCCAGCTCTCTTCGACCTGACCCGGGGTCACATATTCCATGGCACGCCTCCTGAATTCTGATCGCCGGGATAAAGGAGGCCGCGGGAATTGGAAAGACCAAGCCGCGCTTGCCGCGCCGCGTCACACGGGATCGGCGTTAAAGCCGGCCTCCTTGTGGCTGCCGTCACAGAAGGGTTTGTTCTTGGAGTGGCCGCAGCGGCAGAGGAAAAGCTTGCCCGCCTGCTTTACCCGGCGCCCGGTGCCGGTGGTCACTTCTGCCGGGCCGATCAGCACCAGCGGGCCGTTTTCCCGCGCTGTAATCTCCAGCGGTCCCGGTTCCTGCGGCGCGCCCTCGGCTTCAGCCGGCTCGCCGGTGGCGTGAAAGGCGGCCTCGACATGGCTGTAGTCGCAGTAGGGCTTGATCTTGGACATGCCGCAGCGACAAAGCGTGGCGCGCTGCATCCTGTCGTCGCCGAGCGTGAGGTCCCCCGCCACCGCCAGCAGCCCGTTTTCCCAGACACTCACCCGGTTGATCCGCGGCGGCTGCTCGTCGCAGCCACCATCGCGGCGGGCGAATGTCAATGCGCCGGAGGGACAGGTGCGTATCATCGCCGCGATTTCTTCGGCCGGGGCGGCATCGGGATCGACCCAGGGCCGGCGCGCCGGATCGAAGACCCGCGGCAACTTGAGGAAACAATTGCGCGCATGGATGCAGCGCGACATGTCAAAGGAAATGGCGATCGCCTCGCCCTCGTAGGTTCTCGGCCTGGGCATCGCTGGGTCTCCCTTCCTCAGTCGAAGATATCCTCGATCACGTCGAAGGCCTCGTCAAGAAACCAGCTGATGCCGCGTTTCTTGGGTTTTTTCTTCTTCCTGCGCCGGTCGCCGGTGTCGCGCTTGATCTCCCAGAGCGGATTGGGTGTGACCCCCTTGCGTTTCGGCGTCTTGCCCTTGGTGCAGATCGCCGCCTGTTGCGGCACCTCGGCGCGCGGCGACGGCATCATCTTGAGGTCATGCAGCGGCGCGCCGCAGCCCTGGCAGCTGAGCTCGTGGCGGGTCTTGCCGGTGAGGACCAGAGCGGCGCGGGTGCCGCAGTAACAACATGTGGCGATCTTGGTGCCCTGCGGCATGGGGGTCTCCGTCTCGGTCCAGCCATAAGGTATGCAGCGCGGTGCGGAGTGTAAGGCGTCAGCCCCGGTTCAGGCTGGCATAAAGCGCCACCGCCGCGGCATTCGACACGTTGAGCGAGCCGAAGGCGCCGGCGAAATCGATCCGCACCAGCGCGTCGCAGCTCTCGCGCGTGCGTTCGCGCAGCCCGGGCCCCTCGGCGCCCAGCACCAGCGCCACCGGCCGATCGCTGCGGCCTTCGAGTGCCTGCTCGATGGTCTGCTCGGCCTCGCCTGCGAGGCCCAGAACGATATAGCCCATCTCCTGCAGCGCGATGATCGTGTCGGCGAGGTTGCGCACCCTGAGATAGGGCTGGCGCTCCAGCGCGCCACTGGCGGTCTTGGCCAGAGCGCCGGTTTCCGGGGCAGAATGGTGCCGCGGCGCGATCACCGCGCGGGCGCCAAAGACCTCGGCCGAGCGCAGGATGGCGCCGACGTTGTGCGGATCGGTCACCCGGTCGAGCAGGATCAGCCGTTGTGCGCCCGGCCCGTCGGCCAGGGCCACGTCCTCGAGCGAGCCCCAGCCCAGCGGCTTGACCTCGAGCGCCGCGCCCTGGTGCACCGATTGCGGATCGAGCGGCGCGTTGAACTTGCGCGGATCGACCTCTTCGGGGGTGATGCCGCTGGCGGCAATCGCCTCTTCCAGCTTGGCCGCGGCATTGCGCGTGACGATCAGCCTGAGCTTTTCGCGCGCCGGGTTTTCCAGCGCATCGCGCACCGCGTGGATGCCAAAGAGCCAGACGGTCTCGGCCGCGGCCGCCCGTTTGCCCTGTTCCTTCTCGATGACCCACTTGGGCTTTTTCATCACTGTCCCCCTTGCCTTGGGCGACAATGGCCGCCCGCGCCCCGTGGCGCAACCCGCCGGGCTTTAGCGCTCCGGAATGCCGCCCGCAAGAAAAGATGCGGGCGGGCGAATTTTCCCGGAATTCCGGCTTGACCTCCCCCGGTGCCATCATTAATCAGCCCCACACAGTGGGCGACAGGCCGCAAGGTGTGGCAGGGGACTGTAACTCCCTCGCGGAGACGCACGCCTGGTTCGATTCCAGGGTCGCCCACCATTTCTCTCGATAAAGCACACCGATTGCGGGCCTGTCCGGGTTGGGTTTTTGCGCGAGCCGCGCCATCGCCGACCCGTGGGGGTGGCGATCCTACCGTCATTCTGCAGCGCTTTATCCCCGCCAAATCCGGACGAAATCCGAGCGAAGCGCTGAGGTCAGCCAAATCGCCGCCCCGGGGGGCGGGTCATGCCGGAGGCATGCCTTTGGCATGACGATGGCACGGCGGCCTGCGGCCTTGATTCCGTGCCGTGGCAACGGACAACCCGAAGGGGAATCGCAGGCGTTGGCCAAAGCCGTGCCGTCGCCGACCCGTGGGGTGGCGAAGCAGCCGTCGTTCTGCAGCGCTTTATCCCCGCCAAATCCAGACGAAATCCGAGCGAAGCGCTGAGGTCAGCCAAATCGCCGCCCCGGGGGGCGGGTCGGCGATGGAGCGGCGGCCTGACGGCCTTGGTTCCGCGCCGGGCAGAGACCCACCGACAGGCCCCAACCTCACGCCGCCATGTCCAGCAGCACCGCCCCTTGCCGATGCCGGGTCTCCACCAAAGCATAGGCCTCGCGGATCCCCGCAAGCGGAAACCGTCGGTCGATCACCGGCCGCAGCCGCCCCTCCTCGACCCAACGGGCCAGAACCCCAAGGTCCGCCTTGGTGTCCCCGCTTACCCCGAGGCGCACCCTGCGCCCGCCGAAGACCCGCGTCCAGAGCGCCTGCCCCATCTCCTTCGGCCCGAAGTTCAACGGCACGAAGACCCCGCGCGGCTTCAGCACCGCCTTGGCCTCTGCAAATCCCACTGCGCCGACCGTGTCGATCACCGCATCGAACCGAGCGCCCAGAGTCCGCAACGACTGGCTCCGATAGTCGACAAAGGCCTCGGCGCCCAAGCCGCGCACGAAGCCCTCGCGCGCCGCCGAGGCCACGCCCGTCACTTCGGCGCCCATCGCCCGGGCGATCTGCACCGCATAGGCGCCGACCCCGCCGGAGGCGCCGATCACCAGCACCTTCTGCCCCGGCTTGACCTCGGCGAAATCCCTCAGGAAGACCAGCGCCGAGAGCCCGCCGAAGGGCAGCGCCGCCGCTTCCTCCAGGGCCAGCCCCTCGGGCACCGGCAGCACCGCGCCATCGGCCTTGACCACCACATATTCCGCATGCGCCCCCAGCATGACAAAGCCGAAGACCGCCTGCCCCTCGGCAAACCCGGTCACGCCCTCACCCAGCGCCGCCACATGGCCGGCGAACTCGCTGCCCAACACGGCTGCGCGCGGGCGGCGCAGGCCGAACATCAGCCGCCCCGGCACCGCCAGGATACCGGGAAAGGCCGCGGCGCGCAGCCGCCAGTCGGCGGTGGTGACGCTGCCATGGGCCACCTTCACAAGGATCTCGCCAGGGCCCGGTTCGGGCAGGGGGGTGTCTTCGATCCGGACCACTTCCGGCCCGCCATAGTTCCGATAGATCGCCGCTTTCATGTCGGGCCTCCTTTCAAGGTCGCATCTCGCGGGATGATCCGTCTCGTTCATCCCTGGGCGAAATCTACCCATGCGGGCCTTGTCCGGGAATTGACCAATGCGGCAGGGCTGATATGCAATTCCGCATGGATTGGCGCAGCATCACCTTCGACTGGAACCGCGCCCGGGCGTTTCTGGTCACCGCCGAGGAGGGCTCGCTTTCGGCCGCCGCCCGCGCACTCGGCATGGCGCAACCCACGCTTGGCCGGCAGGTCAGCGCGCTCGAGGAGGAACTGGGCGTGGCGCTCTTTGAACGCGCCGGCCGCGGGCTCGAGCTGACGCCCACCGGGCTCGACCTCGTCGAACACGTGCGCGCCATGGGCGAGGCCGCGACGCGCATCTCGCTGGCCGCCTCGGGCCAGAGCCAGGAGATCGCCGGGCGGGTCTGCATCACCGCCTCCGAGATCTATTCGGCCTTTCTGCTGCCCCAGGTGGTGGCCGAACTGCGCGATACCGCCCCCGGCCTCGAGATCGAGATCGCCGCCACCAATGCGGTGACCGACCTGCGCCGCCGCGAGGCCGATATCGCCATCCGCAATGCCGCCCCCGAGGACCCGGCGCTCACCGCCAAGCGGATCGCCGATGACACCGGTTGGTTTTTTGCCTCAGAGAGCTATCTCGCACGCCGCGGCACGCCGCAGGGGCTGGATGACCTCGCCGGTCACGAATTCATCGCGATGGACAATGTCGAACGGATGATCAGCGCCTTCGCCGGGTTCGACATCACCCTCAGCCGCGAGATGCTGGCAATCCGCTCTGACAACCACCTTGTGCACTGGGAGCTGGCGCGGCAGGGCGTGGCGATCGGCATCGCCCCCGAATTCCTCGGCCGCGCCACCCCCGGCATGGTGCGCCTGCTGCCCGGCCACGGCCCGATCCGCTATCCGGTCTGGTTGGTGGCGCACCGCGAGGTCAAATCCTCGCGCCGCATCCGTCTGGTCTGGGAGACCCTGGATCGCCACCTGCGCGCCAGGCTACGCGAGGGCGCCGGGGCGTAACGCCCGCCCCTTCGCACTCCGCCGTCCCGGCCCCCGCGCCGGGACCTCACGGTCAGTCGTATCGCACGAGGCCCCGGATCAAGTCCGGGGCGCGATCCCCTAATCCCCCACACCACGCCGTCCCGGCCCCGCGCCGGGACCTCATGGCCAGCCGCCGAGCGCGAGGCCCCGGATCAAGTCCGGGGCGCGAGGCGCTCATCCATAGCGTTCCGCCGTCCCGGCCCTCGCGCCGGGACCTCACGGCCAGCCGTCCCGCACGAGGCCCCGGATCAAGTCCGGGGCGCGATCCCCCAATCCCTCGCACCACGCCGTCCCGGCCCCGCGCCGGGACCTCGCCGCCAGCCACCGAGCGCAGCCCCACCACAACGCCGCGCTGTCACGCCCCCGCAACATTCCCGCATTACGCTCCCCTCACGCCCCGAACCGCGAGAGTGCCGATGTCCGTTCTGTCCCTGCCCCTGCGCCTCACCGGTGCCCGTGTCCTTGGCGAAACCGGGTTCTCGACCGACCCGCTGACCCTCTCTGACGGGCTGATCTCTCGAGGAGACGCGCCCGAGATCGCCCTGCCCGGCTTCGACATCCTGCCCGGCATCGTCGACATCCACGCCCGCACCTCCGGGACCGCCAGCCTCGGCGCGCTCGACCGGCAGTTGGCGGCGCAGGGCATCACCACGGCCTGGGTGGCGCAGGGTTGGAGCTGGCGCGGCGGGGCCGAGGCGCCGGAGGCGGCGGCGGATTTTCTCGAGGCGCATGCCCACCACCGCATGCTGGCCAGGACCGATCTGCGCGTGCTGCTGCACTGCGACACCCACATGATGGACAGCGAGACCCGCCTGCTCGACCTGATCGAGCGCTACGGCGTGGGCGCGGTGCTCTTTGTCGACAGCCTGGGCGACAACACCCTGGCGCTTGCGCCCGAAGAGCGCGCCATCGCCGGCGCGTTGAGGCTGCGCGGTGACGAGGTGCCGCGCTTTCTGTGCAACCTCGCCCATGCCTTCGACGTGATGAACATCCGCTCTGGCAGCTACGGCGACCGCGACGGCCAATCGCGCGAGAAGCTGGCGATGATGGGCGCCAAGATCTGCGTGGCCCCCGCCGCAACCGGCGCTGCCGCCGTGGCGCGGGCCTGGTCCGATCCGGTGGTGCTGCCGGCGGCCGGGGTGACCGCGCCCCTGGCCTGTCCCGGCGCAGGCACCGGCCCCGATCCGCGCGACCTGATCCCGGCGGGCATGTGCGACGCGCTGGTGTCCGACGGCGCGCCCGAGCTCCTGATGCAGGCGGCGCTGCAGCTGGCCCGCAGCGGCGTGCTGCCGCTGGCCGGGGCCTGGTCGCTGATCTCGGCGCGGCCGGCCCGGGTGCTGGGGCTGAAGGACCGCGGCTGGCTGGTGCCGGGACAGCGCGCCGACCTGGTGCTGATGCACCGCGCCAGCGGCGCCATCGCCGCCACCATGTCTGGCGGGCGCTGGACCTATCGCAACCCGGATTTCGCCCTTGCCCTGCATCCGACCCAAGGCCCGCGCGGCCCCGACCGCAGGTGCGCAACCTGAGGCGGCGCAGGGGCCGCGCCTTGCCCGCAAAGCCCGAATGACGCTCGAAATTTCCCCGTCAAGACGGCTTTTGGCGCGCCGGGTTCCGGCCTATAGTCCCTTGCAAAAGATCAAGAACCAAGCCGGGGACATCAGTGGCACAGGCAGCAGGCGAGACGCCGTTCAACATCGTGATCGTGGCCCAGGCCGGGCGGTTGCAATACGAGGCGCTGCTGTTTGCCGCCTCGTTCCGGCAGTACAATCGCGGCTTTCGCGGCAAGTTCTTCATCGCCGAGCCGCAGCCCGGACCGCTCTGGCCCAATGACCCGCGGATCAAGAACGAGGACCTGCGCAACTTCCTGCTAGAACTGGGCGCCGAGTTCCTGCCCTTCGAGAGCCGCCACTTCGGCCACAGCTATCCGCATGGCAACAAGATCGAGGCGCTGTTTGCGCTGCCCGAGGGCGAGCCTTTCGTGTTCTTCGACACCGACACGCTGATCACCGGCGATCTGCGCGAGGTGCCCTTCGACTTCGACCGCCCCACCGCCTCGATGCGGCGCGAGGGAACCTGGCCGAAGATCGAGCTATACGGGCCGGGCTATACCGAGATCTGGAAGTCGCTCTACGACAAGTTCGGGCTGGATTTCGAGAGCTCGCTCGACCTGTCGCAGCCCGACGAATACTGGCAGCGCTATCTCTATTTCAACGCCGGGTTCTTCTTCTACCGCTGTCCGCGGGAGTTCGGCGCGAAGTTTCTGGAGTATGCCCTGGCGATCCGAGACGATCCGCCTGCCGCGCTGGTCTGTCAGCCGCTGACGCCGTGGCTCGACCAGGTGGCGCTGCCGCTGGTGATCCATGCGCTGGGCGGCGGACGGGATACTTTGCCCGGGGGGATGCTCGATGGCACGCATTCCTGTCACTACCGCTTCCTGCCGCTGCTGTTTGCCCGGGAGGGCAAGCATGTGGTCGACACGCTCGAAATCGTGGCGGCGCCGAACAAGGTGAAGAAACGGCTGAAGGATTACGAGCCGGCGCTGCGGATGATCTACCAGGGGCGCGGTCACAAGGTGCGCGACATGTTCGACCAGGACAACCTGCCGCGCAAGGAACAAGCGATCCGCAACCAGATCCGGCGAGAGGGATTCTGGATGCGGTAACTGCCGCAGGTTTCTCCCGGAGCGTTGACAGTGATCGCTGGCCGCCGCGCCAGTCCTGGTCCCTTCCCGCTGACTTACACCCCCAGCGCGTTCACAGCGACCAAAGGCCGCCGCGCATCGCCGGGCCGCCCCACGGCACGGCAATGCGCGGCGGCCGTAAGCACGGCGCTCCGATCTTTTCCGGGCTGGGCTGAGATAAAGTGCTGCCGAGCTAACTGCGGATCGCCGCGCCACGGCCCGTCGATGCACGTCTCGTTCCTTGAGGCTGGCGTTGGTAAGGGTGCGCCTTCCCCAAAACCCCTCCCCCACGGCCTCTTCCCCAAGCGCGTTAACAGCGGCCACAGGCCGCCGCGCTTCGCCGGGCCGCCCCCCGGCACGGCGATTGGGCTGACGTAGGCGCTCCGCTCATGTCTTTTGCGGAAGTGGCTGGGATAAAGTTCCGTAGAACTGGCCGTTGGTCGCCGCACCGCGGCCCGTCGATGCGCGGCTCCGCTCCGAAAGCCCAAGCTGACCCAAGGGCCATTTCAGGTCTGGCCAATACCCCGCTCTCTGCATACCCTCCGCGCAATTTCAACGGAGGACCTCATGACCGACGCCCCGACCTACGGCTTCGACACCCTGCAAATCCACGCCGGCGCCCGCCCCGATCCGGCAACCGGCGCCCGGCAGACGCCGATCTACCAGACCACCGCCTATGTGTTCCGCGATGCCGAACATGCGGCGGCGCTCTTCAACCTCCAGGAAGTGGGCTACATCTACTCGCGCCTGACCAACCCCACCATCGCGGTGCTGCAGGAACGCGTCGCCACGCTCGAGGGCGGCGTCGGCGCGGTCTGCTGCTCTTCGGGGCACGCGGCGCAGATCATGGCGCTCTTTCCGCTGATGGGACCGGGCAGGAACGTCGTGGTCTCGACCCGGCTCTACGGCGGTTCGATCACCCAGTTCAGCCAGACCATCAAGCGCTTCGGCTGGATGGCCAAGTTCGTCGACTTCGACGACATGGATGCCGTCGCAGCGGCGGTGGATGACGACACCCGCGCGATCTTCTGCGAGTCGATTGCCAACCCCGGCGGCTACATCACCGACATCGCCGCCGCCGCCAAGGTCGCCGACGAGGCCGGCATCCCGCTGATCGTCGACAACACCTCGGCCACGCCCTACCTCTGCAAGCCGATCGAGCACGGCGCCACGCTGGTGGTGCATTCGATGACCAAATACCTCACCGGCAACGGCACCGTCACCGGCGGCGTGGTGGTCGACTCGGGCAAGTTCGACTGGTCGGCCTCGGACAAGTTCCCCTCGCTCAGCGCCCCGGAAGAGGCCTACCACGGGCTCAAGTTCCACGAGACCTTCGGGCCGCTGGCCTTCACCTTCCACGGCATCGCCATCGGCCTGCGCGATCTCGGCATGACTCTGAACCCGCAGGCGGCGCATTACACGCTGATGGGCATCGAGACGCTGTCGCTGCGCATGGAGCGCCACGTGCAGAACGCCGAGAAGATCGCCGCATGGCTGGAAACCCATGACGCGGTGGCGGGCGTGACCTATGCCGGCCTCGACAGCTCGCCGCACAAGGCGCGCAAGGAGAAGTTCTGCCCCAAGGGTGCCGGTGGTCTCTTCACCGTCAAGCTCAAGGACGGCTACGACGCCTGCGTCAAGTTCGTCGACGCGCTGCAGCTCTTCAGCCATGTGGCCAACCTCGGCGACACCCGCTCGCTGGTGATCCACTCGGCCTCGACCACCCACCGCCAGCTGACCCCGGCGCAGCAGGAAGCCGCCGGCGCCGGCCCCGATGTGGTGCGGATCTCGATCGGGATCGAGGATGCCGACGACCTGATCGCCGATCTCGACCAGGCGCTCAAGGCCGCCTCGGCCTGAGCCGACGCCGCGGCGCCCCGCGCCACGACAGACGCTGAGCAACAGATCGCGCCCCGGGCACCCTCGGGGCGCGATTTGTCTTTGGCGCGGACACGCATGGGCCTATACTGCTGAAAAATGCCGCAAAGGGCAGATCGATGCAGCACAGAACCATCCCCGTCAAAGGCGCCGAGACCGCAGGTCCGGACTTCGGCTATACAACGGCCGTCAACGAATACGGCTTCTACTGCGTGCCCGACGCCTATGCCCGGCGAGAGGTGCCGCGGGTGCTGCTCTCGGGCGGGGTCTACGAGCCCGACACCCTGCGGCTGATGCGGCGCTGGGTGCGCGACGGCGACATCATCACCGGTGGCACCTTCGTGGGTGATTTCCTGCCCGCGCTGTCACAGGTCATGGCCTCCGGCGCGACGGTACACTCGTTTGAACCCGCGCCGCTCAGCCATGCCGCCGCGCAGATCACCATCACGCTCAACCGGCTCGACAACGTGGCGCTGCACCCGGTGGCCGTGGGCGCCGAGCCCGGCACGCTGCATCTTCAGACGGTCTCGGACAGCGGCCGGCCGATGGCGGCCAGGGCACGGGTGGTGGACAGCGCGATCGAAGGGCAGACCGAGAGCGTGCCGGTGGTGCCGATCGACGATCTGGTCGACGCCTCGCGGCGGGTGTCGATCCTGCATCTCGATCTCGAGGGTCACGAATGGCCTGGCATCCTCGGCGCACAGCGGGTGATCGAGACCCGGCGGCCGCTGATCGTGCTCGAGGCCGACAAGCCCTGGGCGCAGCGCGCTTACGAGGCGCAGCTTTCGGAGCACTTTCCCGGCCTCGGCTACCGGTTGGTCGGGCTGATGGAACGCAATGCCTTCTACCTGCCCGACCCGGTCTGACGCCGCCCCTAGCGGGCGATGGCAAAGGTCATGCGCACCTGCGCGCTGAAGGTCATCTCTCCGGCCGCCACCGGCACGTCGCTGGCCATCGACATGGATTCGGCGCGGGCGTACATCGGCCCCGGCATGCCGCCGCCATTGGGCTCGACGATCTCAAGCACCGGTCCCAGCTCCACCCCCGCCGCCTTGGCATAAAGCGCCGCGCGGGCCTGGGCGTCGACCACCGCCAGCCGCCGCGCTTCGGTCAGGTAGACCTCGGGGCTCTCGACCCCGAAACCGATGCCAGAGAGCCGGTTGGCCCCGTCGGCGATCAGCACGCCGATGATCGCGCCCAGCTGCGCCATGTCGCGCAGGCGGATGGTCAGGTCATTGTTGGCGCGAAAGCCCACGATCTCGGGCACTTCCTCGGGGGTCGAGCGATTGCGCTCGCGCCAGATCGGATCGATCCGCAACGAGGCGGTCTGAACATCGCGCTGCGCCACCCCCAGCTCGGTCAGCCGGGTGAAGACCTGCTGCACCGTGGCGCTGACCTCGGCCATCGCCTCGGCGGCACTCGGCGCCTCGTGGCCGACGCCGATCGACAGCGTCGCCATGTCGGGTGCCGCCTGCACCAGCCCTTCGCCGGTGACCACGATCTGCCGGGGCGAAAGCGTCTCTTGCGCGGCCACGGGAATCGTTGCGATCAGAGTGACAAAAGTGTTTATAATCAGACGTCTCAACATTGGCGCAACCTTTGTGCTATACTACCTGCGGCCTCACCGCATCTTGCGCGCGCGCCGTGGTCGCGCCAAGTCTATGGGGGGCCGTGAAGCGGCGCAAAGGGTTTTCTCGGCGGGAAGCTGCCCTAAATATTGCGTGAGGCGGTCGTGACTTGTGTGACCCGTGAAGGAGTGCGAAAGCCGGACGAATGAAACCTGATTTTGCACTTCTGCTGTCCTTCGACGGGATCGCCCTGCTGCGCCGTGCAGAGGGCGGAACCACGGGCCATTGGTACAAGCTCGGCGATGTCTCGCCCGAGACGTCGAACCTGCCCAAAGCCCTTGCAGCGCTGCGGGAATCCGCCGCCGGCCTGCCGGGCGATCCGGCCGACGTCAAGCTTGTCCTGCCGACCGAACAGGTCCGCTTTCTCGACATTCCCGCGCCGACGGCCGGCAGTTCCGTGGAAGAGGCCGTCGAATCGGCGCTCGACGGGGCCACGCCCTATGCGATCGACGATCTGGTCTACGACTACGAGCAGCGCGACGGTCGGGTGCAGATTGCCGCCGTCGCGCGCGAGACGCTGGAAGAGGCCGAGAGCTTTGCCGCCGCGCATGGCTTCCACCCGCTGGCCTTTGTGTCCGACATCGGGCCTGACGCCGGTTTCAGCCGCGAGCCGTTCTTCGGCCCGACCGAGACCGCGCTGACCTCGCTCGCCCCCGGCGTAAAGGTCCAGGCCGACCCGGCCCCGATCACCGTCGTCCCGCGCCCGGCACCGAAGCCGGTCGAAGCAGCGCCGAAGTTGGAACCGAAGCCTGACGCGACGCCTGCTCCGAAGCCGGACGCCAAGGCAGAGGTGACGCCGGAGCCCAAGGCCGAAGCGAAGCCCACTCCGAAGCCTGAGCCCAAGCCCGAGGCAACGCCGGCCCCAAAAGCTGAGGCCAAGCCGGACGCAAAGCCTGCGCCCAAGGCAGAAGCTAAGCCTGAACCCAAGCCTGATCCGAAGCCTGCACCCAAGGCAGAGGCCAAGCCTGAACCGAAGCCAGCGCCCAAGCCGGAAGCCAAACCCGCTCCGGCGGCAGAGGCAAAACCGGCGCCGAAACCCGCGCCCGCCCCCAAGGCAGAGGCCGCGCCAGCGCAGAAGCCGGCTCCGACGCCGCAGCCCAAGCCAGAGGCGACGCCGGCCGCAAAGGCCGCGCCCGCACCTGCTCCCACACCCAAACCCGCGCCGACGCCCAAGCCCGCCGCCAAGGCCGCCGCGCCGAAACCTGCGCCAACGCCGGCCGCCAAAGCCGCCGCGTCGAAACCCGCACCCGCCCCGGCGGCGCAGAAGCCGCAGCCCAAGCTTCCCGCCAAGGCGCCGGCGAAAGCCGCCGCGCCCAAGGCCCCGGCCCCCAAGCCCGCCGCCGAAGATCCTGTGGCCGCGCCCAGCTTTGCCAGCATTCGTGCTCATCGCGACACCCCGGCGCCGCGCCCGGTCACTCCGATCAGCGCCGTCCAGGACGAGATGCCCGGCCGCCGCGACGCGCCGGCCCCGGCCGCGCCCAAGGCCCGCGACGTCAGCGAAGACCTTGCCGCCAAGGCCCGCGCCTCGTTCTCGATGCGCCCCAAGGCCAAGCCTGACGAGCCCACCGCCGAGGACACGCCCCCCATCGCCGCCAGCACGGCCGTGCCGGATGCGACCGGCAAATCCATCGGCTTTGCCAGCCGTCGCAAGCCGCGCAAGCCCGAGGCCGACATCCGCAAGCCCGCCTTCGGCAAGGCCAGGGGCAAGGGCGCCGCGGCCACCGCCGGCGGCAGCGCCGTGCTGGACGAAGGCGAGCGGATGACTGTATTCGGCGCTCGCGGCCAGCAGAAGATCGGCGGCAAGCCGCGCTTCCTCGGGCTGATCCTGACCGCCGTGCTGCTTCTGACGATGCTGGCCGTGGCCGCCATGGCCTCGATCTTCCTCGACGAAGGGCTCGCCGGATTCTTCCGCCGCACGCCCGAGACACAGGTCGCCGCGGTCGAGCCCCCGGCCGCCACCCTTGCCGAGCCGGCAGCCGCCGCCACGGCGAATCCCGACACGCCGCCCGCCGTGGTCGAACCGCTGCCGGAAACCGCGCTCGCCCTGCCCGACAGCGGCACCGAGATCGACCCGCAGGACCCGGCCGCGATCAACCTCGCGGCGCTCAGCTCCGGCGTGCCGGCGCTGTCACGCGATCTGGTCGAAGACCAGGTCGACGGCCTGTCGGTGCCCTTCGAGGCCGAGGCGCTGACGCCCGAACAGGCCGAGGCGCGCTATGCCGCCACCGGCATCTGGCAGCGCGCACCGCTGCCGCCGGCGGAACCCGGCCACAACCTCGTCGGCGATGTCTACGTCGCCTCGATCGACCCCTCGGTCGCCGTGGGGGACGCCGTGGCCATTCCCACCAGCCTCGAGGCGCAGACGGACCTTCCGCCGCCGGCGCAGATCAACCCCTATCCCGCCGACGCCGGCCTGACCTTTGACGAAAACGGTCTGATCCTGCCCACCCCCGAAGGCGTGCGCCACCCCGCCGGCTTCCTGCTGGTCCAGGGCCCGCCGCCGCTGAAACCGCCGCTGCGCCCCGGTGCCGAACGCCCGGTCGAGGCCGCGCAGCCAGCGCCAGAGACCGACGCCGATCTTGATGCCGACGAACCGGTCACCCCCGATGTGACCGAGCCCGAGGAACCCGCCGCCAGCATCGCCACCGTGGTGGACGAGACGCTGGCCGGGCTCAAGCCCCGGCCGCGCCCCGGCGATCTCGAGGAACAGAACGAACGCGCCAACCTCGGCGGCGTCAGCCTGGCCGAGCTGCGCCAGAAGCGCCCGCGCCCGCGGCCCGAGGTCGAACGCCCGGCCGCCGCCGCCTCGCTCGCCCAGGACATCGCCGAAGACGACGCGGAAGAGGCCGCCAAGATCGAGGCCAGCGCGCTCGCCGTCGCCGCCTCGCCGCAGCCCAAGACGCGCCCGGCCAACATTGCCGCCCTGGTCACTCGTGCCACCCGCAATGCCGAGGCCGAGACCACCGCGCGCCAGACCGCCGCGGTGCAGCCGCGCACGGTGCAGCCCAGCATCCCGTCGCGGTCCTCCGTGGCCGCTGCCGCCACCGAGAAGAACGCCATCAACCTGCGCAAGGTCAACCTGATCGGCGTCTACGGCAAACCCTCCAGCCGCCGCGCCCTGGTGCGTCTGGCCAATGGGCGCTACCAGAAGGTCAAGGTCGGCGACCGGATCGACGGCGGCCGGGTCTCGGCGATCAGCGACGGCCAGCTCAGCTACGTGAAAGGCGGCCGCAACATCGTCCTGCGGATGCCGCGCGGCTGAGCCTCACCGCCGGCCGATTGCGCGCCCTGCGGTTCCCCGGGTCACCGCCGGCCTTCGGGTCTCCGACGCGTCACCAGCAGACACTGAATCGCCGTGCGGCCAGGCCTCGCGCCAAAGTGACACCCCGCCCCCCTCGACGTGATCGGGCGGATGGCGCATACCGGCGCGTGATCGGCTAATATCTCT
The DNA here is from genome assembly GCF_048263515.1 of Marinovum sp. Taxonomy (NCBI): domain Bacteria; kingdom Pseudomonadati; phylum Pseudomonadota; class Alphaproteobacteria; order Rhodobacterales; family Roseobacteraceae; genus Marinovum; species Marinovum sp. The sequence goes on along the minus strand of NZ_JBLXEC010000028.1, from coordinate 14,925 downwards.
CATCAAAGGAGATCTCATGCGCCTTGCCCGCGTCCTCTGGACCCTGCTGACCCTTGCCCTGCCCCTGGCCGCCGGTGCCGCCACGTCCGAGACCCACAGCTCTCCGGCGCTGACTGCCCGGCTGATCGCCGCCGAGCAGGGCGTGGCGCCCGATGCCAGCACCCTGTCGGCCGGTCTGGTGATCGAGATGGGCGAAGGCTGGAAGACCTATTGGCGCAGCCCCGGCGAGGTCGGCCTGCCGCCAGAGCTCGACTGGTCAGAGGCGCAGAACCTTGCCGGCGCCGAGCTGCTCTTTCCCGCGCCGACGCGGTTTACCGCCTTCGACATCGAAAACTTCGGCTATGGCGATGCGGTGACCTTTCCGATCAGCCTGACGCTGGACCGGCCCGGCCAGCCGGTCGATCTGACAACCCGCGTGCGGCTGCTGGTCTGCAAAGACATCTGCATTCCCGAGGATTTCGACCTGACGCTCGCGCTGCCGCAAGGCACCGGCATCGACGCCGATGCCGCCGCGATACTGGCCACGGCATTGGACCAGGTGCCCGAAGAAGGCGCCGCCTCTGGCTTCGAGATCGAGGCCGCGCATCTGTCAGACAGCGCCCTGACCTTCGCGGTGCGCCAGGCCACGGCCTTCCGCACCCCCGATGTCTTCCCCGAGCTTGGCACGGCGATCTTCGGCAAGCCCGAACTGCGCCTGGGTGACGACCGCACCCGCCTCTGGGCCCGGGTACCCCTGCTCTACCCGCTCGACGGCACGCCCGAGGCGCTGCGCCTGACGGTCACCGATGGCGCCATCGCCGGCACCGTCACATCCGCGCTGACCGAGACCGCCCCGGCCGCGCCAACCGCCGCCCGCGGTCTTGTCACCATGGCGCTGATCGCGGTGCTGGGCGGGCTGATCCTCAACGTCATGCCCTGCGTGCTGCCGGTGCTGTCGATCAAGCTCGCTTCAGCGGTGCGCAAGGCCGACCAGGGCCGCGCCCGCGTGCGCGCCGGCTTCCTGCTCTCGGCGGCTGGCGTGCTGGTGTTCTTCTGGGCGCTGGCCGCGGTCACCTGGGGGCTGCAGAGCATGGGCCAGGCCGTGGGCTGGGGCCTGCAGTTCCAGAGCCCGGTGTTCCTCTCGACGATGATCGTGATCCTGGTGCTCTTCGCCGCCAACCTCTTCGGCCTCTTCGAGCTGTCGCTGCCGTCCACGCTGCAAACCCGCCTGTCGGTCGCCGGCGGCAAGGGCCGGTTGGGCGATTTCGCCACCGGCGCCTTTGCCGCGGTGCTGGCCACGCCCTGCTCGGCACCCTTCCTCGGCACCGCGGTGGCCTATGCGCTGTCTGGTGGCGGCCGCGAGATCGCGGTGATCTTCACTGCCCTTGGCCTCGGCCTGGCGCTGCCCTATCTGGCGGTCGCAGCCTTCCCCGGCGTGGTGGGCCTGCTGCCGAAACCCGGCCGCTGGATGCTGGCGCTGAAACTGGTGATGGGCGCCCTGCTGGCGCTCACCGCCGCCTGGCTGTTCTTTGTCCTGGCCGCGGTCTCGGGACTTCAGGCCGCGGGTCTCACGGCCCTGCTGATGGCGCTGATCCTCGCCGCCCTGGCCTTCCGCCGCCTGCCGGCCCGCGCCCTGACCGTGGCGGCCCTCGCAGCGCTGGCGATCACCCTGCCCGCCCTGCGCGCCCCGGCCCCGGCAGACGCCGCCCAAGGCGCCACCAACTGGGCCAGTTTCGACGCCACAAGCCTCGCTAGCCACGTCAAGGACGGCCGCATCGTCTTCGTCGATGTCACCGCCGACTGGTGCCTGACCTGCAAGGCCAACAAGGCGCTGGTCCTCGACCGTGGCCCGGTCTCGGAGGCCCTCGCCAGCGACGCCATTATCCCGATGCAGGCCGACTGGACCCGCCCCAGCGACGCGATCTCGGCCTACCTGGAAAGCTTCGGCCGCTACGGCATCCCCTTCAACGCCGTCTACGGCCCCGCCGCCCCCAATGGCATCCCCCTGCCCGAAATCCTGACCGAAGCCGCGATCTTCGAAGCCATCACCCAGGCCGGCGGCTGACCACACCAAAAGGGCGCGCGGCTGCCCAACAGCCCCCGCCCCCATCTTCCTCTTGCTGCAAATACCCTCGGGGAGCGCGAGGGGCTGGCCCCTCGCTCCCGCTACCCGACAAGAGAACTACCCGCCGAACTCCGCAAGCCCCTCGGCCACCGCGCGCCGCCGCGGATCGTCAGAGGCCAGCCCCCCAAGCACCCCTTCAGCCGCGCGGTAGGCCTCCAGGGCCTTCTCCCGCTCGCCCAGCACGCCATAGGCGCGCCCGAGCTGCAGCCAGCCGTCGATGTCGTCGGGCTCGTCCTCGAGCCGTTCCGCCAGCCGAGCCACCATCGAGCGGATGAAATCGCCGCGCTCCTCTTCGGTCATCTCCTGCGCCGCCTCGACATCCGCGGCGCTGGGTCCGCGCTGCGTGACGAAATCGCTCAGCGCTACAGGCTCGGCGCCGGTTTCGGCGCCCAGTCGGTTTATCTGGCGGACGAATATCTCCATCCACGGCTGCGCCTCGCGCTCCTGCCGCAAGCGCAGCATCAACAGCTCGCGGGCTTGCGCGCCGCGGCCTTCCTGCTCCAGCCATTGCGCCTTGTAGTAGCTCGCCGCCGGGTTCAGCACGTCCATGTCGAGCGCCTGATCGATGGCCGAGGCCGCCTGGGCGGTGATCAGACCGTCATTGGCGGCGATCAGTGCCTCGGCCCATTGCGTCAGATGGCCGGAGTGGGCGTCGTCGCGGGTCACGATCCGGCCCAACGCCTCGGCGGCGGCGCCGTAGCGACCCATCTTCATGTAGGTCTGCGCCAGCAGCTCCCAGCCTTCGGTCGGCCCGCCGTCCTCGTCAGACAAGAGCCGCGCGCGCAGCCGCTCGGTGAGCTCGACGATCTTCTGGTCTTCCTCGCGCTCGGCGGCGCGCTCAGCGAACGGCAGGCTCTGCGCCCCCGGCGCGCCGATCAGCGCATAGACCCCGCCGGCCAGCAGCGGCACCAGCACCGCCAGCACCATCAGCACCACGGCGCCACCGACACGGGCCGGGCCACGGCCCTCCTCGCGTTCCACCGCCAGCATCCGGCGCTTGATCTCCAGCCGCGCCGCATCGGCCTCGCCGGCCGAGATCAGCCCACGCGCCGCTTCGGCGTCAATCTCCCGCAGCTGGTCGACAAAGATCGCCAGGGCGCCGTCGCGGTGATCGACCGCGATGCCCTCGCGGCGCCAGAGCGGCAGAAGGATCACCAGCACGGCAACAAGCGCCATGGCGGCAGCGGGTATCCAGAATGTCATGCGTCAGCCGTCTTTCTTGGTCTGCTCTTGGTCATAGCGCGACATGAGCTCGGCCACGCGCGCCTCGTCTTCCGGGCTCAGCGCCTCGGAGCTGCCGCGCCCGCCGCGCCGCCGCAGGGCGACGCCCGCCGCCACCGCCCCCAGCCCCAGAAGGACAAAGGGCGCCAGCCAGAGCGCATAGGTCGAAGGTTTGAACGGCGGCTTGAACAGCACGTAATCGCCGTAGCGGTCGACGAGGTATTGCCTGACCTCGTCATCGCTGTCGCCGGCCACCAGCCGTTCGCGGATCAGCAGCCGCAGGTCGCGCGCCACGCCGGCGTTGGAGCTGTCGATCGGCTCGTTCTGGCAGACCACGCAGCGGATATCGCGCGAGATCACGCGGGCGCGGTTCTCCAGCACCGGATCGTCGAGGATCTCGTCAGGCTCCACCGCCGCCGCCATGCCGGCCAGCACGATCAGCAGCGCGGCAAGCAGCCCCCTCACGAGCCCGCCTCCGCCCGCGCCGCCGCCAGGGCCGCGCGCAGATCGTCCTGCGCCTGTTCAGTGGCAATCGGCCCGACATACCGCCAGACCACGGTGCCCGACGCGTCGATCAGAAAGCTTTCCGGTACGCCGGAGATGCCCCATTCAAGCCCCGCGCGCCCGCTCTCGTCCGAGCCGATGCGCTGGTAGGGATTGCCCAGCTCTTCGAGCCATGCCTTCGCTGCCTCGGGCTTGTCCTTGTAATTGATGCCGAAAAGCGCAAAGCCCTCCTGCGCCGCCAGCCGCGTCAGCACCTTGTGCTCGGCCCGGCAGGGCACGCACCAGGAGGCAAAGACATTGACCAGCACCGGTTCGCCGGTCGCCAGGTCGGCCGTCGCCAGCCCCGGCACGGCGACCCCGGCAATCGGCGCCAGGGCAAATTCCGGCGCCGGCTTCGAGATCAACACCGAGGGGATGGCATTGGGGTCGCGGTCCGGGTTCAGCCCCCAGACAAAGAAGCCGCCGATGACCAGCACCACCGCGATCGGCAGCAGGACGAGGATACGTTGCATGTCACTTTACTCCGCAGGTTGCGCCATCTGAGGCACCTTGGCCCGGCGCGGCGCACCGATGCGCAGCCGCCGGTCACTGAGGCTGAGCGCCCCGCCCAGAACCAGCATGAAAGAGCCCAGCCAGATGAAGTTCACCAGCGGCTCGTAGAGCACCCGCAGTGTCCAGGCCTCGCCCACGGTCTGCGAGGCGGGCTCGCTGATCGAGGCATAGAGGTCGCCGGCCAGCGAATGGCGAATGGCGCTTTCGGTGGTCTGGCTGCGGGCGACGGGGTAGTTGCGCCGCTCGGGATAGAGGTATTGCACGAACTCGCCGTCACGGCGCACCTCCAGCGTACCGCGGAAGGCCATGTAGTTCGGCCCCGGCACCTCTTCCACGCCCTCGAAGGTGACGTCGAAGCCCGCGACCTGCACCTGCGTGCCGGGCTTGGCAAAGGTGATCACGTCTTCCTTCCAGGCCGAAGAGCCGACAAACCCCAGGATGCAGACCGAAAGGCCCAGATGCGCCAGGGTCATGCCGTGGCTCGCCCGCGGCAGGTTGCGCGCCCGGCGCAGGCTCTCGCCCAGGGGCGCGCGGAACAGCTTGATCCGGTTCGCCCATTCCTGCAGCGTCGCAACCATCAGCCAGATACCCAGGCCAAAGGCCAGCACCGCCAGCACCGGCCCGCCGGTCACCATGTACCAGACCACCAGCGCCGCCAGAGCCGCCAGCCCCAGCGCCAGCCAGAGCCGTTGCAGGATGCCCTTCAGGTCGGCCCGCTTCCAGGTCAGGAACGGCCCCAGCGCCATGACAAAAACCAGCGGCAGCATGATCGGCACGAAGGAGGCATTGTAGAACGGCGGCCCGACCGAGATCTTGTCGCCGGTCACCGCCTCGAGAAACAGCGGATAAAGCGTGCCGAAGAGCACCGTGCCTGTGGCCACCGCCAACAGCAGGTTGTTGATCAAAAGTCCGCCCTCGCGGCTGACCGGGGCGAACAGCCCGCCGCCCTCCATCGCCGGGGCCCGCACCGCGTAAAGCGTCAGCGAGCCACCGATGGAGACCCCCAGCAGGCCAAGGATATAGACCCCGCGCTCGGGATCGACGGCAAAGGCATGCACCGAGGTCAAAAGCCCCGAGCGGACGATGAAGGTGCCCAGCAGCGACAGCGAAAAGGTGAGGATTGCCAGCAGGATGGTCCAGGATTTGAAGGCCCCGCGCTTCTCGGTGACGATGGCGGAATGCAGCAGCGCCGTGCCAAGCAACCAGGGCATGAAGCTGACGTTCTCCACCGGATCCCAGAACCACCAGCCGCCCCAGCCGAGCTCGTAATAGGCCCACCATGACCCCAGAGCGATGCCGGCGGTCAGGCTCATCCAGGCCGCCAGCGTCCAGGGCCGCACCCAGCGCGCCCAGGCAGCATCGACCCGCCCCTCGATCAGCGCGGCAACGGCAAAGCTGAAGACGATCGAAAAGCCGACGTAGCCCACGTAGAGCAGCGGCGGATGCATGGCGAGGCCGATGTCCTGCAGCAGCGGGTTGAGGTCATTGCCATCGACCGGCGGCGGCAGGATGCGCTCGAACGGGTTCGAGGTGAACAGCATGAAGGTCAGGAAGCCCACCGAAATCCAGGCCTGCACCGACAGGGTCCGCGCCCGCAGCGCATGCGGGATATTCGAGCCGAAGACCGCGACGCCCGCGCCGAAGAGCGTCAGGATCAGCGTCCAGAGCAGCAGCGAGCCCTCGTGGCTGCCCCAGGTCGCGGCGACCTTGTAGATCATTGGTTTCAGCGAATTGGAGTTCTCGGCCACGTTGCGCACGGTGAAATCGCTGACCACGAAGGCCCACATCAGCGCGCCAAAGGCCACGGCGGTGAACAGAAGCTGCCCCAGCGCGGTCGATTGCGCCGAGCGCATCCACACCAGGTTGCCGCGTGCCGCGCCAATCATCGGCACCAGCGATTGCACCAGCGCCAGCGCCAGCGCCAGCGCCAAGGCAAATTGTCCGAGTTCCGGGATCATCGCACCACTCCCCAAGGGCTGTCAGATCGTTGCATCTTCCTAGCCCTTGGGGCGTGAAGATTTAAGTCACCATTTCGTTGATTGTCGTATCATTTGGTCGCAGCCACGCATGGCGGCAAAAGTTTCCCCCGGGGCATTGCCTCTTGCGGCGCAATCAGGTCACATCCGCTGACCTTGCACACGCCTCGGGATCCGCCATGAGCCTTCGCATCTTCATCAACGGTTTCGGACGCATCGGCCGCACGATCACCCGGATGGTCCTGACCGATCACCCGGACGTCGAGATCGTCGGCATCAACGACATTGCCTCGCTGGAAACCTGCGCCTATCTCTTCGCCTTCGACAGCGTCTTCGGCCCCTTCCCCGGCGGTGCCTCTGGCCGTGACGGCACGCTGCATGCCGCCGGCCGCGCCCTGCCGGTGACCCATGCGCCGGACATCTCGAGCCTCGACCTGACGGGCGTCGACATCGTCATGGAATGCACCGGCAAGGCCCAGACCCGCGACGTGGCCTGCCGCGGCCTGACCGCCGGCGCCCGCCGCATCCTGATCTCGGGGCCGTCGGATGCCGCCGACGAAACCATCGTCCTCGGCGCGAATACCGAGCTTCTGGGCGACCAGCCGGTGATCTCCAACGCCTCCTGCACCACCAATGCGCTGGCGCCGCTGCTGCGCCTGCTCGACGAGGCCGCCGGCGTCGAGAGCGGCCACATGACCACGGTCCATTGCTACACCGGCTCGCAACCCACGGTGGATGCGCCGCGTGGCGATCTGGTGCGTTCCCGCGCCGCCGCGCTGTCGATGGTGCCCACCACCACCTCGGCCGGCCGGCTGATCGGCACGGTGCTGCCGCATCTCGCCGGCCGCATCGAGGCGCGCGCGATCCGCGTGCCCACCGCCTCGGTCTCGGCCATCGACCTCACGGTGCAGACCCGCGACGCCATCACCGCCGAGGCGCTCAACGGGCTGGTCACCTCCGCCGATCCGACGCTTTTTGGCTATACCGACCTGCCGCTGGTCTCGACCGACCTGCGCGGCCGGCCGGAATCGCTGGTGGTCGCCGGCCGCGAAACCTCGGTCTCCAAGGGCGGCGTGCTGCGGATCTTCGGCTGGTACGACAATGAATGGGGCTTTTCCGCTCGCATGCTCGACATGGCCCGCCGCATGGCGTGAGGGCAAACGTTGCTTGGCGTATTTGGAAAGAGAAGAATGACAGGACCGGTCCAGGTCTTCTTCTCTTTGCAAAATACGCCACACCAACGCCGGACAAAAAGAAACCCCGGGTGCCTGACGCGACACCCGGGGTCCCTTGTGTAGGGTGGGTTTTCAACCCACCGGTCACTCGCCGGGCATCGAGCCCGTGCCCTTGCCGGCCAGACCGCCGGAGACCTCTTCGGTCGCCTCGTCGGCCAGCTCTTCCGGCAGCACGAGGTTCAGGACGATGGCGATCAGCGCCGCCGGCAGGATGCCCGAGGTGGCCAGCACCTTCAGCGTCTGCGGCAGGTGCTGCAGCGCGTCGGGCTCCAGTTGCAGGCCGAGGCCCAGCGACAGAGCGATGGCAAAGATCACCATGTTGCGGCGGTTCCAGTTGACGTCAGACAGCATCGAGATACCGGCCGAGACCACCATGCCGAACATCACGATCACGCCGCCGCCCAGCACTTCGATCGGCACCGTCGAGATGATCGCGCCGATCTTGGGCACCAGCCCGCAGAGGATCAGGAAGATGCCGCCGATGGTCACCACGTGGCGGCTCATCACCCCGGTCATGGCGATCAGGCCGACGTTCTGCGAGAACGAGGTGTTGGGCAGCGCGCCGAACAGCCCCGAGACCGCGGTGCCCAGACCGTCGGCATAGGTCGCGCCTTCGATCTCCTTGTCGGTGGCTTCACGACCGGCGCCGCCCTTGGTGATCCCCGAGACGTCGCCCACGGTTTCCACCGCCGAGACAAAGGACATCAGGCAGAAGCCGACAATCGCCGCCACCGAGAACTCGATGCCGAAGTGCAGCGGATTGGGCAGCGCGAAGCTGGCGGCATTGCCGACATTGCCGAAGTTCACCATGCCCAGCGCCCAGGCCACGCCGTAACCCACCAGCAGCCCCAGCAGCACCGCCGAGACCGAGATCATGCCGCGGGCAAAAAACTTCAGCCCCAGCGTCACCAGGATCACCACCGAGGCCACGAACCAGTTCAACGCCGAGCCGTACTCCTCGGTGCCGATGGCCGGCACACCGCCGGCGGCATACTGGATGCCGACCTTGACCAGGGCCAGACCGATCATCGTCACCACCAGGCCCGTCACCAGCGGCGGCAGGGCAAAGCGGATGCGGCCGATGAAGAGCCCCAGCGTGGCATGGAACAGACCGCCCACCACGATGCCGCCCATCAGGACCGCCACCGCGTCGACACCCTTGCCCGCCACCAGCGGGATCATCACCGGCAGGAAAGCGAAAGACGTGCCCTGAACGATCGGCAGCCTGGCGCCCACCGGCCCGACGCCGATGGTCTGGATCAGCGTTGCCAGACCGGCAAAGAACATCGACATCTGGATCATGTAGATCATCTGCGGAAAGTCCGGCGAGTTCGAGCCGAAGCCGAAGCCCGCCGCGCCGCAGACGATGATCGCCGGTGTCACGTTCGAGACGAACATTGCCAGCACGTGCTGGATGCCCAGCGGCACCGCCTTTGCCAGCGGCGGCGTGTAGTTGGGATCGCGCAGCTGTGCTGCCGTCCCGATTGTCGTGTCAGCCATAGTTCTCTCCCCGTATAGCTGTTTTTGGATGGGCCATCACTCCTCCTGACGGCCCGGTTTTCAGCCCTCCACCACCTGATAGGCAGTGTCGAACCAGTGTTCTTCCAGGTTCTCGCCAGCGCCGATCCGATCCACCACGGCAAACAGCCCCGATCCCGAGATCGGTGTCAGGACTCCGTGCCACGTGTTGCGGTGGAAGTTGATCGCCTGACCGGGTTCGGTCAGGTAGGCGCGCGGTTTTCCCGGGCGGTTGCCCGCATCTTCGGCGCAGATGACCACAAAAGCGTCATGTGACATCGGGATGAAGGCCTGCGAGCCCTGCGGGTGGCGCTCCATCATGTCGAGCGTCAGTGGCAGGCGGCGCAGCTCGGCCTTGAACAGGCTGAGCCCGGCGCGGCCGTCGGTGAAATCGAGGCTGGCGCGGTCGTGGTAACGGCCGCATTTGCCCTGGTTGATCAGCTTGTCCGGCGCGCCGGCGCAGTCGAGCAGGTCGCCGAAGGGCGCAAAGCCCTCGGCGGTGATCGGCGTGATGACGATGGTTTCGCTCACGGCAGCAGGTCCTTCAGCCGGAAGGCGGCGATGCGCTCGACCTGTCGGCAGGCCTCGGCAAACTCGGTCTCGCGGTCGTTGTTGATGCGCCGGTCAAAGGCCGCGAGGATCGAGGCCTTGTCGTGGTCGCGCACCGCGATGATGAAGGGAAAACCGTGTTTTTCCACGTATTCGGTGTTGAGCCGGGCGAAGGTCTCGCGCTCGGCGTCGGTCAGCATGTCGAGACCGGCGCCGGCCTGTTCCGAGCTGCTCTCGGCGGTCAGGCGTCCGGCGGCGGCCAGTTTTCCGGCGAGGTCGGGGTGGGCTGTCAGCACGCCCAGGCGTTTGTCCTCGCTGGCGCTGCGGAAGACCCGTGACAGGGCGTTGTGCAGGCCGGCGGCGGTATCATGCGCCGGGCCGAGCTCCAGATCATGGGCGCCCTCGGCGATCCAGGCGGAATGCTCGAAGATGCCGCCGAATTTCGCCACGAAATCCGCCTTGGACATCTGCGACGGCCGCTCCCGGCGCTGGTGCGGATGGGTGCTGGCCCAATGCTCGGCGATCTCGAGCCGTGTCGGGCACCAGACATCGTCAAAGCCCTGGATGTAGTCGATGAAGCGCTTGAGCGCCGCGATCTTGCCGGGACGTCCGATCAGCCGGCAGTGCAGCCCGATCGACATCATCTTGGGCGAACCCTCCTGCCCCTCGGCGTAGAGCGTGTCGAAGGCATCCTTGAGATAGCTGCCGAAATGCTCGCCGGTGACCCAGCCGGGCGCAGTGGCAAAGCGCATGTCATTGGCTTCGAGCGTATAGGGAATGATCAGCTGATCACGGTCGCCGTATTCGCGCCAATAGGGCAGATCGTCGTCATAGGTGTCCGAGATGTAGTCGAACGTGCCAGTCTCGGCGACAAGCCGAACGGTGTTTTCCGAGCAGCGGCCGGTGTACCAGCCGCGCGGCGCCGCACCTGTCACCTCGGTGTGCAGCCGGATCGCCTCGGCGATGGCAGCGCGCTCCTCCTCCTCGGGCATGTCCTTGTGTTCAACCCATTTCAGCCCGTGAGAGGCGATCTCCCAGCCGGCGTCCTGCATCGCTGCCACCTGCTCGGGCGACCGCGCCAGGGCCGAGGCAACGCCGTAGATCGTCACCGGGATATTCGCGCCGGTGAACAGCCGGTGCAGCCGCCAAAATCCGGCCCGCGCGCCGTATTCGTAGATCGATTCCATGTTCCAGTGGCGCTGGCCCGGCCACATGGCGGCGCCGGGAATGTCGGAAAGAAAGGCCTCCGAGGCCGCATCGCCATGCAGCACGCAGTTCTCGCTGCCCTCTTCGTAGTTGAGCACGAATTGCACCGCCACCTTGGCGCCACCGGGCCACTGGGCGTCGGGGATGCGGGGACCATAGCCGATCATGTCACGGGGATATCTTGTCACGTCTGCCTCCAGAATTTGAGGCTACGTTAAATCAGAACAATGCCGGGAATTACCAAAAAATCTTTGAAGCACTCTCCGGATCTCGGGGTTTCACTTGGCCGGCGCTTCCGGTCACATAGGGCGCAGGTTCAAATGCAGGAGGATGTCATGTCCGGCTATCTCACCACCCATATCCTCGACACCGCCCGCGGCTGCCCGGCCGAGGGCATTCGGATCACCTTGTATCGTCTGTCGTCCGGGTCGCGCGAGCAGATCGCCGAGACGGTGACCAATGACGACGGCCGCACCGATGCGCCGATCCTGCCGGCCGAGCGTTTCGAAACCGGTAGCTACGAGCTGGTTTTTCACGCGGGAGAGTATCTTCGGAGCACCGGCCAAGTGTCCGAGGATATCCTGTTCCTCGACGAGATCCCGCTGCGCTTCGGGATGAATGACGCCGAGGCGCATTACCATGTGCCGCTGCTGCTCTCGCCCTATGGGTATTCGACCTACCGGGGGAGCTGAGTGTTTACGACTTGGCCAGGTGCCTCGCGCCCCGGACCTGATCCGGGGCGTCATGGCCTGCGTGAAGGCTCACCCTTTACTGTCGCGCATCCACGCCCCGGACCTGATCCGGGGTCTCCCGGCTGACAGCCGGGCACGCCATCAAACGCCGCACTCCCGCAGCCCCGGACGTGATCCGGGGCCTCTCGCCCAACGTGGAGGCCCCGGATCACGTCTGGGGCTGCGGTTGTCATAGCGACCAATGCGGAAGGCCGCCGGCCCCCGCGGTCCGGCGACCGCGCGGCTCGCTCAGACCTTCGCCTCTTTCTCCATCCGCCGCATCGTCGCCCCCAGCCGGTCGATCATGAACTCCATGAACAGCCGCGTCTTGGGGTCCTGGTGCCGCCGGTGGGTATAGAGAAAGGCCATCTGGATATCCTCCGGCGGCGTTTCCACCGCCACCGGCACCAGCGCCCCGGAATTCAGGTGATCGACCACCTCGAAGACCGGCTTCAGGATCACCCCCTGCCCCGAGAGCGCCCAATCGGTCAGCACGTCACCGTCATCCGATTCGAACCGCCCCGAGACCCGGAACCGCTGCGTGCCATTGGCGGTCTGCAGCCGCCACTGGAACTCCGGCGCGCCGGGATAACGCAGGTTCAGGCAATTGTGCTTGTCGCGCACCAGCGCCTCGCCGCTGTCGGGCATGCCGCGTGCCGCGACGTACTCCGGTGCGGCACAGACCACCCGCTTGCAGTCGGCGATATTGCGAATGCGCAGGGTCGAATCCTCCGGCTGGCCGAGGAAGAACGCCACGTCCAGCCCCTCCGCCGTCAGGTCCACGTTCCGATCCGTCAGCCGCAACCGAATGTCGATCAGCGGATAGGCCTCGGCGAATTCAGGCACCAGCGGCGCGATCAACCGACGCCCCACCCCCAAAGGCGCCGCGATATGCAGCACGCCCTTGGGATTCTCGGTGATCGAGGAGACCTGCGCCTCGGCATGTTCCACCGCCTCGAGCACCGCGCAGGCACCGCCGTAAAACGCCCGCCCCTGCTCCGTCGGCGTCAGCGACCGGGTGGTGCGCTGGAACAGCCTGACGTTCAGATGCTGCTCAAGCTGCGAGATCCGCGCCGATGTCACTGCCGGAGAAATCCGCAGATCGCGCCCGGCGGCCGACATCGAGCCAAGATCATAGACACGGACAAAGGTGCGGATATTGTCGAGATAGGACATTCTTCGTCAATTTTTGATGCAGATGCGCTTTTCTCTGCAATACAAGAAAAGCCACAGGTCCGCTAGTCTGACGGCAAAGAAGACAGGAGTATTCCCCGCATGTTCGAAGCTGCAATTCTCTGGGACTGGCTGGCCTTTGCCGTCCGCTGGCTGCACGTGATCACCGCCGTCGCCTGGATCGGCTCGTCGTTCTATTTCATCGCCCTCGACCTCGGGTTGCGCAAGGCGCCCGACCTGCCCCCCGGGGCCCATGGCGAGGAATGGCAGGTGCATGGCGGCGGTTTCTACCACATCCGCAAATACCTGGTGGCACCGGCCGAGATGCCCGACCACCTGACCTGGTTCAAATGGGAGAGCTATTCGACCTGGCTCTCGGGCGCAGCGATGCTGATGATCGTCTACTGGGTGGGCGGCGAGCTTTACCTGATCGATGCCGCCAAGGCCGACCTGGCGCTCTGGCAGGGCATCCTGATCTCCGCCGCCTCGCTCACCATCGGCTGGATCTGCTACGACTTCCTCTGCAAGTCGAAGCTCGGCGAAACCCCGACGCTTCTGATGCTGCTGCTCTTCGTCATCCTGGTGGCGATGTCCTGGGGCTACACCCAGATCTTCACCGGCCGGGCGGCGCTCTTGCACATGGGCGCCTTCACCGCCACGATCATGACCGCCAACGTGTTCTTCATCATCATGCCGAACCAGCGCATCGTGGTGGACGACCTGAAGAACGGCCGCACCCCCGACCCGAAGTACGGCAAGATCGCCAAGCTGCGCTCGACCCACAACAACTACCTCACCCTGCCGGTGATCTTCCTGATGCTGTCGAACCACTACCCGCTGGCCTTTGCCACCGAGTGGAACTGGCTGATCACTTGCCTCGTCTTCCTGATGGGCGTCACCATCCGGCATTACTTCAACTCGACGCATGCCCGCAAAGCCGCGCCGAACTGGACCTGGGCCGTCACGGTGATCCTCTTCATCCTCGCCGCCTGGCTCTCGACACAGCCGGGCTGGGGCACCTATGACGAGGCCGAGGCCCGGGCGCTGACCCCCTACGAGGAGAAATTCGCCCAGGCCGATCACTTCGAGGACGCCGCCAATATCGTCACCGGCCGCTGCTCGATGTGCCACGCCCGCGAGCCGGTCTGGGACGGCATCCGCTGGGCACCCAAGGGGGTCTTCCTGGAAACCCCCGGCGACATCGCCCAGAACGCCCGCGCCATCTACCTCCACGCCGGCGTCACCCACGCGATGCCCCCCGCCAATATCACCGAGATCGCCCCCGAGGAACGCCAAACCCTCGTCGCCTGGTACCAGGCTGCCAAGGCCTACTGACCCCCTCGCCCTCCGCCCGCCAAAAGGGTCCCACCCCACCCCTTCTTCTGTTTGAAAATACCCTCGGGGGTTTGGGGGCTGAGCCCCCAAGGCCTGCGTGGCCTGAACGCAAACCAACCCGAGCGCGCAGCGCACCACATGAAAAAGGGCGGCCCCTCAAAGTGACGCATTCCGCGTAGTGGGGCACAAAGACCAGACCTTGTCGGCGATCCGTCGGCAAGGTCATATTTTTACGTGATTTGTTCGCCTGACGCGACCGGCGACACGGACGAACTTGCGTATTAATTTCTACGCAAAACCGATTGATCGCCCGGTGCATGGAAAAATCCGCACGAGGGGCAGATTTCTCCTTCTGTTTCTGAAGACACGGCCAATATTCTTGTCCCGCAAGTTTTACCTGCGGCCTTGTTAGTCTCAATATTTCCGCCAGTCCTCTTCACTCTCGTCGACAGTTCTTTAGAACGGTCCGAAAAAAAGAAGGGTGGATTCGCGGAAAATCCCGAGGGTCCATGGCAAGTTTGGCAAGTTTCAATATCGATCTCGAAGAGATGCTCCCTCCGGGAGGTCCGCTGAGACTGAACTCGTGCGGGAATCCAGACTGCCGGTCCTTCGGGACTGAGTTGACAATCATTCCCAAGAGATTGCCGCCGAAAGGACGGCGGGCATCGAGGTGTCCGACTGCCGACCTGGTGGAGAAGTTCCAAGTTCATCGGAAGGGTGCCTATACCCTAACGTCCACCAAAAGGTAATCCCCCCGTTTTTGCGGGGGCTTGGTCGTAGAATTTATGCGGCCATCTTCAGTTTCTGTGCAGGTGTCATCC